>JASHUM010000136.1 GCA_030040015.1 Acidimicrobiales bacterium
AGGACGACGTGGTGCCCGTTGGATCCCCTGACCATCCGTTCGCGTTCCCGCCCCACCACCAGCCTGCCCACCACCACCACGAGCCACCGAGGCTGCTGGAGGACCCGGTGCTGCCGGTCGAGGACCCGGTGCTGCTGCCGGTGCTGCCGCCCGTTGACGAGCCGGTGCTGCTCCCGGTCGACGAGCCCGTGCTGCTGCCCGTGCTGCTGCCTGTCGACGAGCCCGTGCTGCTGCCCGTGCTGCTGCCCGTCGACGACCCCGTGCTGCTACCGGTGCTGCTACCCGTGCTGCTGCCCGTTGACGAGCCGGTGCTGCTCCCTGTCGACGAGCCGGTGCTGCTGCCCGTACTGCTACCTGTTGACGAGCCGGTGCTGCTGCCTGTCGAGGAGGCGCCAGAACCTGGTGTCACCCCGGGGCAGGTGGAGGACGAGGAGAAGAGCGAGTTGGTGGCAGGGGCGACGCCGAGCGCCAGGAGCTCGCAGTACTCCGCCGCCCCCATGGTGGAGGGGGCCCCGGTGGTCCAGCTGGTGATGAGGTTGGGGTCGCAGCTGGAAGTGGTCCAGGACCAGCCCACGTACCCGATGTCCACCCCGGCCGAGGCGTCTTCGGCGTCGACCGACTGGAGGAACGGCGTCAGGCTCGTGCTGGCGCATCCGACGTCGCCCACCTCGTCGATGAGCACCGGGACCGTCTGGGCGGTCTCCACGATGGCGTTTGACCCATAGCCACCGCTCACCCCGGCCGAGGGGCAGGCAGTGGCGACGTCGGTCGTCACCGAGCACGGCGAGTTGCCGGAGGGGAAGTAGATGTGGACGCTGGCCGCCAGCTGGTTGTCGGGGTCGATCGACACGCCGCCCGGGTCGAAGGTCTGGAGCCAGGCATCCATGTCCCCGGCGAAGTCCGGCCCTCCCACGAGCAACGGGGCGGTGGTGTTGTACTCCCGGATGTCGTCGACGAGTGCCTGCATGCCCTCACCGGCGTAGGTGGTGGTGGGGACGGTGCTGTCGTAATCGCTGGCGTTCACGTTGGTGTAGTCGGGGACCGTGCAGCCGTTCAGGACGCAGTCCCAGCCGGTGGTGGTGTCCCCGCTCGTTTCGGCGTTGGGCGGGAAGGGCTCGTTGAACACCCCGAAGATCACGGCGTGGTTGTCCGAGAAGTAGGAGGCCACCGACTTCCAGAAGTCGTCGGAGTTGGGAGACGAGGGAAGGGGGTTCTGGGCGTCCATGCTGCCCAAGTCGCTGATGAGCTCAGATCCCGGAGCGTTCAAGTGCAGGTCGAGCTCGGCGTAGATCCCGGCTGCGTTCAGGGCGTCGACGTACTCACCGATCTCGTGCATGTAGGCGTTGACAGACGTGTCGTAGGTGTCGCCGGCCGGGATGGGAAAGCCCGTCTCCGAGGTGGAAGACGGCACCCCGTTGATCCCCAGCCAGCACTCCTCGTTCAGGTTGACCCGGACCACGTTGATGCCCCACGCCTGCATGGCGTCGATCTCAGTGGAGTAGTCGCCGGCGGTGGTGGCGGTCGAGGCGGTGATGGTGGGGTCGTCGTAGAAGCCGGCCCCGCTCTGGGCGCAGTCGTACTGGGTGCCTTCGGTGTTCACCCCCCGGAGCACGACCTCTTGCCCGTTTTGGTTGATGAACTGGTTGCCGCAGATGGCGATCGCGAAGGTCCCGGTGGGCGGCGTGCACGGAGTTGCCGCACCTGAGACGCCCGAGGACAGCAAGCCGGTGGCCGGAAGCACCGTCCACCAGATGATTGCCGCGGCGCCGACGGTATAGGCCATCGTCCGCAGGCGTACGCCCATGTCGTGCCCCACCTCCGGCATCCACGCACCCGTTAGGGGGGAACGGTACGGGCTCGCTCGTGGCGTTTCCAGTCATGTCGGGCTTTTCGACAGAAAATCCTGGCCACGCGAACGGTGCGTGACGGTTGGGTGACGTGCGGCCCAACCTGCCCAGCGCGGGGGCCGGTCCCCGGTCGGCTCCACGGGCGGCCACCGCCAGGACCCGCCTTAGAGTCGGTCCGTGTCGGCCGCTCCACCGCCGGAGAGCCAGCCTGAGGCTCACCGCGCCCGCGACGTGGCCGAGTCGTTCGGCACCGACGCTGATCGTTACGACCGGGCCCGGCCCCGTTATCCCGACGCCCTGATCGAGCGGATCGTGGCGGCGAGCCCTGGTCCCGACGTGCTCGACGTGGGCATCGGCACTGGGATCGTGGCCCGGCAGCTCCGGGCAGCGGGTTGCACGGTGCTGGGCGTCGACGTCGACGCCCGCATGGCCGAGCACGCACGCCGTCTCGGGTTCGACGTGGAGGTGGCGACGTTCGAGGAGTGGGACTCAGCCGACCGGACGTTCGACGCCGTGGTCGCCGGGCAGACCTGGCACTGGATCGAACCCGTCGCCGGGGCGGCCAAGGCGGCCCAGGTTCTGCGGCCGGGTGGCCGGCTTGCCGTGTTCTGGAACGTGTTCCTCGCCTCTGGGGACGTGGCTCGAGCCTTCTCCGGCGTCTACAGCCGGCTGTCAGATCTCCCGTTCAACCCGTGGGCGAGACCGGCGCTCGAGTCGTACTCGGTCATCTTCGCCAAGGCGGCCGAAGGCATGGCGTCGGCCGGACCCTTCGGGGAGCCTGAGCGGTGGCGGGTCGACTGGGAGCGGACGTACACGCGTGACGAGTGGCTCGACCAGGTGCCCAGCTTCGGAGGCCACACACAGCTCTCGCCCGACAGGTTGACGGAGCTCCTGGCAGCGATCGGGGCGGCCGTCGACCAGATGGGGGGGAGCTTCACCATGCGCTACGCCGCCGTGGCCGTCACGGCACGACTCGAGCCCTGAACCCCCGACGCTAGGGTCCCGACGGGGCAGAGAAGAGGGCGACATGACCGGGACCGTGGTGGTGACGGGGGCGAGCACCGGCATCGGGCGGGCCACCGCCGAGGCCTTCCACGCAGCGGGCTTCGACGTCGTGGCGACCATGCGTGATCCGGGTGCCGGCGAAGGCCTTCCGTGCCGGGTCGAGGCCCTGGACGTGACCGACGACGCGTCGGTGGCGCGGCTGTTCTCGAGCGTCGGTCCCGTGGACGTGCTCGTGAACAACGCGGGAATCGGCGCTCCCGGTTCGTGCGAGGACACCGACATGGACTTCTTGCACCGGGCCATGGACACGAACTTCTCCGGCGCCGTGCGCTGCACCCGCCAGGTGCTGCCCCAGATGCGCGAGCGAGGTGAGGGCTGTCTCCTGTTCACGACCTCCGTCGCCGGCAGGGTGGTGATGCCCTTCCAGAGCGCGTACCACGCCTCGAAGTTCGCCCTCGAGGGCTGGGCCGAGACCCTGGCCTACGAGATGGCGCCCTTCGGCGTACGGGTCGCCATCATCGAGCCGGGCTTCGTCCTCACGCCCATCTTCACCAAGGATTACCCCCAGCCCTCGGCGACCTACGCCCAGATCGGTGGTCGGCTCGTCGAGTTCCTCTTGGCCCAAGCCCGGCACGGCACCATGCCGGACCACGTGGCACAGGTCATGGTGGAGGCGGCCACCACGACGCGTCCCAAGCTTCGCTGGATGGTGGGCCCGGACGCACTGCGCGTGGCCGAGCGCATGGACAACATTGCCGAGGACGAGCTCATGGCCATGTACCGCGAGCCGGATGACCACGCCTTCTGGGCGACGTTCCAGAAGCTGTTCGGGCCCGAGGTCACCCCCGAGCGGGGCTGACGACCGGCCCCGCCACCAGCGACGAGGGCCGCAACGTCTCCCGGCGAGCCCGTGGTCCGGGCCCCGGCCCTCCAGGTGGACCATTGTTGACGTAATCCATCACATTTAGTATTTTCATCGAAATGGTCACAACAGCCCGCCTGGGCGGGGCGGACGTCGCCGGCCGGGCGATCGCGACACGCCCCGCCGGCTCGCGTCGATCGGGGCGCGCCTACCGCCGGTTGTCCGTCTTCGTCATCGTCCTCGGGGCCGGGCTCATCGCCGCCCCGTTCGCCTTTCAGATGTTCCAGCGGGCACCGAAGGGCGCCTCGATGCTGACCGAGTTCAAGCCCTTCATGACCACGGCGCGGCTGGACGGTTACCAGCACGAGATCGCCGTGATCGGGGCGGGTGTCGACCAAGTTGGGAGCTCCGTCGGCCCCTATCTCCAACAGGCGGCGGGGACGGCGTCCCTGGCCGGCGCCTACCCCTCCTACGGCCAACTGGCCTCCCAGTGGCCCGCCATCGACCAGAAGATGACCAGCCTTCTGGACAAGGTGCAGGGCAATCTCGGCAACTACCGGGACGTCGCCGCCTTGCCGAGCTTCTCGTTGTTCCCCTGGTTCTTCGTGATCCCGGGCATCCTGATGCTGGGTTCGGGCCTGGTGTTATTGCGCCGGCGGCGCACGGGAGTGGTGGTGCTGGTCGCCGTCGTCGGGCTCGGATTGGTCCTCGCCCCTGTGGCCTTCCAGATGTTCTCCCGGGCGCCGGCCGGCGGTCACATGATGACGGCGTTCCGCGACATCGAGACGACCGCCAACGTGACCGAGATCCAGGACGACTTCTCGGTCATGGCGTCGGGGCAGGGCGCCATCCGCCTCGACATCGTCCCGGCGCTGGAGTCGGCCGGCCTTTCGCAGCCCCAGATCGCCGAGCGGTTCCCGGCCGTCGATGCCCTCGACGCCGACTGGATCCACATCCTGAACGACATGACGCCGATGATCGGCGCCATGAGCGACAACGTGCCGAACTACCAGGCCATGGCCGCCCTTCCACCGTTTGCGCTCTTCCCGTGGTTCTTCGTCATCCCCGGCGTGCTCCTCCTGGGAGCAGCCGGATGGATCGGCCTGCGCCTCCCCGAGTCGACGGCGGGCGCCGCAGGCGCGACCGAGGAGGAGAAGAGATGAGACGGATCGTCTCCATCGCCTTCCTGGCCGCCCTCTCCTTCGCTGCCGCGGCGTGTGGCGGTTCGAGCACGACTGCCACCACGACCGGCGGACAGGCGCTGGTCGGCACGTTCACGCTGAGCCCAGGCTCGTGCTCGGGCAGTTCACCGACGGGCACGTACTTCAGGATGATCACTCCCGGCGGCTCGGTCTCGAAAGGGCCCTTCTTCAGCAACCCCGATTCGGTCTGCCCTGACAAGACCTACACGTTGGCCACCCCGGGGACGGACGGAGGATTCCTCACCGGCTCCTACCAGCCGGATCCGACACCGACGTTCTCGAGCGACGGGAGCTCGCTGGCGGGCCGGATCGTCGCCCCCCAGGCCTTCACCGCCATCAATTTCGGGATCTCCACCAACCCCGTCGACCCACAGACCCGTCTCTCCGTCCCCGCCCCGAGCATCTCGGTGTCCAACGGCCAGCTGAGCGGTCAGATCGAGGCCTGGTCGGCGTCGTGGAACAACCAGTACTTCAACCAGGGCTCGCCCAAGCCCGACGGCTCTCACCCCGGCCTCACCTCCCCGGTGTCGGGCACCTATGACCCGACGACCCGGGCCTACGTGCTCACCTGGGCGAGCGAGGTGGTGGGTGGACCCTTCAACGGCTTCACCGGGTACTGGCACCTGCAGGGCATCTTCGAGCCCCGGAGCTCGTGATGAGGCGCCTGGGCGTGCTCACGTTGACTGTCCGCGCCGGCATCGCACTCCTCTTGGTGTCGGCGGCAACGGCCCTTTTGGCACCACCCGCAGGCGCTGCCTCTCCGTTGGTCGGCATCTTCACCATCACGGCCGGGTCCTGCGCAGGTGGGACCGTGACCGGTTCGTACTTCCGGATGATCCTCCAGGGTGGGAACGCCAGCGGGCCTTACCTGTCCAACAGCGACTCCACCTGCTCCGACCAGAGCTACACCCCGATGTCGCCGGGCACCGACGGTGGTCTGGCCAGCGGCTCCTATCAACCTCAACCGTCACCGACGTTCGACGCCAACGGCAACTCCTTGGCCGACCGGATCATCACGCCCGCCGACTTCTACGGCGTCCGATATGGGGCCTCGAGCCAGTCGGTGGACCCCCAAACGGGTGACAGCGTGCCTGCCCCCTTGATCACGCTGTCCGGCACGACGCTGGGCGGCCAGGTGTCCGCGCTGTCGGTGTCGTGGAACAACCAGTACTTCAACCAGGGCTCGCCGAAGCCGGACGGCACCTACCCGGGCGACACGACGCCGCTCACCGGCACCTACGACCCGGCGACCGGTTCCTACACCATGCAGTGGACGAGCCAGATCGTGGGCGGGCCGTTCAACGGGTTCTCCGGACTGTGGGTCTTGACCGGGCGGTTCGTGGCCGCCGGCGAGGCGACGGCATCGTCGGCGGCGTCGAGCGGCACCCGTACCGGCTCCGTCTCCGGCGCTGCCGGTTCCACGGCCACGTCGGCACCTTCGTCGTCGGGGCAGACGGCCGGGACCTCGTCCACGCCCACGACGCCAGCGGCGACTGCGACCCCCTCAGCATCGGCTTCGTCACCGGGAGCCCACGTGTTGGCGGTACGGACCAGCACCCGTTCCGGCCTCGACCCACCGAGATGGTTGGTGGGCCTGGTCGCCGCGCTCGCTGTCTTGGCCCTGGTCACCTTTGTGTACTCGGACCGTCGCATACGCGCCGGGAGGGCGACCGCCGACGCCGGCAGGGGCTCACCATGACGGAATTCGACCACCAGCCAGGAGGACAGTCATGACCGCCGACGCGACGACGCGGAGCAGCGAGGGTGTGGTGGGGCGTCTGTTCTCGTTCCCCAACCCGGTCAACGAGGTCTCCGCCCGGCTGGTGGCCGGAGGCGTGGTCGTGATGAGCGCGCTCACCCTCGCTCTCGGATGGCACTGGGCCGTCTACGTCATCGCCTACGGGTTCGTGGCGCGCGTGCTGACCGGGCCATCGCTCAGCCCGCTCGGGCAGCTCGTCACCCGGGTGGTCACCCCTCGTCTCGGTGTGCCGCCCCGCTACGTGGCGGGTCCGCCCAAGCGCTTCGCCCAAGGGGTGGGCGCCGCGTTCACCGTGACCGCCGCCGCGCTGACGGCGCTCGGGCACTGGGGAGCGGCGGAGATCCTTCTCGGTGTCATCATCGTCTTCGCCACCCTGGAGTCGGTCTTCGCTTTCTGCATGGGCTGCAAGGTGTTCGCCGTGCTCATGCGGGTCGGAGTCATCCCCGACGAGGTGTGCGAGCGGTGCGCCGACATTCGGATCGTCCACGGAGCCCCGGCACGGTGACGTCTTCCCTCGCACCGGTCCCCGGGGCCGACCACCGGCTCGCTCGCTGGCGCCTGGGCCGGACCGCCTCGGCCGTCGTGGCCGTCGGTTCCGTGGCCGCCCTGGCCGTCTTCTCCCTGTGGCCTTCCTCTGTTCGGACCTCGGTCACGACGTCGCGCTCACAGAACGATGCCGCGCCGAGCGCGGCGGCGCCGAGCCCTGCGCCGGCGACACCGGCACTGGTGGCGGTGGACACCTCGTCGCCCTCCGTGGCGGCCGGCAGCGCGACGACGACGGCGGGGGCTTCGTCGACGCCGGGTTCGACACCTGCGACATCCCCCGTCAGCCCGGGGACCGGGGCCACACCCGGGCCGGCTCCGGCGACGGCGTCCGCCACGTGCCCGCTCGCCTTGCCATCGCCGTCGCAGTCGGGCGGGTTGCAGTCACTGGTCAGCTTCGCCCCCGCCTTCGGCCCGTTCGCCTCCGAGGCCTTCGCCTTGGCACCGGCCTATGCGCCGCTTCTGCAGCTGTTCGGTCCGTTGGTGGCCGAGTTCGCGGCAGAGAGCACCAACGGAGCGGCGGTCGTGGCGCCCGTGCTCAGCGTGCTGGGGGAGTTGGACACGGCCGGCTTCGACGTCTTCGAGCCCCTCTACGGGCCCGAGCGAAGCCAGGTCCTTGGCTACGAGACGCAGTTGGCCAGCGTGCTCGCCCCCTACAGCGAGGAGCTGGCCGCCTCCGCCCCGGGCGCCTGCCTCGTCGACCTCGAGGGCCTGCTGGTGACGGCGGGGAGCAGCTCGTGACGGCCACTCGCACCTTGTCCTTGCATCCGGCCGGCGCCGGGCTGCTCGACGGACCGAGGCCACCGATGGACGACACCGGGCTCATCCTCACGGCGCGCGAGCTGGCTGACGCCTACCGGCCCCAGCATCTCCCCAACGGCGGAGGCGAGCGGACCTGGCAGCTCATCCTGCGGACGGCCCACCTGGAGGCGTGGTTGATCGTGTGGCCGCCGGGTACCGGGATCGACCTCCACGACCACGGGACGTCGGAGGGCGCCCTGGCCGTCGTGCAGGGGGCCTTGACCGAGCGTGTGTTGTGGCACGAGGTGGGCACGCCCTTCCTGGCCGAGCGCAGGCTGGGCGAGGGGCGGGCCGTCGAGCTTCCGGCCGGGCACGTGCACGCCATGACCAACGACCTCGGCACCACGGCGGTGAGTGTCCACGTGTACTCACCCCGGCTGACCGAGATGACCTACCTCCGCCTGGAGGACGACGTCGCCGCGTCGGCGGTCGCTGGCGGCAGGTCGCGCCGATGACCACGACCGCGGACGACTTGGTGCAACGCGCCCGCCTGCGCATCTTCCGGGTCGGCCCGCGCGAGCTCGCCACCATCACGGAGGCCGGTGGCTTGGTGGTCGACATCCGCTCGGAGAGCCAGCGCTCCGAGCAAGGGGAGATCCCCGGGGCCGTGGTGGTCGAGCGCAATGTGCTCGAGTGGCGCTTGGACCCGGGGTCCGAGCATCGAGCGCCCGGAGTCAGCGGTTTCGACCGGGTCGTCGTGGTCGTCTGCTCCCAGGGCTATGCCTCCAGCCTGGCTGCAGCCGCACTGCGGGACCTCGGCTACGAGCGAGCCGGTGACCTCGTCGGCGGCTACGAGGCGTGGTCGTCGTGGTTCACGAGCGTCGCCCGCTGACGAGGCCCTTGACTAACTGACTCAGTTAGTTACAGTTACGCCAGTGCCTCGGCGGACACCACCTGACCGGTTGCACGAAGTGGCCAGGGCCGCATGCCGGGTGTTCATCGAAAAGGGCTACCGCCGGGCCCTGATGACCGATGTCGGGGCCCGACTGGAGCTCAGCCATGCGCTGCTGTACCGGTACGTGGAGAGCAAGGAGGCCCTCTTCGAGCTCGCCCTGCGCTACGCCGTCGACCCGGACTCGATGTCGGGCATCGAGGTCCCGCTCCCGACGCCGCCGCCCGGGCAGACCCTCGAGATCTTGAAGGGCTGGGGGAGGGGGTCCGCCTCGTTCCCGGTCCTGTCCGGCGCCCTCGCCTCGCCCCCGCCGACCGACGTCGCCGGGGAGCTGGCCGCCGTCGTCGAGGAACGGTATCTGTTCATGGAGCGCAACCGGCGGCTCCTGGCCCTCATCGAGAGCTCGGTCCTCGACATCCCCGATCTCTACGCCTTCTACATCACCAAGGGACGGCGCAGGCAGGTTCGACAGCTGGCCGACTACCTCGAATCTCGAATGGCCTCCGGAGCGCTGCGCCGTGTCTCGGATGTCGACGTGGCCACCCGGTTCATCGTCGAGTCGGTCGCCTGGTTCGCCTGGCACCGCAAAGCTGATCCCGACCCGAGTCCCATGGACGACGCCCAGGCCCGGCAGACGGTCGTCGAGTTGCTGGTTGCGGCCTTCGCACCCGAGGGGTCTCCCTCATGACCATGTCCGTCACCTCCGGGCGGAGCGAGACGCTCGGGCCTGCGCATCGCCGGTGGTTGCTCGTGAACGCCATACTGATCCCCTTGGTGGTGAACGCGGTGTCGAGCGGCTTCATCGCCTGGCTCACGTCCCTCGGCGAGAAGACCGTGCCGTTGATGTCGATCCCGCTCGTCCAGAAGCCGAGCACGATGACCGACACCCTCGGGACCTTCTTCATCCTCCCGTTCCTGACCGGGATCCTGGTGTCGTTGGCGGTCCGGCGCGACCAGCGGGCCGGGCGACTGTCAGGGTTGGAGCCCTCGCCGACGCTGCCGAGAGTGCTCAGTCGTCTGCCCGGGAGCCGCGCCAGACGAGCTTCGGTGTTCGGACTGCTCTGCCTCGGCCTCCTGGGCCCCTTCGCCGCGCTCAGCTTGGTGCTGGCCGGTTTCGGGGGCATCACACAGTCCAGCTTCGTCCTCTACAAGGTGGTCCTCGGGGCCGGGCTGGGCCTGGTGGTGACGCCGGTGATCGCCCTCGTCGCCATGGCCGACTTCAGGCGGTGATGCGCATCTCTTCAGTCCGGAGACGTGCGCTCCACTTCTCTTCGATCCGTCCGTAGCGCCAGATGAGCATGGCCACCGCCCAGGTCACCACGAACATGCCCACGATCACGAACCCGGCCGTGTTGATGTTGAAGCTGTACATGAACCCCCAAAATCCATGCGTCTGGCTCAGGCCGTGGAACTCCTGGGGCATGAGCCCCAACGTCTCGATCCCGCCGATGAAGAAGCAGATCGCCACCGACAATCCGGTGATGGCCAGGTTGTAATAGACCTTCCGTACCGGATTGAAGAAGGCCCACCCGTAAGCGAGGTTCATGAAGATGCCATCGGTGGTGTCCATGAGGCTCATGCCGGCGGTGAAGAGGATGGGCAGGCAGATGATGGCGTACCAGGGCACGTGGCGAGAGGCATACAGCGCCGTGGTGGCGAGCAGGGCCACCTCGGTGGCGGTGTCGAAGCCCATGCCGAACACGACTCCCACCGGGTACATCTGCCATTCCTTGTTGATGGTGTTCATCCACCGGCCGAAGAAGCGGTAGAAGAAGCCCCGATTCTCGAGCTGCCGCTCGAGCTCCGCCTCGTCGTAGAGCCCTTGGCGCATCGACCGGAAGACCTTCATGATGCCGGCCAGGACGACGAGGTTCAGCAGGCCGATCAGGAACAAAAAGGCGGCCGAGACGATCGTCCCGAAGACACCTCCGAACTGCTCGAGGCCGGAGTTGTTGTGCGACACGGCGGTGAAGACCGTCTTCTCGGCGATGATGATGCCCACCCCGATGGCCACCACGATCGTCGAATGGCCCAGCGAGAAGAAGTACCCGAAGCTGAGCGGTCTGGGCTTGTCCGTTCCCTGTCGTTGGTTCATCGCCTTTCGAGTGGTGTTGTCGATGGCCGAGATGTGGTCGGCATCGAAGGCGTGACGAAGACCGAGGGTGTAGGCGAGGACGCTCACGCCAATCCCGAGGCCTCGGTAGTGGGCGGGAACGACAAAGGCGATGAAGACGAAGAACCCGAGGGCGTGCAGGGCCAGGATCGACCCGTACATGGCGATGACCCGTGCTCGTTCGGCCGGGCTCAGTGCCGAAAAGGACACCCGGAGCATGTCCTTGGTGCTCATCCGCGGCGAGTCCAGCTGGGTGGCCATGGCCTACCTCCCGGGCGTTCGGGTCGGGCTCACCCTTGCACAGATGCGATCTGGCCGCAACAGGGAGGTGGTCTCAACGAAGTCCAGGTCGGGCGTATCATCGGGGGCGTGAGCAAGCCGCTGGCGCCGCCTGGATCCGCCCCGGGTGCGTCCACGGTGGACCAGGTCCTGGCCCTGCTCCGGGCCGGTGGGGGTCGGGTCACCTCGTCGCGGCGGATCCTGCTCGAGGTGTTGTTCGACGCCGATGGCCACCTGACAGCCGAGGAGCTGGCCGAGGCAGTCCAGGCCCGGGCTCCCGACATCCATCTGTCGACCATCTACCGGAACCTGGACGAGCTCCAGCGCCTGGGCGTCGTGCTGCACTCCCACCTCGGTCACGGGCCAGCCACCTACCAGCTTGCCGCCAACGCCCATGCCCACTTCATCTGTGAGGGGTGCGGCGCCGTCGTGGAAGCGCCGGTTCGGCTGTTCAGTGGGCTGGCGAGATCGGTGAAGTCCGACCTTGGATTCGTGATCGATCCTCGTCACTTCGCCATTCTCGGGAGATGCTCCGCTTGCGCCCAGGAGAGCCGGCGCCACCGGCCCTGACCGGAGGTCGGGGGCGGCGTGACCGATCCGAAACGCGAAAGTAGGGGCCTGGAGCCGGCCCCTACCTCGACTTGTGGGTGATGGGGATGCCCAATCCCCACGGGAAGCAAAGCAAGGGTCGCAGCCTCGAGCCCAGGGTCCAAAGTCCTTTTCGAACGGCTCACGGTTCCGTCGCCAGATGAGTAATCTCCCCGGCTGGCGGGAGGTCGTGGCGGGAATGAGCTTCTACGGAGATCCGGGGGCGGGGTGCCGGATCCTGGTGGCCGAGGACGATCCCGACCTTCGGGAGACCCTGGTCGACCTGCTGGCGTCTGACCAGCACGAGGTCATCGAGGCCGAAGACGGTGAGGTCGCCCTGGACCTGCTCAGGGCGATCGCATTCAAGGTCCTCCTTCTGGACCTTCACATGCCGAAGCTCGATGGCTACGGCGTGCTCAGCCAGATCGAGGTGCCGCCACCCCACGTCATCGTCTACTCGGCCTTCGAGTACTACGACGCCGAGAGGCTCAACGAGCGTTTCGGCGCCAAGATCACTGCCGCACTGCAGAAACCCGTGCCGCCCAGGGTGCTGGTCTCGGCCGTGCAGTCAGCCTGTGTCGCCGCGCCGGGTACGGCGCCCGGGGCGTGACGGCCCTCGTACGTTTCTAATTGGGCGACGCTCCGCCGATTGGAGACTCACTGTGGGACAAAAGTCCCGAAGAGTGGTGTTTCGGGACCAACGGCCCTGTCTGGCCTGTGGGCGCCTGATTCAGGATGCCCAGGTCGCAGAACAGACCAACAAGGGGGGCGGCAATGCAGGTATTCAAGAAAGAGACGCAGCACGCAGGGAAAGGGTTCAGGTGGTCGAGGCGCGCCAAGGTGATCTCGGCCGTCCTCGGCGCGGCCATGGCCGGCACGGCCGCCTACGCGGCGACGAACTGGTCGGTCGGCTTGGCGTCGGGCTCGTCGGGTGAGACGTCGTCGGCGGGAGTCTCCAACCTGAGCATCTCGGCCACGGCGGGGGGCACCAACCTCCTCTACCCGGGAGGCAACGGGGACGTCACGGTCACCATCAGCAACCCCAACCCGTACCCGGTGACCATCACCGCCGTACAGCTCCCGACCAACACGACCTACGCCAACGGCTATACCACCAGCGCACTCACCACGACGCAGACCGGCTGCCTGGCCGCGACGCCCAGTGATGTGGTCTGGAACTACTCGAGCACCACGAGCGGCAGCTCGCACACGCTGACCTCGGCGCTCACGGTCGGGGCGAGCGGGCAGGCCAACAACCCGCTGGTCGTGACGTTCACCAACGACGCCAGCATGACCACGTCGGCTCCGGCCGCCTGTGTCAGCACCTACTTCTCCATGCCATCGCTCACCGGGGTCACCGCCACCGGCGGCGCCGCCACATCGACCACCTCGCCGGCCACCGACAGCTGGACGAGCTAGGACGACCGGAACCGGGGACGGCAGGGCGACGGGCAGATCGCGGCCACAGGGCCTACCCATGTCGAAAACCTCGATGTGGCAGAGCGTGGTGAGGGTGAGCGTCGGCATGGCGGCGCTCACCCTCGCCTGCGTCGGTCCGGCCGCCGCCTCGAGCTGGGCCATCGCCGTCGGCACGGGGAGCTCGGGTGAAGTGCAGTCGAGCTCCCTCCCCGCGGCCCCGGGTGGCCCGGCAGCAGCGTGCGTGTCGAGCAGCTCCAATACCATCAAGGTCACGTGGAGTGCGGTGACCGATGCTTCCAGTTACACCGTGTACGAGGCCACGAGTGCCTCGACCGGTCCCTACAGCGCGGCGGCCACCGGGATCACGAGCACTTCGTGGACGAGCGGCAGCCTCTCTTCGGGCAACTACTGGTTCGAAGTGAGCGCCTACGAGGGCACCAATTGGCAGAGCACCGACTCAGCCGCCACGGCGGAGTCCACCGTCACGAGCTCCCCCAGCAAGACCTGCAGGCAGCCGTGACCAACCCGACGGCACCCGCCTCGGAGTCGTCGCTACCGATACCTTGTGATTTGCTGGATCCGTCGGGTGATGTTGACTGCGTGGTCACCCAGGCGCTCGAAGTAGCGGGCCACGAGGGCCATTTCGATGGCGACAGGAATGGTCACTCCGGAGGCGGCGAGCTCGGCGGTGAGGTTCACGTGGAGGTCATCGATCTCATCGTCTCGCACCCGCAGTAGTCGGGCGCCCGAGGGGGCCCGATGTGCGTAGGCGTCGGCGGCCAGCTTCCACATCTCAGCGGCAATGCAACCCATCTGCTCGACGAGCTGACGGGCGCGGGGGGTGAGCCACTTCGCCAATCCCTGCGCAGCGTGGGAGGCGATGTGCTCGGCCAGATCGCCGCTGCGCTCGAGCTCCGGCAGGATGCGGAAGACCAGAAGCAGCCACCCCTGGCGACCAGCCTCGAGACCTCCGGGGAGGGCTAGTTCGGCGACAACAGCCTGCTCGGTGCGGTTGTGGAGCTCGTCGATGAGCTGATCACGCTCCACGACAGCGCGGGCCGCAGCGCGGTCGGCGGCGAGGAAGACCTCGGTGGCACACCCGATGGCTTCATGGACCAGGCGGAAGATCTGCAGGACTTGTGCGTCGATCAGGTCGACGTCGCCCGTGCCGACGGCTGCGTCGGCGATGGCCGGGCTGGCGAGCCCGGTCATCGCCTCACCTCAGGGCTGGTCCTGCGCGTCAGTGGCGACGGTTGCAGAAGGCTAGAACCTCGCATGACTCCAACTTCCCTCCCTCTCCGCCCGGTGCGGTCAAGTTGATTCTCCGCCAACGCCCGGCAGGGTGGAAGGGGAAAAGCTGGGGACTTCCCTGGGGATCTGCGGACAGAGCGGCGATGCCACGAAGCCGTTTCCCTTCCTGTCACACAATGTCCGGTTACCAGCGTATGTTCAGCTGCTCCATCAGCTTCAGGACCGACAGGTCGCTCTCGGACAGACCGACAAACTCGATGCCCGCCCTTGTGCCGCCTTCCTCCCCGGGTCGGACATTCCTCACGACACCAGCGAGTCGGAGACTGATCGA
>JASHUM010000137.1 GCA_030040015.1 Acidimicrobiales bacterium
TGCATTCGCGTCCCTTCGCCGGCGGCCAGCACGACGGCAGAAAGCGAACGATCGGGCATGCGTTTAGTCTGTCACCCGATGGGGAGCAGGACGAAGACGCAGCATCGGGCAGGCGACCGGGCGGATCCGTCCCCCGCCTGACCGGGACTTCTCACCGTCATGCCCGTGCTCTCGAGCACCGTCGACGTCTCGTCCGACACCTTCCGTGCCAACCGCGACGCCATGGAGGCGGCGCTGGCCGAGGTGGAGGAGCAGCTGGCCCTGGCCCGCCAAGGCGGCGGTGAGCGCTACGTCGAACGACATCGCAAGCGCGGCAAGCTGCTCGCCCACGAGCGCATCGAGCTGCTCTTGGATCGTGACTCGCCGTTCTTGGAGCTGTGCCCGTTGGCCGGGTGGGGAACGCCCTACACCGTCGGCGCCAGTCTCGTCTCGGGCATCGGCGTGATCAACGGTGTCGAGTGCATGGTCAGCGCCAACGACCCCACCGTCCGGGGCGGGTCCACCAACCCCTTCACCATGCGCAAGTCGTCCCGGCTGTCGGACATCGCCCTGGACAACCGCCTGCCGTCGGTGAGCATGGTGGAGTCGGGTGGCGCCGATCTCCCCACCCAGTCCGAGATCTTCATCCCGGGCGGACGGGGCTTTCGGGACCTGACCCAGCGTTCGGCGGCGGCGGTCCCCACGGTGTCGCTGGTGTTCGGCAACTCCACCGCAGGGGGGGCCTACGTCCCGGGCATGAGCGACCACATCGTCATGATCGAGGGCCGATCGAAGGTCTTCCTGGGCGGCCCGCCCCTGGTCAAGATGGCCACGGGCGAGGAGTCCGACGACGAGGAGCTCGGCGGCGCCACCATGCACGCCCGGGTGAGCGGCCTGGCCGACTACCTGGCCGCCGACGAGCACGACGCCATTCGCATCGGGCGGGACATCGTGGGCCGCCTCAACCACCGCAAGCTCGGGCCGGGCCCCACCATGGACGGCGACGACCCGCGGCACGACCCCGAGGAGCTGCTCGGCATCGCCTCGGCCGACCTACGCGTGCCCTTCGACCCGCGTCAGGTCCTGGCCCGGGTCGTCGACGGCTCGCGCTTCGACGAGTTCAAGCCGCTGTACGGCTCGAGCCTGGTGACGGGATGGGCGTCCATCCACGGCTATCCCATCGGCGTGCTGGCCAATCACCGCGGCGTGCTCTTCAGCGAGGAGAGCAACAAGGCCACCCAATTCATCCAGCTGGCCAATCAGGTCGACGTGCCGCTGCTGTTCCTGCAGAACACCACCGGCTACATGGTGGGAAAGGAGTACGAGCAACGGGGGATCATCAAAGACGGCGCCAAGATGATCAACGCCGTGTCGAACTCCGGCGTCCCTCACCTCACGGTGAACATCGGCGCCTCCTACGGGGCTGGCAACTACGGCATGTGCGGCCGGGCCTACAACCCTCGCTTCCTCTTCGCCTGGCCCAACGCCCGCTCGGCGGTGATGGGCCCGGCCCAGCTGGCCGGCGTCCTCTCCATCGTGGCCCGCCAGGGGGCAGAGGCCAGGAACGAACCCTTCGACGAAGAGGCCGACGCCGCCGTGCGCGCCGCCGTGGAGTCGCAGATCGAACGGGAGTCGATGCCCCTGTTCCTCTCCGGCTTGGTGTACGACGACGGCATCATCGACCCGAGAGACACCCGGCACGTGCTCGGCATGTGCCTGTCGATCATCGACAACACCGAGACCCACGGGACGCGCGGCTACGGCGTCTTCCGGATGTGACGTGCCGGTGATCTCCAAGCTGCTCGTGGCCAACCGGGGTGAGATCGCCCGCCGAGTCATGCGCAGTGCCCACGCGCTGGGCGTCAGTTGCGTGGCGGTGGCCTCGGACCCGGACATCGGGCTGCCGCACGTGGGCGAGGCCGACGAGGTGATCCGTCTTCCCGGGGCGTCGCCGGGCGACACCTACCTGCGAGGAGAGCGGCTGGTGGAGGCGGCGCTGCGCAGCGGGGCCGACGCCGTGCACCCCGGCTACGGGTTCCTCTCCGAGCACGCCGGCTTCGCCCGGGCGTGCGCCGACGCCGGCCTCGTCTTCGTGGGGCCCCCGCCCGACGTCATCGAGGCCATGGGGTCGAAGCTGTCCGCCAAGGCCACCATGGCCGGCGCCGGGGTGCCGGTGCTCCCCACCGTCGAGGTGCCGGCGACGACGGCAGTAGGAGGCGGGCTCGACGGGGACCTGGCGGGACGTGCCGCCGGTTTGGGGTGGCCGGTGCTGGTCAAGGCCTCGGCCGGCGGAGGGGGCCGGGGCATGCGGGTGGTGGAGGATGCCGGGGCGTTGCCCGACGCGCTGGTCTCGGCTTCCCGGGAGGCGAGCTCGGCCTTCGGCGACGGGACGGTGTTCCTGGAGCCGTACGTCGAGCGCCCCCGTCACGTCGAGGTCCAGATCCTCGGCGACCACCACGGCGAGGTCGTGCACCTGTTCGAGCGTGAGTGCTCCATCCAGCGCCGGCACCAGAAGATCGTCGAGGAGTCGCCCTCGCCCGCCGTGGACGAGGCCCGGCGGGCCCGTCTGACCGAGGCGGCGGTGACGGCGGCGCGGGCCATCGGCTACGTGAACGCCGGCACGGTGGAGTTCCTCCTCTTGCCCGACGGGAGTTTCGCCTTCCTCGAGGTGAACACCCGGCTCCAGGTCGAGCACCCGGTGACCGAGCTCGTCACCGGCCTCGACCTGGTGATGCTCCAGCTGCGCATCGCCGAGGGACACCCCATCCCGGACTCGGTGCGAGCGGCGCGGATGGACGGACACGCCATGGAGGTGCGCCTGTACGCCGAGGACGCCACCAACCAGTGGCGCCCTTCGGCCGGCCGCCTGCACCGCTTCACGTTCCCCGCCTCCGAAGACGCGGTGCGCGTCGACAGCGGGTTCGAGAGCGGCTCGGACATCAGCCCGTACTACGACCCCATGCTGGCCAAGGTGATCTCCCACGCCCCCACCCGGGACGAGGCGGCTCGCAAGCTGGCCGGCGCCCTGGCCGGCGCCGAGATCCACGGGCTCGTCACCAACCGCGACCTGTTGGTGCGCATCCTGCGCCACCCCGAGTTCCTGGCCGGCGACATCGACACCGGCTTCCTCGAGCGCCACGATCCTGCTGAGCTCGGTGCGCCCCTCGCCGACGCCGAGGCCCGGAAGTTGCACGCCCTGGCCGCCGCCCTCGCTGCGCAGGCCGAACGTCGCCGAGAGGCCAAGGTGCTGCGCCCGATGCCTTCGGGGTGGCGCAACAACCCTGCCGGCATGCAGCACGTCGAGTACTCGGGAGCGTCGGGCCGGATCGCAGTGGGGTACCGCTTCGACCGCCTGGGCTGCCAGGTGGAGCTCGACGGGGCGGCGCGTCCCGACGTCGAGGTCGTCCGCACCGCGCCCGACGCCGTGACCCTGGCCGTGGGCGGAGTGGGGCGCCGGTACCGAGTCGAGCGCGTCGGTGCCGTGTCCTACGTCGACGGTCCCGACGGCGCGTCGGCGCTCGAGGAGATCGAGCGCTTCCCCCTGCCCGGGTCGCAACTGAGCGCGGGGTCGCTGGTGGCGCCCCTGCCGGGAACCGTCGTCAAGGTGCACGTCGGCGTGGGCGACGAGGTCGAGACGGGCGACACGCTGGTGGCCATCGAGGCCATGAAGATGGAGCACGAGGTGCACGCGCCGGTGTCGGGGAAGGTGGCCGAGGTGCACGTGTCGGCCGGGGACCAGGTCGAGGCCGGGCGCCTGCTCGTCGTCGTCGACGAGGGGACGACGTGAGCGCCGCCTCCCAGGTGCTCCGTGTGGCCAATTGCTCGGGCTTCTACGGCGACCGCCTGTCGGCTGCCCGGGAGATGGTCGAGGGTGGCCCCATCGACGTGCTCACCGGTGACTACCTGGCCGAGCTCACCATGCTCATCCTCACCAAGAGCCGCCAGCGCGATCCGTCGCTCGGCTACGCCACCACCTTCTACAAGCAGATGGAGGAGGTCCTCGGCACCTGCATCGAACGCGGCATCAAGGTGGTGTCGAACGCCGGCGGGCTCAACCCGGCCGGCTTGGCCGCCCGTCTGCGTGAGCTGGTCGAGGGCCTGGGGCTCGAGGCGTCGGTGGCCCACGTGGAGGGCGACGACGTGCTGGACGTCCTGGAGCGCCTCCAGAAGGAGGGTGATCCCCTCCGGCATCTCGACACCGGTCGTCCCTTGGCCGAGGCAGCCGGCAGCGTGGTGAGCGCCAACGCCTACCTGGGGGGCTTCGCCGTGGCCGAGGCCCTGGGCGCAGGGGCGGACGTGGTCGTGACGGGGAGGATCACCGACGCCGCCCTGGTGGTGGGACCCGCGGCGTGGCGCTTCGGCTGGGCGCGCACCGACTGGGACGCCCTGGCCGGCGCCGTGGTGGCCGGTCACGTCATCGAGTGCGGGGCTCAGGCCACGGGGGGCAACTACGCCTTCTTCACCGAGGTGCCCGGGCTCGAGCACCCCGGCTTCCCCGTCGCCGAGATGGCCGCCGACGGCTCGTCGGTGATCACCAAGCACCCGGGGACGGGGGGCGAGGTCTCGGTGGGGACGGTCACGGCCCAGCTCCTGTACGAGATCGCCGGGCCGCTCTACGCCAATCCCGACGTGGTGGCGGACTTCTCCACCATCCGTCTCGCCCAGGACGGCCCGGACCGGGTGCACATCTCCGGGGTGCGGGGCGTCCCAGCTCCCGACACGGCCAAGGTGTCCGTCAACCTGCTCGGGGGATGGCGCAACTCCATGACGTTCGTGCTCACCGGGCTCGACGTCGAGGACAAGGCGGCGCTGGTGCGCCGTACCCTCGAGCAGCGGCTCGACCGCCTGCAGCTGACCGACCTCGACGTCCGCCTGGTGCGATCCGACCGGCCCGACGCGCCGTCCAACGAACAGGCCTCCGCCCAGCTCCGGGTCACGGCCAAGGCCGGCGATCCCGAGGTGGTGGGGCGGCGCTTCTCGGGGGCGGTGACCGAGCTGGCCCTGGCCAACTATCCCGGCTTCTACCTGACCTCGCCTCCGGGCGAGGCGAGTGCCTACGGCGTGTACTGGCCCGTGCTCATCCCGGCGAGCGAGGTCGCCCAGGTGGCGGTGCTCGGTGACGGACGGCGTATCGACGTGCCGCTGGCGCCCCCGGGCGCTGCTGCACCGGTCGCCGACCGGCCCGCTTCGGAGGACGGCCCGGTCGGGTCGGTCTCCGTCGACGGCGGGACCACGAGGCGGGTGCCGCTCGGGACGCTGTTCGGGGCCCGCTCGGGTGACAAGGGAGGCAACGCCAACGTGGGGTTGTGGGCGCGCAGCGGCGATGCCTTCGAGTGGCTGGCCGCCGCGCTCACCGTGGAGCGCCTGCGGGACCTGCTGCCCGAGGCCAAGGAGCTCGAGATCGAGCGCTTCCTCCTCCCCAACATCCGGGCGGTGAACTTCGTGGTGCACGGGCTGCTCGGTGAGGGCGTGGCGTCGTCGACCCGGCCCGACCCTCAGGCCAAGAGCCTGGGCGAGTACGTGCGGTCGCGGGAGATGGACGTGCCCGAGCGGCTCCTGGCGGCGCCGGGCGGCGCCGGGCACACCGACTAGGAGGCGCCAGGTGGACTTCGTCGAGACCGAGGAACAGCAGATGCTGCGCCGGGCGGTGTCCTCCATCGCCGCCAAGTACGGGCACGACTACTACGCCCGTTGCGCCCGCAGCGGGCAGAAGACCGACGACCTGTGGAACGAGCTCGGCGCCGAGGGGTACCTGGGCGTCAACGTGCCCGATTCCTACGGCGGGGGCGGGATGGGCATCTCCGAGCTGGCCATCGTCCTCGAGGAGCTCGGCACCCAGGGCTGTCCGCTGCTCATGATGGTGGTCTCCCCCGCCATCTGCGCCACCATCCTCGCCCGCTTCGGCACCGACGAGCAGAAGCAACGCTGGCTCCCTGCCCTGGCGACGGCGGAGATGAAGATGGCCTTCGCCATCACGGAGCCCGACGCCGGCTCGAACTCCCACAACATCTCGACCAGCGCCACCCGCGACGGGGACGTCTACCGGTTGCGAGGGACCAAGTACTACATCTCGGGCGTCGACGAGGCGACGGCGGTGCTGGTGGTGTGCCGCACCGGCGTCGACGAGTCGACGGGAAGGGCCAAGCTCTCGCTGTTGGTGGTGGACACCGACAGCCCCGGGTTCGAGAAGACGCTCATCCCGGTGGAGATCGTCGCGCCCGAGAAGCAATTCACCTTGTTCTTCGACGACGTCGAGGTGCCGGCCGACCGGCTGGTGGGCACGGAGGGCGACGGACTGCGCCAGGTGTTCATGGGACTCAACCCCGAACGCATC
The DNA here is from genome assembly GCA_030040015.1 of Acidimicrobiales bacterium. GTDB lineage: Bacteria > Actinomycetota > Acidimicrobiia > Acidimicrobiales > UBA8190 > UBA8190. The sequence continues at coordinate 6,314 of JASHUM010000137.1, forward strand.
ATGTCGGCGGCGCTGGCCAACGGGATCGGCCGCTACGCGCTCGAGAAGGCGTCTGCCTACGCCCGGGAGCGCAGCGTGTGGGGGACGCCCATCGGCCGCCACCAGGGACTGGCCCATCCACTGGCCAAGGCCAAGATCGAGGTCGAGCTGGCCCGCCTCATGGCTCAGAAGGCGGCGTGGGCCTACGACGCCGGCCAGGATGCCGGGGAGGCGGCCAACATGGCCAAGTACGCGGCGGGCGAGGCGGCCCTGGCCGCGCTCGACCAAGCCATCCAGACGCACGGGGGGAACGGCATGGCCTCGGAGTACGGCTTGGCCGACATGTGGGGAGCGGCACGACTGATCCGCACCGCGCCGGTAAGCCGCGAGATGATCCTCAACTTCGTCGCCCAGCACAGCTTGCAGCTGCCCAAGTCGTACTGACACGTATCCCCCGGGTGCGCCCGCCCGGTTGGTAGAGCAACACCCGGATCGACGGCGGCAGCGCAGCCTGGCCGAGCGGCACCCGCCACGTCTCCCGGGACCCGCCGTCGACGGCGCCGAGGACGGCGCCGGGCGCACGTCGACGCCGGCCTGCTCGGCGCGGCACCGTCACCGCCACCGGAGAGCCGAGACGTTCCAACCGGGTGCCCCGCCGACCGTCCAGTCCCACGATCACGGGATCCTGGCCAGGGTTCTCGACACGCACGACGGCCACCGGCATGCTGCCGTCCGGCTGCGGGACGTCGACGACGCGTACCCACACCCGGGCGTCGTCGTCACGGTCGCCGAGGCGCTCTCCCTGGCGGAAGAGCGCCACCATCAGCCCGAAGGTCACGATCCCGATGGCGAATTCGATGGCGAGGTCATCCATCGACGGCCTGTCCGGCGACCCGCTGGGTGTGCCCGGAAGAGCGACGGTGGCGGAGGAAGGCGGCCCAGGCGTGCACGCCGCCGTGAACGGGACCCGGGCGGCGCCGATGACGCCTCCGGCGACGGGGTGACGAAGAGGCGACGCCAGAGCCAACCTGGCGGGCGAGGTCCCGCTGGTGCTCGGTGACGAGCCGTTGCATGGCCCACGTGTTCACGGAGTCCATGCACCACCCCGCCCCCCGGGCGAAAGCGCTTGCGCCCCTGGCCTGATAGCGCTATCGTGAACCTTCATAGTTTACGATAGCAGTATCGACCGGACGGTGGCAAGGCTCCGCCAGCACGCCTCGCTCCGGCGCTTCGGGGACCCCATCCCGAGCAGCCGCCAGATCATGGGTGAGCTCGGTGTGGGGCCGGTGACCGTGCGCCGGGCCGTCGCCCAGCTCGTGGCCGAGGGGCTCCTCACCACCAGGCCCGGACTGGGCACGTTCGTGTCCCGCCCCACCACGCGGGCCGCGCCCGACACCGACTGGCAGCACGTGAGCCTGGGGGCCAGCCCGGTCGAGCCGGCCGGGCTCGACATGATCATCCGCCTGCGCGACACCGAGGCGCTCCCCCTCGCCAGCGGCTACCCCGAGCCGGCCATCCGGCCCGACGGTCGCATCGCCGCGGCCATGGCCCGGGCCGCTCGTCGTCCCGAGGCGTGGTCGACGCCCCCGCAAGCCGGCCTGCCGGAGTTGCGCGCCTGGTTCGCCAAGCAGATCGGCGTCGACCAGGAGGACGTCTTCATCACCCCCGGCTGTCAGGGGGCCCTGTCGGCCACCATGCGCGGGTTGCTGCCGAGCGGCAGCCCTGTCCTCTTCGCCACCCCTACCTATCCGGGGGCGCTCGCCGTGGCCCGCAGCGCCGGACTGGTCCCCATCGCCGTGCCGTGCGACAGCCACGGCATCAGGCCCGACCTCCTCGAACGGGCATTCGCCACCACCGGCGCCCGGCTGCTCTACCTGCAACCGACCTTCTCGAACCCCGACGGCCACGTCCTCGCCTCCGAGCGCCGAGCCAGCGTGCTCGCCGCCGCCGCGGCGGCGGGCGCCTTCATCCTCGAGGACGACTGGGCCAGGTGGCTCGGGCACGGGCCCACGCCTCCTCCCCCTCTGGCTCGGGACGACGACGGCGGCCACGTGATCACCGTGACGTCGCTGACCAAGGCGGCGGCACCGAGCCTCCGGGTGGGCGCTCTGGCGGCGCGCGGCCCGGTGTGGCACCGCATCGCCTCCATGCGACTGGTCGACGACTTCTTCATCTCTCGTCCCCTGCAGGAGGCGGCGGTGGACCTGGTGACGAGCGCCGGGTGGGGGTCACATCTGCGCACCCTGTCGGCGTCGCTGCGACATCGTCTCGAGGTGTTGCGCGCCGCCCTGGCCAAGCACCTCCCCGTGTGCCCCTACGACATCCCGGCCGGCGGCATATGCCTGTGGCTCGAGCTGCCGGCCGGCGTCGACGAGGACGTGGTCGTGGAGCGCGCCCTGGCCCACGGCGTGGCCGTCACCCCGGGGCGGATCTACCTGATCGGCGAGTCGGAGCGCTCGCACCTGCGACTCAGCTTCGCATCCATCGACGTCGGCGCCATCGACACCGCCATTCGCCGGCTGGCCCGAGCCGTCGGCGAGAGCTGACCCCTAGAAGCGCCGGGCGTCCTCCGCCGCGTACTTGGCCACCACGGTGTCGACCTCCGAGGTGCGCTCCACTGCGTCGACCACCTGGGCCAGTTGCGTGCCGGGGAAGGCGAAGGTCATCTCGTCGGGGCGCATGCCGGTGCGGGCCCGGCTGAGCGCGCAGCCCACGCTGGCGGCGGCCTGACCCGTCTCCTTGGCCAACGCCACGATGTGGCACTGCGGCTTGCCCTCGATGCGCAGCCCCGGGATGGCGTCGGACAGGACCATCATCTGCCGGCCGTTCACCCGCAACAGCACCACGTCGGGCACTTCGGGCGCTTCGGCCAGCGGGCCGTAGACGACCGAGGCAGGGCGCTCGGAGATGGCCGGGATGCCGGCCACCGCCTCGGCGTCCACCCACCCCGATTCGAGCAGGGCGGCCACGTCGCCGTTGCCGGCGATCTCCTCCATGGTGGCGAGCCCGTGGGTGTAGCGACCCACCGAGCAGTTGCCGTGATCCTCGGGGGCGGTGGCGAACGTGCGCTCGGTGGCGCGCACCCAGAACACGCAACCAGCCGGGACGCGCCCGCGCCTGCCGTCGGGGGCGGGCTCGGACATGGGCTCGTCGAAGGCGGGGACGCCGGCCGGCGCCTCGGCCTCGAACGAGATGGCGATGGGCGCCACGCCCAGGTGCAGCGCCTTGGTCAGCGCCTCGGCAAGACGACGGCGCTCGGAGAGGTCGGTCATGGCCGGCGAGCCTATGCGTCCATCGCCGGCACGAAGCTCAGGCGGAGCTGGCGTCGCGGGTTGTCGGCGTTCAGGTCCACGACCACCACGCGTTGCCAGGTGCCGAGCGCCGGGCTCCCGCCGACGACGGGGAGCACGAGCGAAGGAGAGACGATGACCGGCAGGAGATGGTCGGCGCCGTGGCCCGGGGCGCCGTGGCGATGGCGATAGTCGGCCTCACGGGGAAGGATGCGGCCGAGCGCGGCGACCAGGTCGGCCTCGGAGCCCGATCCCGTCTCCATGAGCGCCACGCCGGCGGTGGCGTGGGGGACGAACACCGAGCACAGGCCGTCTCCCCGACCGTGGCAGAAGCCCTCGACCTCGTCGGTGACGTCGAGTACCTGCCGTGCGGTCGTGTCCAGGTGGAGGACGGTGCTGTGCAGGACGGCGGCCTCAGGATGCCAGCACCGACTCGATGGCCGAGACCAGCCCCGGGTCCTCGGGCTCCACGCCGGGGCGGAAGCGCTGCACCTCTCCGCCCGGGGAGACGAGGAACTTCTCGAAGTTCCATTGGACGTCCCCGGCCTGGCCCTCGGCGTCGGGAACGGCGGTGAGCTCCCGGTAGAGCTCGTGGCGCCCGGCGCCGTTCACCTCGATCTTCTCGTAGAGCGGGAAGGTGACCCCGTAGTTGACCGAGCAGAACTCGGCGATCTCGTCGGCTGTACCCGGCTCCTGCTCGAGGAATTGGTTGCACGGGAACCCGAGAACGCTGAAGCCGCGCCCGCCATAG
>JASHUM010000138.1 GCA_030040015.1 Acidimicrobiales bacterium
TCGCCCTGAGCCGCTTCGACGACGTCGAGAAGGGGCTGCTCGACTGGGAGACGTACCGGTCGGGAAAGGGCTCGGTCCTCGAGCTCATCAGGTCGGGGATGGAGATGCCCTCCGGCCTCATCTTGTTCGAGGACCCGCCCGAGCACCACGTGCACCGGGGGCTCATGTCCCGGGTGTTCACCCCGCGCCGGATGGTCGACCTCGAGCCCAAGGTGCGCGAGTACTGCCGGCGGGCCCTCGATCCGCTCGTGGGTGCAGAGCGCTTCGACTTCATCGCCGACCTGGGCGGCCAGATGCCGATGCGGGTCATCGGCTACCTGCTCGGCATCCCCGAACAGGACCAGAGCGCCATCAAGGAGCGAATGGACGAGGGACTGCGGCTACATGAGGGCGACGACGTCGCCGATCGGGCCAGCGAGCTCGGCACACCCGACATGTTCGGTGAGTACATCGACTGGCGGGCCAAGCATCCGTCCGACGACCTCATGACCCAGCTGCTCAACTCCGAGTTCGAGGACTCGCTCGGCGTGACCCGGCGCCTCACCCGGGACGAAGTCCTCACCTACGTGGGCATGCTGGCCGGAGCCGGCAACGAGACGACCACACGCCTCATCGGATGGACGGGGAAGCTCCTGTCAGAACACCCCGACCAGCGCAGGGAGCTGGCTGGGGACCGCTCGCTCATCCCCAACGCCATCGAGGAGATCCTGCGCTACGAGGCGCCCTCCCCCGTCCAGGCCCGCTACGTCGCCGAGGACGTGGAGCACTATGGCCAGAGGATCGTCGAGGGCAGCGTCATGGTGCTGCTCAACGGCTCTGCCAACCGTGACGAGCGGCGCTTCGACGATCCAGATCGCCTCGACATCCACCGCGACATCGGCCGCCACTTGAGCTTCGGCTACGGCATCCATCTGTGCCTGGGCGCCGCCCTGGCCCGGCTCGAGGGCCGGGTCGCCCTCGACGAGGTGCTGAACCGGTTCCCCGACTGGGAGGTCGACCACGCCAACGCCGTGCAGGCCCGCACCTCGACGGTGCGGGGCTGGGAGCGCTTGCCGGTCGTCGTGGGCTGAGCCCCGGATCAGAGGGGGATGCCCAGCCGGGAGCAGGTGTCGGCCACCTCGTCGAAGATCGACTCCGGCACGATGAACGGCTCGACGGCGGCCACGTCGCCCAGGTGCGCCTCGATGTCCTCGGCGGTCGGCTCGGCGCCGACCCAGCCCTGCCCGAGACCGACGAAGACCCGGGAGAAGCGCCCGGCACAGGCGGAGAAGCTCCGGTGGGTGAACGTGCATGCCCCGCTAGCCAGGAACACCACCATCGGCACGACCAATTCGGGCTCGATGGCGTTCAGGAAGGGGACGTCGTCTCCGAGCTGGCCGCGGTCCCCCACGGTCTCGGTGACCATGCGCGAGTAGCCGAAGGGCAACACGGTGTTGGCCAAGATCCCGTGCGGCGCGCCGTCGACGGCGATCACATTGGCCAGGCCGAAGATGCCCGCCTTGGCCGCCGCGTAGTGAGCCGAGTTCGGCTGGCCGAAGAGTCCCGCTGACGAGGACACGAACACGAAGCGACCGCCCCCGTGCGCCTGCATGTGCCGGTAGGCGGGCTGGCTCACGAAGAAGCTGCCGTCGAGATGGACGCTCATCATCCGCCGCCAGTCGTCGGCGGCGAGCTCGTCGAAGGAAGCGGTGTGGAAGATGCCGGCGTTGCTCACCACGGCGTCGAGGCGGCCGAAATGTTCGAGGGCCGTCTCGACGATGGCGCGGCCACCTTCGGCGCTGGCCACGGACTGCGCCGAGGCCACCGCCGACCCACCCGCGGCGGCGATCTCCTTCACCACCTGATCGGCCACGGCCGAGTCCGAACCGTCTCCGTGCATCGTGGTCCCCAGGTCGTTCACCACCACGGACGCGCCACGTCGAGCCAGCTCCACGGCGTAGAGCCGGCCCAGCCCTCGGCCCGCTCCGGTGACGACGACTGCTTGGCCTTCGAAGTCGATCATCGGGCGCCGAGCCGGGCTAGGAGGAGGGGATGCTGGCCACGAGGCTCATCACGCTCACCGGCTCGGTGCCTTCTTTCTTGAGCCGGGCCGAGGACCGATAGCCGAGGTCGACATCGGTGGCCTGGGCTCGAAGGGCGCCCACCGTGGCCTCCTCTTTCGGCACGTGCCCGAAGGCGTCGAACGAGAAGGCGCGGAGCGCGTTCTCGTGGGTGATCTTCGCCACCTCGTCGCCGGGGACGCCCTCGAGGTACCCGGCCAGGCTCTCGGGAGCCAGCGGCCAGGTCGAGTCGGAATGGGGGTAGTCGCACTCCCAGGTGATCATGTCCACGTTCAGCCTGTCCCGGGAGGCGACGCCGAACCCGTCGTCGATGAAGCAGGTGAGGATCCGCTCCAGGAAGACCTGGCTCGGCAGGCGGTCGCCGAAGTCCTGATGGGTCCACGCCCGGTGCATCTTGTACACCCGGTCGATGCGCTCCAGGAAGTAGGGGATCCAGCCGATCCCACCCTCGCTGAGGGCGATGGTGACGTCGGGGAACTTGCGCAACATGGGCGACCACACCAGGTCGGCTGCCGCTTGGACGATGTTGATCGGCTGCAGGGTGATGAGGGTGTCGACGGGCGCCTCCACGGAGGTCACCACGACTTGGGACGACGAACCGATGTGGAGGCACACCACGGTGTTCTCTTCGCTGCACGCCTTCCAGAACGGGTCCCAGTGCTCGTTGTGGATGGAGGGGTAGCCGAGCTTCTCGGGGTTCTCGGAGAAGGTCACGGCGTGGCATCCCTTCGTGGCCATGCGATGGACCTCGTCGGCCATGAGGG
>JASHUM010000139.1 GCA_030040015.1 Acidimicrobiales bacterium
GGGGGCGTGCCGATCGCGGCCGGAGAGCACCTGCTCATGCTTTTCGCCTCTGCCAACCGCGACGAGGAGGTGTTCGGGGCGACCGCCGGCCAGCTTGACGTCGGGCGCCAGCCCAACCCCCACATCGCCTTCGGCTTCGGCAACCACTTCTGCCTGGGTGCCGCTCTGGCCCGCCTCGAGGGCCGTGTCGTCCTCGAGGAGCTCCTGACTCGCTTCGCCGGCATCGAGCCGGCTGGCGCCGTGGAGCGCACCGGCTCCTCGGTGGTGGCCGGGATGCGCAGGGCGCAGCTGCGCTTCAGCGCCGCCTGACTCGCTGAACCGACCCGCCGAGGAGGACCAAGATGGCCGACCGTCCGGTGATCGACCAGCTCAACCTGGTCGTACGCGACATGGAGGCCAGCCTGGCCTTCTACCGACTCCTCGGCGTGGCGCCCGGGGAGACGACAGCCGAGTGGGCCTCGCACCACCGCAACGCCGAAGCCGGCATCGACCTCGACTTCGACAGCGTGTCCTTCGCCCGGCACTGGGACGCCGGATCGACCGGGCCCACCGTGGTCATCGGCTTCAAGCTGCCCTCGCGCCAAGCCGTGGACGACCTCTTCGCCGAGCTCATCGCGGCCGGGCACCGAGGACGCCAGGAGCCCTGGGACGCCTTCTGGGGGGCGCGTTACGCCGTCGTCGAGGACCCCGACGGGAACCCGGTCGGCCTGATGAGCCCGGTCGACCCCGCCATGCGCAGCCCGCACGACCCACCGGCTACGGGGTAGATCCCGGTTCCCTCGGCGCCCGGGAGCGGCCCCCGGAGTCCCGGGAGATGTCACACCCTCCGGGCACGATCGCCACGGCTAGGAGGTGGTCGTGGCGCAACACCGTAGGGGTCGAAGAGGGCCGGGCAAGGGACAGCCTCGGGCCGCGTGCCGCTTCGCTCGGTACGCGCGACCGCGGGTGCTCCCGCCAGAGCTTCTGACTGATGCGCTCTCCGTCCTCACCGCCGGGGAGCGGGCTTGGGTGCTTCGCCGATTCCATCACTTCCTGCGTGAGCACCCCGGTCCCGCCCTCGACGATGAAGCAGCCGCGTTCGTGAAGCACCTCGACACCACCGAGGCTCGCGTTGCCTTCGCTGTTGAGGTGCTCGCCCGTCGTGGGACCGAGGACTCCTACTCGCCGATTCGCGTGGCCGACTACGTGCTCGACCTGAACCACGAGCACTCGATTCTGATGCGCGGCACGCTGATGCAGGAGGTCGCAGAGATGAAGCTCGAGATTCGTCAGCACGCGGCGGCAGAGCGTCACGTTGCGCCCGATGCCATCGAGCTCGACTTCGGCGTCGACGAAAAGGGGCCGTGGTACCGGGCGAGGGAGATCGGCAAGGACGAAGCGCCAGGCCCCCAGGTCGGATCTTGACCTGATTCGGCGAGCCAGCACGTGGATCAGTCGTTGGCGCTGACCTCGGCGAGCAGGTCGGCGAACTTCTTCGCCGCTGCCTCTCGGCGGGTGGGCACGTGCTCGGAGGGCACGTCCACGGGCGCGTAGCGTTTCAACACCTGGCGGGCCACCGTCACCTTGTGCACCTCGTCGGGCCCGTCGTAGATGCGCGCCGCCCGGGCGGCTCGGTACATGTGCTCGAGAGGGAGATCGGTGGAGAACCCGAGCGACCCGTGGGCCTGGATGGCCCGGTCGATCACGTTGTAGAGCACCTGAGCACCGAAGTACTTGATCATGGCGATCTCGACTCGGGCTGCCGGTGCACCCTCGCGGTCCATCTTCCAGGCGGCGTGCAGGGTCATGAGCCGGGCCGCGGACATCTCCGCCATGGAGTCGGCCACCCATCCCTGGGCGAACTGCTTGTCGGCCAGCAGGGATCCGTGCAGGTACCGGGACACGGCGCGCTCGCAGAGCATGTCGAAGGCCCGTTGTGACTGGCCCAGCCAGCGCATGCAGTGATGGATCCGCCCCGGACCGAGACGCATCTGGGCGAGCCGGAACCCGTCACCCTCGTTGCCCACCAGGTTCGACACCGGGACGCGGACGTCGCGGTAGACGATCTCCGAGTGCCCGCCGAGCTTGCCGAAGTGCGGGAAGGGGTGCTCCATGGTCGGCACGTCCCGCACGATGTCGACACCGGGCGTGTCGGCCGGGACCAGGATCATCGACGAGCCGGCATAGGGATGGACGTCCGGGTTGGTGACGCACATGACGATGAGGAAGTCGGCCACCGACCCGTTCGAGGTGAACCACTTGTGCCCGTTGATCACCCATTCGTCGCCGTCCTTGACCGCAGAGGTCTTGAGCAAGGTCGGGTCTGCGCCTGCGCCGGGCTCGGTCATGGAGAAGGCGCTGCGCAGCTCGCCGTCGAGCAGCGGCCGCAGCCACTGCCGGCGTTGATCCTCTCGTCCCGACTGCTCGATTCCCACGGCCAGGAGCTCGGCGTTGCCCGAGTCCGGGGCGTTGTTGCCGAACACGACAGGGGCGAGATAGGAGCGGCCCAGGATCTCGTGCAGCAGCCCCAGCCGCACCTGGCCGAAACCCATCCCGCCGAGCTCGGGTGGCAGATGGGCCGCCCACAACCCTTGTCGCTTCACCTCTTCCTGCAGGGGGGCGATGGCGCGGCGCAGCCCGTCGGCAGGAAGATCGAGGACCTCGAACGGGAGGATCTCCTCGTCGACGAATTCCCGCGCCCAGTCCAGCTTGGCCGCATAGTCCGGCTCGGTCTCGAAGTCCCAGGCCACAGATTCCCTCCCTGGCGTCGCCCACCACTACCGTGTCGCCGATGTCCGGCGACACCTTGCGTGCCCCCACGCGTAGCACCGTCACCCTTCGTCCGCCCACCTCGCCCTGCCCGGTGACCCTGCCCGCACCCCAGAGCACCGAGGAGGCCACCGCCGCCGTGCAGCGAGCGGGACGCGCCCTGTTGGAGGACCGCCGCCTCCTCGAGGTCGACGAGCTCGCTCGCCTCGCCGTCGTGCCCGACGAGTCGGTCGTGGAACTGGCTGCGCTCGCTCATCGGGTCCGTTTGGGCTGGTGCGGACCGACGGTCGAGGTGGAGGGGATCCTGTCGGCCAAGACGGGCGGGTGCCCCGAGGACTGCCACTTCTGCGCCCAGTCGGCTCGCTTCGACACGCCGGTCAAGGCCACGCCCTTCCTCGACACGGACGAGGTCCTGGCCGCCGCGGCCGAGACGGCTGCCCTGGGCGCCTCGGAGTTCTGCATCGTTCTCGCCGTACGCGGCCCCGACGAGCGAATCATGGGACGCATCCTCGACCTCGTGCCTCTGGTGCGCGAGCGCACCGGTCTCAACGTGGCCGTGTCGGCCGGGATCTTGACCCCGGTGCAGGCGGCACGACTGGCCGCCGGGGGGGTGCACCGCTACAACCACAACCTCGAGACGGCGCGTTCGTACTTCCCCCAGGTGGTCACCACCCACAGCTGGGAGGAGCGGGCGGACACCTGCCGCCTGGTGCGCGCCGAGGGCATGGAGCTTTGCTGCGGCGCCCTCGTCGGGATGGGCGAGAGCGACGCCCAGCGAATCGAGCTCCTCCTCCAGCTGCGCGAGCTCGATCCGACCGAGGTCCCGGTCAATTTCTTGAACCCGAGGCCCGGGACCCCACTGGGCGACCGCCGGGCGCTCTCGGC
>JASHUM010000140.1 GCA_030040015.1 Acidimicrobiales bacterium
TGCCCAAGACGTCGGTGGGGAAGTTCGACAAGAAGGCACTCCGGGCCAAGGTGTCCAAGGGTGAGCTCGAGGTGCTGACGGTCGAGCTGCCGGGACGCACCCCGAAGTCCTGAGGCCTCCCGGCGTGGACGCCGAGGAGCTGGCCGAACGACTCTCGGCCATCGCCGAGGAGCTGGGGGAGCTCGCCTACGAACGCCTTCAGGAGGCCAGCGCCCAGTCCAGGCAGGGGGGTGAACCCGACCCGCAGCTGCTGGCTTGGGAACGGCGCCTCACCCGGGCCCGGCGTGCCGTCGAGAAGGCGGCGTCACTCCTCGTCGGGGAGCAGGCCGGACCGGAGGGCCTCAACCCGGAAGGCGTCAGCCCGGAGGGCGTCAGCCCGGAAGGGCGTTGAGGGCGTCGATCAGCTGGCGGAGCCGGCCGTAGTGGAGGCGGTCGAATCGCAGGGCGAGACGGGGAAGCTCGAGGTGGTCGTTGCCCGAGCGCTCTGGCGCCAGGGGCTTCGTCGGCCTGATGGCCCCCGACACCACGATGTCGGAGAATCGATGGTCGAGCTCCTGGAGCTGGCCCCGGGTGGGAGCGCGCTGCAGGCGCATCACGAGCAGGTCGCCCACCCACCGGCACGAGTGGTAGTTGCGGTAGAAGCCGAGGAACTCCTCGGCGGCGACGTCGACGTCGCCGGTCACCTTGTACAGGGCGTGGTCCTCGGCCGACACCAGGTCCCGCGAAGTGACCTGGTGGTCGAGGAACTCCTGCCACCCGCTCCAGTAGGTGCCGCCGGGCACGTCGAGCAGCACCAGAGGTGCCGGCTGGGCCTTTCCCGTCTGGAGCAAGGTGAGCAGCTCGAAGGCCTCGTCGAGGGTGCCGAAGCCGCCGGGGAGCACGGCGTAGGCGTCGGACTCCTTGATGAGCATCAGCTTGCGGGTGAAGAAGTACCGCATCTCGACCAGCTTGGGGTCCTGGGCGATGAAGGGATTGGCTCCCTGCTCGAAGGGAAGGCGGATGTTGACACCGAGCGAGGCTTCCCTTCCCGCCCCCTCCATGGCGGCGGCCATGATGCCGGGACCGGCCCCCGTCACCACCATCCACCCGGCACCGGCCATGCGCTCGGCCAGCCGCCGGGCCTGGAGGTACAGCGGGTCGTCGGGGAGGGTACGGGCCGAGCCGAAGAAGGTGACCTTCATGCCGTGGCGGTAGGGGGCGAAGACCCGGAACGCTTCGGCCATCTCGGCCAGGGCGGCCGACGCCAGCTTCAGATCGAGGGGATCGGTGTGGTCGTCGGCCATGTGGACGACCGTGCCCAGGATGGCCCGGTAGAGGTCGTGGCGCTCGGTGACGCCCAAGGTATCGAGGAATTGCTCGAGGAGCGCGGTCCGCCTGGGGTCGACCCGGTCGTCGGCTGTGACCGTCTCCACGCCGGCGTCGTCGGCCACCAACGGGGGCACGTGCTCGGCGTGCTCCGGTTCGACCTGCTCGTCCTCAACAGGGGGCGGGGACACGTCCGTACAGAGTGGTGCGTTGCTCGAGACGGCGTCCGAGCGGTTCCACCACCGACCTGAACGCCGCCTCGTCCATGTGCTGGCCGTGGCTGGCGCCGGCGGCGCGGGAGATGTTCTCGTCCATGAGCGTCCCGCCCAGGTCGTTGGCGCCGGCTTGCAGGGCTTGTGACGCCCCGGCGGTCCCCATCTTCACCCAGCTCGTCTGGATGTTGTCGATGAGGCCCCGGTAGGCGATGCGGCCCACGGCGTGCATGAGCAGCGCCTCGCGGAACGTCGGCCCGCGCCGGGCTCGGCGCTGGAGGTAGATGGGGGTGGCCATGTGCACGAAGGGCAACGGGACGAACTCGGTGAAGCCGCCCGTCTCGCGCTGGAGCCGGCGGGTGCGCACCAGGTGGCGGGCCCACGACCGAGGATGCTCCACGGCGCCGAACATGATGGTGATGTTGGACCGCAAACCGACGCCGTGGGCGGTGCGGTGGGCCTCGAGCCACTCGTCGGTGTCGATCTTGTCGGGGCACAAGAGCGCCCGGACGTCGTCGTCGAGGATCTCCGCCGCCGTGCCGGGGAGGGTGGCCAGCCCCGCCTCCTTGAGACGCACCAGGTAGTCGGCCAGCGCCACCCCGAGGCGCCGCGCTCCTTCCGTCACCTCCAGGGCGGTGAAGCCGTGGATGTGGATGTGCTCGGAGGCGGCCCGAACAGCGGAGATGACCTCGACGTAGTAGTCGCCGTCGAAGTCGGGATGGATGCCTCCCTGGAGGCACACCTCGGTGGCGCCGGCCTCCTCGGCCTGGCGCACCCGCTCGGTGATGTCGTCCAGGGTGAGCAGGTAAGGCGACCCGCGCAGGTTGAGCGAGAGGGGGCCCTTGGAGAAGGCACAGAACCGGCACTTGAAGGTGCACACGTTGGTGTAGTTGATGTTGCGGTTGGCCACGAAGGTGACCACGTCGTCGACGGCTCGGCGCCGAAGCTCGTCGGCCACCTCGGCCACGGCGCGCATCTCGGGCCCACGGGCCGAGAAGAGGTCGGTGAGCTCGTCCTCGTGGGTGTCCTGGCCGAGGAGCACGCCCTGGAGGACCTCGCCCACCCGCCCTCGTGCCGACGCCGTGGCCCCCGGGACCAGGGCGGGAGGCTCGATCGTGCCGCCCGCGCACCAGGCATGGTCACGCGCCAGTCCTTCGGCGTCGGCGCGGTCGAGCACGGGGAACCGCATGCCGGGGTCGAGCCATCGCTCGGCGTCGAGCGCGTAGTCGGGGTAGACGGTGAGGCGGGGGGCGAGGACGAGGCCGGCCGCTTCGGTGGCCCGGCGCAGCAGGTCGATGGCCGGCCACGCTCGTTCCGGGTTCACGTGGTCGACGGTGACGGGCGACACGCCGCCCCAGTCGTCGATACCGCAGTCGAGCAGGGTGCCGAGGTCGTCGGCCAGGTTGGGCGGAGCCTGGAGGTGGACCTCGGGCGGGAGCACCAACCGGGCGACCGACACCGTCCACCACATCTCCTCGTCCGGGCAAGCCGGATGCCCGTGCATGGCGGTGCCCGGCTTGGGGAGGAAGTTCTGGACGATGACCTCCTGGACGTGGCCGAAGTGCCGGTGTGCCTCGGCGATGGCCTCGAGCGCCCGCAGGCGGTCGGCCCGGCTGTCGCCAATGCCCACCAGGATGCCGGTGGTGAAGGGGACGCGCTCCTCCCCGGCAGCCCACAGGGTGGCCAGTCGCCGCTCCGGCGTCTTGTCAGGCGCTTGGCGGTGGCACGCCAGGTCCGGGTCGAGGGACTCGAGCATCATGCCCTGGCTGGCCGTCACAGGCCGGAGGGTGGCGAGCTGGGCGCCGTCGAGTGCTCCGGCGTTGGCGTGGGGGAGCAGCCCGGTGCGGTCGCGCACCAGCACGCACATGGCGGCCAGATAGTCGAGGGTGGAGTCGAATCCGTGCTCCTCCAACCAGGTGCGCGCCAGCGGGTACCGATCCTCGGGCGCCTCACCGAGCGTGAACAACGCTTCGTGGCAACCGGCGGCCGCTCCTGCCTCGCCCAGAGCGAGAACCTCGTCGGGGGAGAGGTAGGGGGAAGAGAGGCGGGCCGGCGGCTGGGCGAAGGTGCAGTACCCGCACCGATCGCGGCACAGCTGGGTGAGGGGGACGAAGACCTTGGGGGAGAACGTCACGCGGGTGCCATGGGCGTGGTGACGCACCGCCCGGGCTTCGGCCTGCAGTTCGGCCAGGGGGGCGCCGAGCAGGTCCCGGAGCTCCACGGCGGTCACTGTATCCGTCGCCCTCCCGCCGTCAGGCTCGTCCGATCCGGGGGCTCGGCCGCTCAGCTGGCGGCGGGAGCGGCCGGAGCAGCAGCGACTCGGTCGCGTCCGGCCGCCTTGGCCCGGTACAGGCTGGCATCGGCGCGATAGACGAGCTCTTCGACCGACTCGTTCCCGTCCCAGGTGGCCAGTCCCGCCGAGAAGGTGACGCGCCGGCCCAGGCGATCCGTCCCGGCGCCTCCCGCTCGCAGCCCGTCCACCAAGGACATGGCCCCGTCGCCGTCGGTCTCCGGGAGCACCAGGCAGAACTCCTCGCCCCCGTAGCGAGCCACCAGGTCCTGAGCCCGGACCCGGGAGGTGGTGCGCAAGGCGAAACGCTGCAACAGGTCGTCGCCGGCGCTGTGGCCGAAAGTGTCGTTGTACTGCTTGAAGTGGTCGAGGTCGATCATGGCCACGGTCAGGGGACGACGGCTACGGCGCGCCCGGGCGACCTCGTGGGTCAGCGCTTCGAACAGACGCCGGCGGTTGGCCACGCCGGTGAGCTGGTCGGTCTCGGCGGCCTCGACCAATCCCGAGATGAGCCGGTTGCGGGACAGCGCCGCGACGAGGAGGGCGGCCACCGTCGACAACAGGGTGGGCTCGACCCGCACGCCATGGGCCGACGTCCCGGGGGTCACCACCACCACCGCTGCGGTGCCGGTGCGGGCCGGAGCCACGCTCAGCGCAGGAGTGGAGAGGGGACGCATGCGTTCCAGGCTCTGCTGTGGCATGGTCCCGAGCCGTTCCCACGAGGGCCATTCCGGCTCGGGCCAGGAGAAGACCCGCTCCAATGGGTCGCGCCGAGCCGGCCGGGTGAGGACGGCGAAGCGCTCCACGTCCATGGCCCGGGCCAGGCGGGGGCCGAGCTCGGTCAGGTCCTGAGGCCAGTCCTGCAGGGCGCTGGTGTCGGTCGCCAGGGCGGCCAGGTGGCGGTTGCGCTCCACGGCCCGGCGCGAGGCGCGCACGACCTCGTCGACCACGCCGGCCAGCACCAGGGCGGTGGCCGAGAAGAGCAGCGTCGCCCAGAAGGCCGAGAACGCCGGCAGCTGGACCGCCGTCTCGGTGCCGAGGGCGGCGACCAGCACGAGCATCCCCCTGCGGGTCATGGTGCGGTTCCCGAGAACCGAGAGCACGACGAAGGGCAACACGGGCAGCAAGAGGAAGGTCCCGCCGTGCAGCCCGAACGCCACACCGGCGAGGGCCATGGCCCAGATGGCCGTCGTCACCTGGAGGAACGCCCGGCTGGGAACGAACTCTCGATAGCGCGCCCGGCGGACTCGGCGGCGGTCGAGGAGATGCGTACCCCCGAGAGTGACGAGCAGTCCTGCGCCGGCCCACAGGGCCGGCCACGAGCGGACTCGTCCGTCGTTCAGTCCGGCGGCGAGCGCGAAGAGCGGAAGCACGACATAGCCGAGCGCGACGGCGCGCAACGACAAGGCAACTGACGACGCGCTGGGCTCGGTCCGGAACCCCATGGCCATGGTCCAAGCATCATCCCGCGCCGAGGCGGTCAAGAACAGATGTTTCCCAGCGTTTTGCGATCCACGAGCCACCGCACCGAGCCGGCGCGCACCCTGGCGGCAGGAACGTCGCCCCCACTGCACACGGCGCGAAGTGCATCGGCCTTTTCCCCACCCACGACGGTGAACACCGCCAAACGGGCGCGTCCGATGCCACGCAAGGTGAGGGTCATTCGGCGATGGGGGTTGCGGCCGTTGGGATCGACCGACTCGACCACCAGGCGCTGGTCGGAAGTCTCGAGCGCGTCGGACCCGGGAAAGAGCGAGGCCGTGTGGCCGTCCGGCCCGAGTCCCAGGTGGATCATGTCGAGAGCGGGAAACGCTCCCACGACCTCCTCGTAGGCCGGCGCGCCCTGCCCGCAGTCCATGGGCTGGAACGAGCCGACGTCACCGACCTGGTCGAGGAGGCTCTCGCGCACCAAGCGCTGGTTGGCATCGGGGTCGTCGGCCGGGACGCACCGTTCGTCGCCCATGAGCACGTCCACCAGGCGCCAGTCGAAGTCGCGGGCTCCCGCCGTGTCGGACGCCAGCCGCTCGTAGCATCTCCGGGCGGTGGGCCCACCCGAGAGCACCAGGGTGAAGCGCTCTCCGGGTCGTTCGGCGAAGGCCCGCCTCACCGAATCGGAGAAGCCGCCCGGGACGTCGTCGGTGAGCTCGAGGTCCCCCCTCACGGGTCGTGCCACTCCCGAAGGTCGCGGGCGAGGAGGAGGTCGGCCTCGTGCGGTCCCCAGGTGCCAGCCGCGTAGCGGGTGAGAGGGGAGCCGTCCTCGGCCCAGGCGTCGAGGATCGGGTCCACGATCGTCCAGGCCTGGGCCACCTCGTCCGTGCGGATGAACAGCGTGGGGTCGCCGATCATGGCGTCGTGCAGGAGCCGCTCGTAGGCATCGGCGGTGGACCCCGGGAAGGCCTGGGCGTAAGAGAAGTCCATGCCCACCGAGCGAAGGCGGAACTCCTCGCCCGGGACCTTGGCTCCGAAGACCAGGCGCACACCCTCGTCGGGCTGGATGCGGACGAAGATGGAGTTGGCGTGCAGCTCGCGCGCCAGGCGCTGGCCGAAAGCGAGATGGGGGACACGCTGGAACTCGAGGGCCACCTCGGTGGCTCGCTTGGGGAGGCGCTTACCCGTGCGCACGTACACCGGCACCCCCGCCCATCGCCAGTTCTCCACGGCCAGCTTCATGGCGACGTAGGTCTCGGTGGTGCTGTCGGGGGCAACGTCCTGCTCGTCGCGATATGCGGGGACGCCCTGGCCGCCCACGGTGCCGGCGCCGTACTGACCCCGCACGGCCATGGTGGTCACGGCTTCGACCTCGGGCACCACCACGGCGCGCAGCAGCTTCACCTTCTCGTCCCTGATGCCCTGGGCGTCCATCAGGGCGGGAGGCTCCATGAGGGTGAGGGCCAGGACCTGCATGACATGGTTCTGGACGATGTCTCGCAGGGCCCCGGCTCGTTCGTAGAAGCCTCCCCGGTGCTCGACACCGAGCTCCTCGGCCACGGTGATCTGCACGTTGTCGACATATCGCCGGTTCCAGACTGGCTCGAAGACGGAGTTGGCGAAGCGCAGGGCCAGGACGTTCTGGACCGTCTCCTTGCCCATGTAGTGGTCGATCCGGTAGATCTGCGACTCCTCGAATGCCTTGTGCAGCTGCCGGTCGAGCACTTGAGCGCTCTCCAGGTCGTCGCCGTAGGGCTTCTCCACCACGAGCCTGGCGAAGGTTCCTCCCGCCCCCGGCTTGTTGCAGCCGTGGTGGGCCAGTGCCTCGGCCACCACGCCGAAGAGGTCGGGGATGGTGGCCAGGTAGTAGAGGCGGTTCCCGCTCGTACCCACCTTGTCGTCGAGGTCGTCGAGGACGCTCTTCAGGCGGTCGAAGGTGTCGGGGTGCCCGTACTCTCCGGCGACGTACCGGAAGTTGTCCACCAGCTTGCGCCACCGGGAGCTGTGGTCGCCCGCCGCGCCCGCTGCCACCCGGCGAAAGTCGTCGTCGCCCCACTCGGTGCGGGCCACTCCGACGACCGCGAACTCGTCGGGGAGTGCCCCGTGCTCGCCCAGCGCGGCCAGGGCGGGGAGGAGCTTGCGAGCGGTGAGGTCGCCCGAAGCGCCGAAGACCACCATGGCGAGCGGCGGGGGTTTGCCCACCCGGTCGAGCTCGTGTCCGTGGTTCTGACCCCGTCGGGCCGGTGCGGCGGCGGTACTGGTCACTTTTCGCTACGCACGGCGTGGCCGCCGAACTGGTTGCGGAGCGCGGCGAGCAGCTTGTTGGAGAAGGAGTCCTCGTCGCGCGAGGCGAAGCGCTGGAAGAGCGAGGTGGCGATGACGGGAGCGGGCACGGCCCGGTCGATGGCCTCGATCGCCGTCCAGCGGCCTTCGCCGGAGTCGACCACGTAACCGGCGATGTTCTCGAAACCGGCACCGGGCGCCAGGGCCCGTTCCGTGAGCTCGAGGAGCCACGAGCGGACCACCGACCCGTAGCGCCAGATCGAGGCGATCTCGTGCAGGTCGAGGTTGAACTCGTCCGCCTTGCTCATGATCTCGAAACCCTCGGCGTAGGCCTGCATGATCCCGTACTCGATGCCGTTGTGGACCATCTTGACGAAGTGCCCGGCGCCCACGGGACCGACGTGGGCGTACCCGCCCTCAGGGGCGAGCGCCAGGAAGATCGGCTCGCACAGCTTCACCGATTCCGGCGTCCCGCCCACCATGAGGCAGTAGCCCTCGGTCAGTCCCCACACCCCGCCGGACGTGCCGGCGTCGACGAAGCCCACGCCCTTGGCGGCGAGCGAGGCGGCGATGCCCGGCGATTCCTTGTAGTTCGAGTTCCCACCGTCGACGATCACGTCGCCTTCGGACAGCAGGTCCCCGAGGGCGGAGATCGTCGAGTTGGTGGGGTCGCCTGCGGGCACCATGACCCACACCACCCTGGGCGCCCCGAGCTTGCCCACCAGCGCGTCCAGGGAATCCGCCGTTCCGGCACCCCGGGCGGCCACGGCGTTGCGAGCCTCGGCCGAAAGGTCGAAGGCCACCACTTCGTGGCCCGCCTTCACGAGGCGCTCGGACATGTTGGCGCCCATCTTCCCCAGTCCCACCATGCCCATCTGCATGTCGTTCCGTCCTTGTCTCAGTCGGTCTCGGTGGTCAGGCGATCTCGGAGAGCTCGTCCACGGCCACCCTGACCACGCGCCGGCCGTGGGAGAGCAGGCTGCGGTGGTCTCCGGCGGCCTGGGCGGCGATGAGGGTGCCGAAGTCGAAGGGGTGGTCGGGAATGGACACGTGCGGTCCGGCGGTGCGCGACACGATCTGCACCGCCACCACCGTGTTCGGCCCTCCCTTGTGCAACTGGCCCGTCGAGTGCAGGAAGCGGGGCCCGTAACCTGCCGTGACGGCCATGCCTCCCAGGTGGTCGCGCACGGCCCGTCGCAGCTGCTCCAGCTGGGAGTCCTGGCCGAAGGGGACATAGGCCTGGAGCGACACGTAGTCGCCCGGTTGCACGGTGGACTCGAGCCACGAGAGCACCGAGTCGGGGGGGACGCTGTCGACCTCGGGCAAGGGCAGGCTGGCCAGCATGTCGTTGGTGTTCTTCTTCGACTCGGCCACGTTCGGCTCGTCGAAGGGATCGATCCCGAGCACGTGCCCGCACACCGCCACGGCCAGCTCGAAGCGGTAGAACTGCTCAGCGACGTCCTCAGGGTCGGACAGGTGCACGGGGACGACGTGGCGGTCGGGACCTTCCTCGGGGACGGTGGTGGGCACGGGCACGCACCCGGTGCCGCCCTTGCCGGTCGACTCGGCGATGAGCTGCTCCACCCACAGGCCGAAGGCGGCGAAGGCGTCGGGGACGACCAGCGTCACCTTGTCCCGTCCGCCCCGGGCCTCCTCGCCCATGGTCATTCCCATGGCCACCGCTTCGACGGCGTCGGCGGCCAACGCCCGGCGGCACAGGGCGGCGGTGTCGTATCCCATCAGGGCGGCGGGCACCATGCCGAAGTACGACAGCACCGAGTAGCGCCCGCCGATGTCGGGTGGGTTCTCGAACACCCTCGAGAAGCCGCGCTCCCGGGCCAGTTGCACGAGCGGGGTGCCGGGGTCGGTGACGACGGCGTAACGGCTGGGGTCGGGCAGCTGCTCCCAGGCGTGGGCGAGCAGCACGTTGGGCTCGAGGGTGGTGCCCGACTTCGACGAGACGAGCACGAAGGCGTCGGAGAAGTCCAGCGCCCCCACGGTGGCCGGGTGGGTGGTGTCGCACACCACCAGTTCCCGGCCGGCATCCTTCCGGCCCCGCACTGCCTCGAGCACGGCGGGACCGAGAGAGGAGCCCCCCATGCCGAGCAGCACCACGGTGCGCTGCTCGACGGTCGATGCCCACGCGGCCAGGTCGTCGGCCTCGCCCATCATCCGCTTGGGCACGTCCAGCCAGCCCAGCCGGGTGGGGGACACGTTTCCTTCCGGCCACAGCCGGCTGTCGCCGGCGCGGAGCGCTTCGAGGAGGGTGGCGGCGTCGTCGACCATGGGCACTGGTGTCAGTCGGTGCCGCCCAAGGCGTTGGCCTTGTCGTCGAGCACCTGCATGAGCTCGTCGAAGGACTTGGCGAAGCTGGCCACCCCTTCGTCCTCGAGGGTGCGGGCGACGTCCGCCATGTCGATCCCGGCCTCGGCCAGGTCCTCCAGGGCACGGCGCGCCCCGTCGGGGTCGGCGTCGACGGTGCGGGCCAGCCTGCCGTGGTCGAGCAGTGCCGCCACGGTCTCGTCCGGCATGGTGTCGACGGTGCCGGGGCCGATGAGTCCCTCGACGTACTTGAGGTCGGGGTAGTCAGGGTTCTTCGTCGAGGTGGACGCCCACAGGGGTCGCTGCGGATTGGCGCCCTCGGCGTGAAGACGGTCCCAGCGGTCGCCGGAGAAGCGTTCCAGGAACAGCTGGTAGGCGAGCTGCGCTTGGGCAACCGCCGCCGTGCCCCGCAGGGCCCGCCGGGTGGAAGCGCGTGACTCGTCCTGCCCGGCCAGGGTCTCCAGCCGCCGGTCGACCTCGGTGTCCACCCGGCTCACGAAGAACGAGGCGACCCCGTGCACCTTGGCCAGATCGTCGTTGCCGGCGGCCAACCGGTCCTCGAGGCCGCCCAGGTAGGCGTCGACGACCTCGCCGTAGCGCTCCAGGCTGAAGAGGAGGGTGACGTTGATGTTGCGACCCTCCGAGACCATGGTGCGGATGGCCCCGAGGCCCTCGGAGGTGCCGGGGATCTTGACGTAGAGGTTGGGCTCGTCGATCAGCTCGTGCAGGTGCCGGGCCGACTCGGTGGTTCCCGCCGTGTCGTGGGCCAGGGAGGGAGCCACCTCGAGCGACACGTAGCCGTCGACGCCGGAGGAGGAGTCGTACACCGGGCGCAGGACACGGAGGGCGTCCTCGATGTCGTCCACCACCATGTCCCAGTAGGCGTCCTCGACCGAGGAGCTCCGCAGGAGACCGGCGAACTGCTCGTCGTACTCGGTGCCGCCCTCGATGGCCTTGGCGAAGATGGTGGGGTTGGACGTCACCCCCCGAATGCCCTCGTCGACGAGCTCCTGCAGTCGCCCCGTCCGCAGGTAGTCACGGCGGAGGTTGTCGATCCACGGGCTCTGCCCCTGCTGCCGGTACAAGTCGTGCAGCTTCGTCATGGCCGGCTCCTCTCCTCCGGGCGCTCAGCCACCGGACCGGTCCAGCAAGGCGCCGGCCCTGGCCGCCACGTTCTCAGCGGTGAAGCCGAGGTGTTCGAGCACCTGGTCGCCCGGCGCCGAGGCCCCGAAGCGGTCGATGGACACGCTTTCGTCCGCGTAGCGCTCCCATCCGAAGGAGGCGCCGGCCTCGACTGCCAACGTGGGCACGTCGGGCGGGAGGACTCCGTCTTGGTATTCGTCGTCCTGAAGGGCGAAGAGTTCCCACGACGGCAGGGACACCACCCGTGCTGCGACACGGCGTCCACCCGAGCCCGACCCCGAGCCCGATCCCGACGCCAGGAGCCCGGCCGCCTCGAGGCAGACGTGCACCTCGCTCCCGGTCCCCACGAGCACCACGTCCGGGCGTCCGTCGGTGTCCCGGAGCACGTACCCGCCCCGGGCCACGCCCTCGTAGGCCTCGGCGGTTCCCTTGAGCACGGGCACGCCCTGGCGGGAGAGGGCGAGGCCGGTGGGACCGTCGGAGTCCACGGCGATGCGCCAGGCATGTGCCGTTTCGTTGGCGTCGGCGGGCCGGATGAGCCGGAGGTTGGGCATGGCCCGCATGGCGGCGAGGTGCTCGACCGGCTGGTGGGTGGGCCCGTCCTCGCCCAGCCCGACCGAGTCGTGGGTCCAGGAGTACACGACGTGCGCATCGGAGAGTGCGGCCAGGCGGACAGCCGGGCGCATGTAGTCGCTGAAGATGAAGAAGGTCCCGGCCACGGGCAGCACGCCGCCGTGCATCGCCATGCCGGTCATCATCGCCCCCATGGCGTGCTCACGGATGCCGTAGTGGACCTGGCTCCCTTCGGGATGCTCGGCTGACTGGTCGACGCCGTTGGCCAGCCTCATGCCGGTGTTGCCCGTGAGGTCCCCAGCGCCGGCCACGAGCCCGGGGATGAGCTCGACGGTGGCGTCGATGCACTGGTTGATGGCGCGCCGCGTGGCCAGCTCGGTGCCGGGCTCGAAGGTGGGCAGCTTCGCCTCCCACCCCTCGAGGCCCCGCCCCGCCATGCACGCCTCCCAGGCCGTGCGGTCGATGTCGGCGGCGGCGAAACGGGCTCGCCATTCGTCGCGCAGGCGCCGGCCTCGCTCGCCGCTCGAGCGGTAGAAGGCGAGGACCTCCTCGGGCACCCAGAACTGCTCGTCGGGCGGCAGGCCCAGGATCTCCTTGGTCTTGCGGACCTCGTCCACGCCGAGGGGGTCGCCGTGCGCCGCTGCCGTGTCCATCTTGTCGGGCGAAGGCCAGCCGATGTGACTGCGCAGCACCAGCATCGACGGTCTGTCCTCCACGGCCATGGCCCGGCGCAATGCCGACTCGAGGACGTCGGTGTCGTTGGCCACCTCGCCCAGCACCTCGGTGTGCCAGCCGTAGGCGGCGAAGCGCTCGGCGACGTCGTCGTTGTAGGCGAGCTCGGTGGGCCCGTCGATGGTGATGTGGTTGTCGTCGTAGACGTAGACGAGACGGCCCAGTTCGAGATGGCCGGCGAGCGAGGCCGCCTCGTGGCTGATCCCCTCCATGAGGTCGCCGTCGGAGCAGATGACGAACGTGAAGTGGTCGACCACGTCGGAGCCGAAGCGGGCCCGGAGCCAGCGCTCGGCCAGCCCCATGCCCACGGCGTTGCCCACACCCTGGCCGAGGGGACCGGTGGTGACCTCGACCCCCGCCGTGTGGTGCACCTCGGGATGTCCCGGGGTGGCCGACCCCCACTGGCGGAACTGACGGATGTCGTCCAGGGTCAGGCCGTAGCCGGTGAGGAACAGCATGCTGTAGAGCAGGATGCAGGCGTGGCCGGCCGACAGGACGAAGCGGTCGCGGTCGGGCCACGACGGGTCACCCGGGTCGTGGCGCATCACCCGGGTGAAGAGGACGTGGGCCAGCGGTGCCAGCGCCATGGCGGTGCCGGGGTGGCCGGAGTTGGCCTTCTGGGGAGCGTCCATGGCCAGGCCCCGGACCACGTTGATGCCCAGCTGCTCCAGGTCGCTGGCGGTCACCTGGCGTACCGTACCCGGTTCCTAGCCGGCGCCCACCGGGTCGCGAAGCAGGGCAACCGAAGCGGTGAAGCCGTGAAGGAAGTTGTGCCCGCCGACGGGTCCGAGCTCGCCGGCGGCGAAGAACCCGGCGAGGGCGACGGGTCCGAGCTCCTCGGTGAGCACGGCCACGTCGTGATCGGGTGCCTCGAACAGCCGTGTCCCTCGCCCGTTGCACGTGAAGAGCAGAGCGGCATCGGCCTGGCGCCCTCGGAGCACGGCGTGGAGCTCTTCGTCGGCGGTGAGGGCGTCGCGGAGATGGAATTGCACAGTGGTACCGACCGGGACGACGTCACCGACGGCGATGGCGCCGCTGCGTCGATCGGCGCCCATCACGTTGCGCACCAGGAAGTCGCCCGGGCCGAAGCTGTCGCGGTGCTCGTCGATCACTCGCCCGAGATGGAGCCCACCCGTCTCCAAGAGGTGGAGCTCGTGCTCACCGAGGGTGTCGTGCGCCTGGGCCACCAAGCGCTCGAGTGCGGGACGCCCGGCGAGCTCGAAGATGACGTTCGCCTCGGCCTTGGTGACGACCACAGGGTGGCCGAAGGGCCGGCACCCCTGTGAGACGACGGTCTCGACGTCGACGCCCGGCCCGAGCAGTGCCCCGACCGCGCCCGCCGATCGCACCGTTCTGCCCAGGGCCAAGCGGCTGCCCCCCGGACCGCGCCCCCCGGACGCCATGCCGCCCACCACCGGGAGTCCCGGGTGCGACCGGTCCAAGGCGGCGAGGACGTCCTCGGCGGGAAAGCTGAAGGGGTCGGCCAGGAGCACGAGCGCCTGTGGGTCGAAAGGGGTCTGCGAGGGCCAGCCCGACAGGGTGACCTCGCCGGCCCCTTCGGCCCCTTCGGCCCCATCGGAGAGGACGTCGAGCGCCAGCGGCACCAGCGGGCCGGTACGCCCGGCGAAGAGCGTCACCGCCGCGCTCTGCTCGACTTCGCGATGCGGACCGGCCACCGACTCCGCGGCGCACCCGAGGAGCACGAGGGGATGGAGCAGCTCGTCGACCGCCGAGACGACGTCTTCAAGCGCCCCGGCGTGCGGTGGTGTCACGAACACCGTGACCAGGTCGGGCCGCTCGCCCACGCGCTCGAGGACCTGCCCGGTCACTTCGCCCACGGCGTGGGCGGTCACCGGGTGCTCGCTCATGGCCGAGGCGAAAGGCACGTCCCGACGCTAACGGGACCCAGCTGGCCGGCGGGCTAGCGTCCGGGAGTGGTCCCGTCCCTGCAGGTGCCCCCCAACTGCGACCTCACGTTGGGCATGACGTGCGTGGACAAGTCCGAGCCCGGCCGGACGGTGTGGCGCATGCTGGCCGACGAGCGCTTCACCAACCCTGCCGGGGTGATCCAAGGGGGTTTCCTCGCCGCGTTCTGTGATTCGACCATGGGGGCGGCCAGCGTGACCTGGGCCCGGGGCCGCAAGGTGCGCTCTGCCAATGCGGAGCTGAAGGTGAGCTTCCTGGCCCCGGTGCGTCCCGGGGGCTGGCTCACGTGCCGCGCCGAGGTCGTCTCGGGAGGGGAGCGGGTGGCCTTCGTCGAGGCTGAGATCGTCGACGACGGGGGCCGCAAGGTGGCCAGGGCCAGCTCGACCTATATCCTTGCGCCTCGAAGCACCGGAGCAGACGACGACGAGGAGCAGCGTGGCTGAACGTGGGATCGGCGGCGCCGGCGGCGAGTTGGTCGACCTCGTCGTCGATTACGCCAAGCAGGAGACCCTGGGCCCACTGAAGGGCGTCGGTCGCTTCGTGGTGGCCGGGGTGGTGGGATCGACTCTCCTCGCCGTGGGATCGGTGGTGCTCCTTCTCGCCGGGCTCCGAGCCCTGCAGGAGGAGACGGGGACCACGTTCACCGGGAACCTGAGCTGGCTGCCGTACATCGTCGTGGCCGTCGCCGCTGTGCTCGTGGCCGGACTGGCCGGGTACCGGGTGGCGGCCGGACCCGCCCGCCGGCGCCAGGGGGATGGCCGATGACCACCGTGTCGACCCGCTCCGACCGCATCACCCGCGACGACATCGAGGCGAAGCTCAGGGAGATCGCCGGCCAGGCCGACGACAGGATCGATGCCGCTCGCCCGGCCGTCGTCACTGCTGCTGTGGCGGCCGTGGCTGTCGTGGCCGTGGTCGCCTATCTGGTGGGGAGGCGCAGAGGCCGCCGCCGTGCCGCCGTGGTCGAGATCCGACGTCTCTGATGGACCGTCTCCTGCGGATGCTCGCTTCGCGTGGGTTGCGCCGGGGACTGGGTGGCGAGCCGGTCTGGCTGGCCCTCGGGGTCCTGGCCTGGTTGGTGCACTGGTCGCGCCAGCATCGCCACGACGTGCTCTGGAGCGGGCGAGTGGGAGCCGGCCAGCGGCTGGTGATCAGCGCCCACGTGCCGGGGGAGGACGGCTCCCCGGTCGCCGGCTGACCGTCGCCGGCCGACCCGCCGCGTCCTCGGTGGAAGGTCCACGTGCATCGAACCCGGCCTGCCTGGGCGAGGGAGAGCGGGTGCTCCTGGTCGACCCCCGGGGTCGCAACTACCTGGTACGGCTGACGCCGGGAGGGACGTTCCACACCCACTCGGGGATCGTGGGCCACGACGACGTCATCGGGGCACCCGAGGGCTCGACCGTCCTGGCGTCGACCGGACGGCGATTCCTGGTGGTGCGGCCGACGCTCTCCGAAGTGGTGCTCAAGATGCCCCGGGGGGCGCAGGTGATCTACCCGAAGGACCTGGGCGCCATCTTGATGGCGGCGGACATCGGGCCGGGTGTGCGGGTGCTCGAAGCCGGTGTGGGCTCGGGGGCGCTGTCCATGGCCATGCTCCGTGCTGGCGCGTCGGTGACCGGCTACGAGCTGCGATCCGACTTCGCCGAACGGGCTCGGGCCAACGTGGCCGGGTTCGTGGGAGGAGACGCTCCGTACCGGGTAGAGGAGCGCGACGTCTACGAGGGAATCGACGAGAGGAATCTCGATCGCGTCGTCCTCGACCTGCCCGAGCCGTGGCGGGTGGTCCCTCACGCCCGTGTCGCGCTGCGGGGTGGAGGCATCCTCTTCGCCTACGTGCCCTCCATCACCCAGGTGGCCGAGCTGCGCGCCGCGCTCGACAGGGGGGGTTTCGCCCTGGCCGAGACCTCGGAGATCCTCAAGCGGACCTGGCACGTCGAGTCACGCTCGGTGCGTCCCGACCACCGCATGGTGGCCCACACGGGCTTTCTCACCACCGCCCGGCGGCTGGCGGTCGACGAGTCGAAGTAGTCAGCCCTGCTCGATGAAGATGCATTCGCCGGGGCACTCCTCGGCGGCTTCGGTCACGGCGTCCTCGAGGTCCTCGGGTACGACCGCCATGCCGGCCGAGCCGCCGGGGTCGTTGTGGACCGTGTCGCCGTCCTTGACGTAGGCGAGGCCGTCGTCGAGCAGCGTGAACACGGCCGGCGCGATCTCCTCGCACAGCCCGTCGCCGGTGCACAGATCTTGGTCGATCCAGACCTTCATCAGCTCGTTCTGGCCTCTCGTGACCGGGGGAACGACGCCCTCGGACGGTAACGACGTCCTGATCGCGATGTCAACCGGAGCGCCACCCTTCCCGGCGAAGATGCACAGACAGCGCCCAGACGCACCGCCACCCGGACCTTTCATCCTACCGGGTGGCGCTCGACTACCCGTTCGCCCAGGTGCCCGACCGCCGGGAGTCGCCCTGGGCCACCGCCGGGAGTGACCAGGGCGAAGACCCACTTCAGCCCCGGCGCCCCCCGCGCCGATACGAGAGAGGCCCGGTGTATGGTCCCGAACAGAGACGCGCGAGCCGAGCCCGAGGGAGGTGGTTGCGACGGCCCCGACCGACGAGGAACGACAACTCGAGCTCACCGAGGAGATCGCCCACCTGCGCGAGCGCTCCCGCCAAGCCGAGGAGGAGGTGGGGGTCCTTCGCCGCCGTCTGTCCGAGGGCCCGGGCCGTGTCCAGTCCCTGGAGGAGCGGCTGCTCGAGACCAAGGGCCAGCTCGCGCAGGCCATCTCCCAGAACGAGAAGCTGACCTACACCCTGCAGCAGGCCAAGGAGCACATCGCCGCGCTGCGCGAAGAGGTCGACAAGCTCACCCAACCCCCGAGCGCGTACGGCACCTTCTTGGGCCCCAACGAGGACGGCACGGCTGACGTCTTCTCCGGTGGCCGCAAGATGCGCGTCGCCGTCCATCCCGAGATCGACATCTGGTCGATTCGACGCGGCCAGGAGGTCGTGCTCAACGAGTCGCTCAACGTGATCCTGGCCCGTGAGGGTGAGGACTCGGGCGAGGTCGTCACCCTCAAGGAGGTCCTCGAGGACGGGCGGCGCGCCATCGTCTTCGCCCGTGCCGACGAGGAGCGGGTGGTCGAGCTGGCCGAGAGTCTGAACGGCGTGCACATCCGGGCCGGCGACGCCCTGCTCATGGAGACCCGCTCCCAACTGGTCGTGGAGAAGCTGCCTCGCCCCGAGGTCGAGGAGCTCGTGCTCGAAGAGGTGCCCGACGTCACCTACGCCGACGTGGGCGGCCTCGACTCTCAGATCGAGGCCATCACCGACGCTGTGGAGCTGCCGTACCTCCACCGCAAGCTGTTCAACGAGTACAAGCTCCCCGCGCCCAAGGGAATCCTGCTCTACGGGCCCCCGGGGTGCGGCAAGACCCTCATCGCCAAGGCGGTGGCCAATTCGTTGGCCAAGAAGGTGGCCGAGGTCACGGGCAACTCCAACATCCGCAGCTACTTCTTGAACATCAAGGGACCCGAGCTGCTGAACAAGTACGTGGGCGAGACCGAGCGCCAGATCCGTCTCGTCTTCCAGCGGGCCCGGGAGAAAGCCGAAGAGGGCGTCCCCGTGATCGTCTTCTTCGACGAGATGGACTCGCTCTTCAGGACCCGGGGCACGGGCATCAGCTCGGACATGGAGTCGACCATCGTTCCACAGCTCCTGGCCGAGATCGACGGAGTGGAGACTCTGCGGGACGTGATCGTGATCGGTGCCTCCAACCGGGAGGACCTCATCGACCCGGCCATCCTCCGGCCGGGACGTCTCGACGTGAAGATCAAGATCGAGAGGCCCGACCGTGGGGCCGCGGCGCAGATCTTCTCCCGCTACCTCACCGCCGAGCTCCCCCTCGAGCGCACCGAGGTGGAGCGTCTCGGGGGCGGTGACGCGGAGAAGGCGGTGCGGGCCATGATCGAGGAGACGGTGTCGGACATGTACCGGGCCGACGACGAGAACAAGTTCCTCGAGGTGACGTACCAGAACGGGGACAAGGAGGTCCTGTACTTCCGGGACTTCGCTTCCGGCGCCATGATCGAGAACATCGTTCGCCGGGCCAAGAAACTGGCCATCAAAAGAGCGATCGCCGGGGACGCCAAGGGCATCCGGGCCGGCGACCTGGTCGAGTCGATCCGCCGGGAGTACAAGGAGAACGAGGACCTTCCCAACACCACCAACCCCGACGACTGGGCCCGCATCTCGGGCAAGAAGGGTGAACGAATCGTGTACGTCCGCACCCTTCTCGCCGACTCGGACGAAACCCGAGGTGGGCGGTCAATCGAGCGGGTGGGGACGGGGCAGTACCTCTGACCTGCCGGGGCTAGGGTCGGTTCCGTGGCCGTCACCAAGATCTGCGGGATCGAGACGGAGTACGGCATCCACCACGTCGGCGGAGAGGGCAACCCGGTGGCCTCGTCCTCGCTGTTGGTCAACGCCTACGTCGCCGATCTGGCCCGGGCCGGCTGGGACTTCGAGGACGAGACGCCCGGCAACGACGCCCGGGGGTTCGCCCGCGAAGGCGCCCTGCCCCCGGAGGTGGAGACGCATCTCGTCAACGCCGTGCTCACCAACGGCGCCCGCTACTACGTGGACCACGCCCATCCCGAGTTCTCCACTCCGGAGTGCGCGGATCCACTGGAGGTGGTGCGCTACGACAAAGCCGGTGAGGAGGTCCTGCGCCGTTCGATGACCGCCGCGGCGCGTCTGCTTCCTCCCGGGCAGTCGATCGTCGTGTACAAGAACAACTCCGACGGCAAGGGGAACTCCTACGGCACCCATGAGAACTACCTCATGGACCGAGCAGTGCCCTTCGCCCGAATTGCCCACTTGGTCACCCCGCACTTCGTGACCCGCCAGGTGTTCGCCGGGGCCGGGAAGGTGGGCAGCGAGACCCCGGGCAGCTCCGGGCGCGACGTGTGGTTCCAGTTGAGCCAGCGGGCAGAGTTCTTCGAGGAGGAGATCGGTCTCGAGACGACGCTCAAGCGCCCGATCGTCAACACCCGCGACGAGCCCCACGCCGATCCTCAGCGCTACCGGCGCCTGCACGTGATCGTCGGCGACGCCAACCTGGCCGAGGTTGCGACGTTCTTGAAGGTCGGCACCACCGCCCTGGTGTTGACGCTCATCGAGGACGACGCCTTCGAGGGAGTGGACCTGACCCTGGCCAACCCGGTGCGGGCCATCCGGCAGGTGTCGTACGACCCGACCCTGAAGGCGCAGGTGGAGCTGGCCGACGGGCGCAGCGCCACCGCGCTCTCGGTGCAGTGGGAGCTCTACGGTCTCGCCCGCAAGTACGCCGAGGACCGGGGACTGCAGTGCCTGGGGGACCAGGCGGTCGGCCAAGAGGTGCTCCGCCAGTGGGAGGAGGTGCTGGCCGGGCTCGAGACCGACCCCGCCACGGTGGCCCGTAAGGTCGACTGGGCAGCCAAGCTGCAGCTGCTCGAGGGGTACCGGGCCCGCCACGGCCTGGACTGGGACGACCATCGCCTGGCCGCAGTCGATCTCCAGTACCACGATCTGCGGCCCGAGCGATCCCTCTTCGCCCGGCTCGACACCGAGCGCCTGGTCGACGAGGAGGCCGTGATCGAGGCGGTGACCGAGCCGCCCAGGCGAACCCGGGCCTATTTCCGGGGCCAGTGCCTGCGCCGGTGGGGATCGTCCGTGGCCAGCGCCAACTGGGACTCGCTGGTCTTCGACCTCGGCACCGATCCGCTACGTCGCGTCCCTATGATGGATCCATTGCGCGGCACGGCCGACCACGTAGAGGAGTTGCTTCGCTCGAGTGGCTCGCCGGCCGAGCTACTTGCCCGGTTGAGCGGGTGAGCGGGTAGGAGAAGAACGATGGCAGAACGAGAATTGAAGCGGCGGCCCCAGACGGCGCCCCGCGAGGAGACACCGCCCGAGGAGACCGAGGCGGCGACGTCCGGCCAGGGCGAGAAACTCAAGGCCGAGCTCGACGACCTGCTCGACGAGATCGACGAAGTCCTCGAGGAGAACGCCGAGGAGTTCGTCCGCAACTACGTGCAGAAGGGCGGGGAGTAGCCCGGGTGGGTCTTCTTCTCTTCCCGCCCGGCGACGACCCGGGCCCAGATTTCGCCGCCCTCGTCCGCCGGCCTCGGGAGCCGGGAACCGAAGGGACCCCCTCGTCGGTTTCCTCTGGGTCGCTCCCGGTGCGGCACGGCACCACCGTGGCGGCCATGCGCTACGCCGAGGGCGTCGTCATGGCCGGGGACCGGCGTGCCACCGAGGGCAACCTCATCGCCCATCGGGGCATGGAGAAGGTGTTCCCCGCCGACCGCCACTCGGCCGTGGCCATCGCCGGAGCGGCCGGGCCTGCCATCGAGATGGTCAAGCTGTTCCAGACCCAGCTCGAGCACTACGAGAAGGTGGAGGGCGTCGCCCTCAGCCTCGAGGGAAAGGCCAACCAGCTCGGCCAGATGGTGCGCGACCACCTCCCCATGGCCATGCAGGGACTGGCCGTGGTGCCGCTCTTCGCCGGATACGACCTGCGCCGGCAGACGGGGCGCATCTTCACCTACGACGTCACGGGGGGGCACTACGAGGAGGCCGACCACGGGGCGACGGGCTCGGGCGGGCGGGACGCCCGGACCACCATCAAGCTCGGCTGGCGCCCGGAGCTCCCTCGTGACGAGGCCATCGAGCTGGTGGTGAGGGCGCTGTACGAGGCGGCGGACGAGGACTCGGCCACAGGGGGCCCCGACCTGGTGCGGGGCATCTTCCCGGTTGTCGCCACGGTCACCTCCGAGGGGTACGAGCGGGTCGGCGACACCGAGGTGGCCGAGCGCTTCGCCAGCCTGGTGGAGCGACCCAGCGGAGGCCGTCCGTCATGACCATGCCGTTCTACGTCGCGCCCGAGCAGGTCATGAAGGACCGGGCCGAGTACGCCCAGAAAGGCATCGCCCGGGGCCGGTCACTGCTCTCGAGCATCTACGACGACGGCATCCTCATCGTGGCCGAGAACCCGTCACGCACGCTGCACAAGGTGAGTGAGATCTACGACCGCATCGCCTTCGCCGGTGTGGGCAAGTACAACGAGTTCGACCAGCTCCGCGTGGCCGGGGTCCGTCACGCCGACACCAAAGGGTTCGCCTACAGCCGGGAGGACGTCGACGCCCGGTCCCTGGCCAATTTGTACGCCCAGTACCTGGGGAACGTCTTCACCCACGAGATGAAGCCCCTCGAGGTGGAGATCCTCGTGGCCGAGCTCGGCTCGGGCCAGGAGGACGACCAGCTGTACCACATCTCCTACGACGGCACCGTCACCGACGAGGACCGTTTCGCCGTGCTCGGCGGTGAGGCCGAGTCCTTGAGCGAGCGCTTCGCCGGCTCCTACGAGGCCGGGTGGGGGCTGGACCAGGCCCTGCGCGCCGCGGTGCAGACCCTGTCCGGGCCGGATCGCACCCTTGGACCGAGCGACCTCGAGGTAGCCGTGCTGGCCAGGGCCAACGGCAGAAGGACGTTCCGCCGCCTCGGGGACGAGGAGCTCGAGCGCCGCCTTCAGGCCTGAGGGGCGGCGCCGGCGGCAGGGCCGGGCTCGGCGGTAACGGCCAGCACGTCCTGGAGCCCGCACACCATCCGGTCGATCTCGTCCGTGTTCACCATGAGCCGACGACGACGGCCCTCGCGGGTGTCGACCACCAGCCCGGCGTCGCGTAGCACCTTCACGTGGTTGGACACCGTCGGCTGGGCCAGCGAGAAGGCCTCGGCCAGTTCGGTGACGCTGCGCGGCCCTCGACGCAAGGTGTCCAAGATGGCGAGACGGGTGGGGTCCGACACCGTCTTCAGCAAGCGAGCCAGGCGCTCGGTCCGGGCTCGGGCCACGGCGCTGTCGCCCTCGCTCCGCACCCCCACGACGACGGTGCCGTTGAGCTCAACCCACATCCCCTTGTGCGTGTAATAGGCGGGCACGACGACCAGCCGGACGTTCGCCCCCATAGACCCCACCATGGACGAGAGGTTGTCGCTGAAGCAGAACTTGTCGGCCACGTCCTGCCATGACGCCCCGGCTTCGAGCTCCCGGCGCCGGCTGCGTACGGCGTGCTCGACGCTGGGGCGGCCACTGGCCTCCCAGTCGTCTCTGATCGCTTCCCAGGTGCGGCCGACGAGCGTGACGTAGCGCTCCCGGCGGACCTTCGACCGCCGCAGCTGGGCCAGCCGGCTCACCACCGCCCGCCGGTCCTGGTCGGTCTCCGAACGCAACGACAGGCGGCGTGTGTCGTTCGGCACGGTGGCAATGGCGCCGGCGATTGCCTCGACGAGGCCCGGGCCGTCGGTGGAGGAGAGGATCCCGGCGTGATGGGCCAGGACGATCAACTCCAGAAAGCCGCCGCACTCGGTGGCGAGCTCGGGAGGCCACAAGGTCCGAAGCTCCTCGGCGAGCTCGGGGTTTCGGGCCCAGATGCGGCCCAGCGTCGGATGGTCGTCCAGCCAATCGGGGTGGAGAGTGCTGGCCATCGCCCACTCGAGCTCGACGGCGAGTGACGGTTGGACCTCGGCGAGAGAGAATCGGCGTTGTTCCGGCGCACCATCCACGACGACTGGCATAGTCCTATAACTATATCAAGATATTCTTGAATCCGTCAAGAAGTCGGCATAGAGTGTCCGGTATGGGTGGATTGCCCCTCGGACTGATGGAAGAGCTGGTGGCCGACCGCCAGGCCCGAGTGGCCGGCTCGGCAACCGGTCGTCGCCACCGCAGGCAGTCCCAGGCCGCCTCGAGCGGGGGCCGCGAGCGGGCTCGCCCTGGCCGGCGCGTGGTCCGGGGTGCCGGGCGCCTCTTGGTGGCGGCAGGCGTGCGCCTGGCGGGCCCCGAGGCAGCGGAGGGCCGGGTCGTCCTCGCCCACGGACGTCGCTGACCCGTCACACCGATTGCGGGTGTGGCGGCATTACCGTGGGTCGTGATGGATCGGCGCATCTTCGGACTCGAGAACGAGTACGGAGTGACGTGCACCCTGCGCGGTCAGCGGCGCCTGAGTCCCGACGAGGTCGCTCGTTACCTCTTCCGACGGGTGGTGAGCTGGGGCCGGTCGTCCAACGTCTTCCTCGAGAACGGGGCTCGGCTCTACCTCGACGTGGGCAGCCATCCCGAGTACGCGACGCCTGAATGCGACGTCATCTCCGACCTTGTCGCCCACGATAAGGCGGGGGAGCGCATCCTCGACCACCTCGTGTCCGGGGCCGAGGCGCGGCTCCGGGAAGAGGGCATCCGGGGCGTCATCTATCTGTTCAAGAACAACACGGACTCCGCCGGGAACTCCTACGGGTGCCACGAGAACTACCTCACGAGCCGTCGTGACGACTTCGCCCACTACACCGAGGTCCTGATCCCGTTCCTGGTGAGCCGCCAGATCTACGCCGGGGCGGGCAAGGTGCTCCAGACGGCGCGTGGTGCGGTTTTCTGCTTGTCCCAGCGGGCCGAGCACATCTGGGAAGGGGTGTCGTCGGCGACGACGCGGAGCCGGCCGATCATCAACACACGCGACGAGCCCCACGCGGATGCCGAGCGGTTCCGGCGCCTGCACGTCATCGTCGGCGATTCCAACATGAGCGAGTACGCCACCTACTTGAAGGTCGGGGCCACGAGCATCCTCCTGCGCATGCTGGAGGATCCGGGGACCGTGCTGCGGGACCTGACCCTGGAGAACCCCATCCGGGCCATCCGCGAGATCAGCCACGACCTGACCTGCAGGCGCAAGGTCCGTCTGGCCAACGGACGAGAGGTGAGCGCCCTCGACGTCCAGGCCGAATACCTCACCCGGGCCCTGCGCTACCGGGACACCCACGGGCTCTCGCCCCAGGAGGACCGCGCCCTCGACATGTGGGAGCACTGCTTGAAGGGCTTGGAGTCGGACCCCATGACCCTGGCCCGCGAGTGCGACTGGGTGGCCAAGCACCAGCTCATCGAGGCCTTCCGCTCCCGCCACAACCTCCCACTCGGCCATCCCCGAGTGGCCCTCGTCGACCTGCAGTACCACGACGTCAACCGTGAGCGCGGCCTGTACTACCGCCTCGAGGCCAGGGACAAGATGGAGCGGATCATCGACGAAGATGCCGTGGCAGAAGCGGTGTCACGGCCCCCGTCGACGACCCGTGCCCGGCTGCGCGGCGAATTCATCCGCCGGGCCAAGGAGCGCAGGCGTGATTTCACGGTGGACTGGGTCCACCTCAAGCTCAACGACCAGGCCCAGCGAAC
Organism: Acidimicrobiales bacterium; assembly: GCA_030040015.1. Lineage (GTDB taxonomy): Bacteria > Actinomycetota > Acidimicrobiia > Acidimicrobiales > UBA8190 > UBA8190. Next base: position 24,477 of record JASHUM010000140.1, read on the forward strand.
GGTCCTGCTCAAGGACCCCTTCCGCTCCCACGACGAGAGGGTGGAGAAGCTGATCGCCAGCTTGTGAGCTCGTCCGGCGTCGCCGATAGCGCAGTCACCTCCTCTAACCTGGGTCCCTTATGGACGCCGACGCCTCGTCTGCCGCGCCCGGGGTGTCGTCCCAGGGCCCTGAGAGCGCCTGGGTGAACGGGCCCGTGCTACCGGCGGGTTCTCCGCCCCAGGCGTCCTGGGCGCCCCAGGCGACACAGTCGGCACCGCCGGGCTCGGGGCCCCCCGCCCATCGGCCGTCCGGCCGCAAGCCTCGTAACCCATGGCGGTGGGTGGGGGAGTGGGCGGCCGTGCTGGTGGTCGCGCTGGCGGTGGCCCTCGCCGTCCGGGCGTTCGTCGTCCAGACCTTCTACATCCCCTCGCCGTCCATGGAGCCCACCCTCATGGTGGGGGACCGCATCCTGGTGGACAAGCTCAGCTACCACCTCCATGGCGTCCACCGCGGCGACATCATCGTGTTCAGCAGGCCGCCCGGTGAACGCGCCAGTTCGAACGTGCAGGACCTCGTGAAGCGAGTGGTCGGCCTCCCCGACGAAACGATCTGGTCATCAGATGGGAACGTCTTCGTCCAGGGTCCCGACACGAAGAACAAGGTGATCGAGGTCCCCGAGCCGGTTCCGGGCACGCAGCTCGGTCCACCGATCACCAGACAGACGCTGGGTCCCAACCAGTACTTCGTGATGGGCGACAACCGAACCAACTCCGACGACAGCCGGTTCTTCGGTCCCATCTCGGGGAATTTGATCGTGGGCAAGGTGGTCATGCGCATCTGGCCGATCACCGCCATGAGGTTCTTTTAGAGGGCACTACCGGGCCCTGCCGCCGTCGTCGCCGGCCGTCGTAGACTTCGCGCCATGTTGTCGCTCAGCCCGGCGAAGATCTTGGTGGTCCTCGTCATCGCCCTGATCGTCCTGGGACCGGAGAAGCTCCCCGGCGTGGCACGTCAGATGGGGGCGGCCTGGGGAGAGATCCGGCGGTTCAGGGCGCGCCTGGAGAACGAAGTGCGTGGCGTGTTTCCCGACCTGCCTCCGACGCACGAAGTGGCTCAAGCCGTCCGCTCACCGCTCAGCTTCCTCAACCGCTTGGCCGACGAGCACGAGCGGAACCAGCCGAACGGCAACCAGGCGGGTGCATCCGCCGTGACCGGCGCCGGTACCGAGGGCGGAAGTGGGACCCGGGCTCCTCCCGGAGACGGGGCGGGAGGCGGAGACGGGGCAGGTGCGTCGGTTCGGCCGGCGGGGGCCGACGCGGGCGGTGCGCACGGAAACGAGGGCACGGTGTGGTTCGCCACCGAGCGAGCGGCGGGGGAGCCGCTCCCGGTGGCGCCCGACGACCCCAGCATGAATTGACCGTCACGAGGCACTGAGCAAGTCCATGGCCCTGCGCCTGCGGGAACGCATAAGTCGTCGGCCGTCCCCGGAGTCGATGACGCTCGTCGAGCACCTCACCGAGTTGCGCCAGCGAGTGATGGTGGTGGTCTTCGCGTTCGCCGTCTTCGCCGTCTTCTGCTTCATCTTCTATCCGCACATCCTGAACTTCCTCAAGGCGCCGTACTGCCACGTGAGCCGACACTGCACCCTGTACGTGACTGGCCCGTTGGACCCGTTGTCGCTGCGAGTCGAGATCGCTGGTTATGGCGGGCTCTTCCTCGCCTCGCCGTTGGTGCTCTGGGAGCTGTGGCGGTTCGTAACCCCGGGCCTCTATTCCCGGGAGAAGCGCTACGCCATCCCGTTCGTGGCGAGCGCGGTGGTGCTGTTCTGCGCCGGGGGAGTGCTGGCGTACTACACGTTTCCCCACGCCCTTCGCTTCCTGGCCGACATCGGAGGGCCGAGCCTTCAGCAGATCTACGACCCGACGCGGTACCTGTCGCTGCTCGTGGCCCTCATCGCTGTGTTCGGTTTCACGTTCGAATTCCCCGTCGTGCTCGTCGGGCTCGAGCTGGCCGGGGTGGTGACGCCTGCCCGCTTGGCGTCGTCGAGGCGCTGGGCCATCGTGATCCTCGTGACGGTCGCCGCCGTCATCACGCCGAGCGGGGACCCCTTCTCGATGCTCGCTCTGGCGGTCCCGCTCTACCTCTTCTACGAGCTGTCCATCCTGCTGGGCAAGCTGCTGCGCCGTTCTTGAGCCGCGTGCGCCGGGAGGTGCTGGAGCGGCTCGGATTCCCGCTGGATCCGTTCCAGTCGTCGGCCCTGGATGCGCTCGACGCCGGGCACTCGGTGCTCGTTTCCGCCCCCACGGGATCGGGCAAGACCGTGGTGGCCGACTACGGGATCGCCCGGGCGCTGGCGGCGGGGACAAAGGCGTTCTACACCACGCCGCTCAAAGCTCTGTCCAACCAGAAGTTCGCCGAGTTGCGCGGCGTCTACGGTCAGGGATCGGTGGGGCTCCTCACCGGTGACGTGTCGCATCAGCCCGACGCCCCGGTGGTGGTGATGACCACCGAAGTGCTCCGCAACATGGTCTTCGCCCGAGCGCCGGTCCTGCGGGGGCTCGGCCTGGTCGTGCTCGACGAGGTGCACTACCTCCAGGACCCGTACCGAGGCTCGGTGTGGGAGGAGCTCATCATCCTCCTGCCCACACAAGTCACCCTCGTCTGCCTGTCGGCCACGGTCTCCAATGCCGAGGAGCTCGGCGCCTGGGTGCGAAGTGTCCGGGGAGCGGTGGACGTGGTGGTCGAGCAACGCCGGCCGGTGGAGCTACGCAACCACGTAGTGATGGCGGCGCGGGGCAACCGCCGTGTCGAGCTCGTGCCCCTCCTCGAAGAGGGCAAGCTCCATCCCCGGGCCAGAGCCATCGACGAGCGTCTGGAACGCCTTCGCCGGCGCGCTGGGGGTCTGCGCCATGCCCCCTTCGCCTCTCCCCGGCGCACGGAGATCATCGAGGCCCTGGCGGAACGGGCCATGCTGCCGTGCATCGTGTTCATCTTCAGCAGGGCAGCGTGCGAAGACGCCGTGGCGCAGTGCCTGGTGGATGGGGTGCGACTCACCGGCGCCGAGCAGCGCCGGGAGATCCGGCGCCGTTGCGAGCTCCGCACCGAAGGCCTGGGAGACGACGAGCTTCGGGTCCTCGGCTACGGCCCCTGGCTGGCCGGGCTCGAGGCCGGGGTGGCCCCTCACCACGCCGGCATGATCCCGGCTTTCCGGGAGGCGGTGGAGGACTGTTTCGGGGCCGGGCTGCTCCACGTCGTCTTTGCCACGGAGACGCTGGCCCTGGGCATCAACATGCCCGCCCGGACGGTGGTGGTGGAGCGCCTCACCAAGGTCCGCCAACAGGGACGCAGCGGCCTGACCTCGGGCGAGTATGCCCAGATGACCGGCCGGGCCGGCAGGCGCGGCCTCGACGTGCTCGGCCACGCCGTCGTGCCGTGGACAGCTCAGCTCTCCCTGTCCGGGTTGGCGGCTCTGGCCACGTCGCCCGCTCCCGAGCTGGTGTCGTCGTTCCGCCCCACCTACAACCTGGCAGTGAACCTGGTGCGGCGGTATCCCGCCGACCAGGCGCACGAGGTGCTGGACCGCTCCTTCGCCCAGTTCCGCGATCAACGCCACCGACACGCCCTGTCGCAGCGGCTCGACGGTGCCTTGTCGTTGCTCGAGCGATGGCGACACGTCGAGCTGGGTCCATGGCGACTCACCGAACGGGGGGCGATCCTCGCTCGCATCTACCACGAGTCCGACCTGCTCGTCGCCGAGGCATTGGCGGACGGCCTGTTCGACGGGTTGGCCCCACCTGCCCTGGCGGGGGTGGTCTCGGGCTGCACCTACGAAGCCCGTGCCGGGCGCTACGCACGGGAACGACGCTTGCCGAAGCCCGTGCAAGCGCCGTTCTCCCGGCTCCAGGCGTTGTGCGAGCGGCTGCGCAGCGACGAGGCTGCACACCGCCTGCCCCGCACCCGTTCCGTCGACGGATCGCTGGCGTCGGCCGTGACCGCCTGGGCCGGCGGAGAACGCCTGGAACGGGTGCTGGAGCGGGCCGAGTTGCCCGCCGGGGACTTCGTCCGGAACGCCAAGCAGCTCATCGACCTCCTGCGTCAGCTGGCTCTGGTGGCACCGCTGCGGGCCACGGCCGAGACCGCCGGTGCGGCCGCTGCCGGGCTCGGGCGTGGGGTGGTGGCGGTGTCGGCGGGGCCGGGCTCCGAGGCGGCCGGGGAGAGCGAGACGGCCATGAATGCCCAGGTAGACGGGCCTGAGCGGTCCGCCACCGGCCCGGGTGGCCGGTCCTAGTGTTGCTCGGGCATGTTCCCCTACGCCGAGGAGCCCTTCACCGATCAGGAGGCGGAGATCCTCCGCCGCTACGTCACAAACCTGGAAGGGCCGGTCTTCGCGCTCGTCAACCTTCCCGAGGTGGTGAAGGGCGCCCTCTTCGCCCGCTATTCGCGTTCGGCAAAGAGCCTGCGCAGGCTCTTCCTCGACGAGTTCGTCGGCGACCTGGACGTGAGTGGAGACGCCGGTGTGGACGCCACGGTCGGGCTGGAGCGGGCCGAGCAACTCTACGAACGGGTCTTCGTGGAGTACGGGGACGACTCGGTGGCGCAGCTCGGTGGCGTGCACCTGGCCTGTGAACAATCCAGCAACCTCCTGACCAAGGTGCTCGAGTGGGGACGTCTCATGGCCTACCTCGAGCAGTCGACCCGCTACGTCGCCTACGACAGCCGGCTGCCGAGCGGGCACTACCGGTACTTCCGGGACCCCGAGGTCCTCGAGTCTGCGCTCGGCGCCCGCTACGTGGGCGACATGGACCGCATGTTCGACACCTACGCAGAGCTGCTCCCCGCCACGCAGGCGTACCTGGCACAGAAGTTCCCGCGTCAGCCGGGCGACTCGGATTTCGTGTACCGGCAGTCGGTCCGGGCCAAGGCGCTCGACGCCCTTCGCGGGCTGTTGCCGGCGTCCTCGCTGTCGAACGTCGGCATGTATGGCACCGGCCAGGCCTACGAGCTCCTTCTGCTCCGGATGCAGTTGCACCCTCTTCCCGAGGCACGTCGCTACGCCCAGATGATGCTGGAGGAGCTCCGGAAGGTGATCCCGTCGTTCCTCCAGCGCGTGGACGTGCCCTCCCGGGGAGGGGCCTGGGCCCGGTACCTGGCCGAGACCAGGGAACGGACCGACGAACTCGTATCGAAGCTCTGGCCCGACCGTCACGAGGACGAGCCAGGGACCGGCCCCGACGTGCGGCTGGTGGACTTCGACCGCCAGGGTGAGGAGAAAGTCCTGGTGGCGATCTGTTATCCGCACACGTCGCTGCCGGAACAGGAGCTCTGGCGGCGGGTCCAGAGCCTCAGCTCCGAGGAACGGACCGAGCTGTTCCGGGCATACGTGGGGGACCGGGGCAACCGTCGCCATCGCCCCGGGCGGGCCCTCGAGGAGACCTCGTACCGCTTCGACGTCGTTTCGGACTATGGGGCCTTCCGGGACCTGCAGCGTCATCGCATGCTGACGGTCCAGTGGCAGGAGCTCGGTCCCCATCTCGGCTACGACGTGCCGCCCACGGTCGAGGAGGCCGGCGTGGCGGACCCCTATCGGGTGTCGATGGAGCGCTCGGCCGAGCTGTACGGGTTGATGAGCGACGTCTGCCCGGAACAAGCGCCGTACGCGGTGGCGCTCGGCTTTCGCGTTCGCTACTCGATGCACATGAACGCCCGTGAGGCGATGCACCTCACCGAGTTGCGCTCTGGTCAGCAGGGACATCCGTCGTACCGACACGTCGCGCAGCAGATGCACACGCTGATCGCCGAACAGGCCGGACATCGTGCGATCGCAGATGCCATGACCTTCGTCGACCACGACGACTACGAACTCGAGCGACTGGAAGCGGAACGTCGAGCCGAGGCGCGACGGGAGTCCGCGTCGGGTGGCGACGGGACCTCTTGCCGCTGACCTGGGCGGACGGGAAAAGTCCCTGGTGCCGGACTCGCGAACGCGCTTGACGGCAAGGGGAGGCAGAGGCGTAGTGTTCCCCGCAGTCCCAGACGCCCCTGTGCTCGTCCCACCCGGAACGCGGACCGGACGGGCGCTCGAGGGGGGGATGTTGTGAGAGGCGGAGGGTGGCCCGGGGGACCGAGTAGAGAACGTCCCGCCA
>JASHUM010000014.1 GCA_030040015.1 Acidimicrobiales bacterium
GACCCTCCAGCTCCCAGAAGACGAGCCGAGTGAAAGGAGGCTCGGTTCGCAGAGCGACTGCCGTCGATCCGGCGTACTCCGCGCCGGTGTCCGGCCGTGTGTTGCTGACCTTTCCGGCGAAGAGGTCGAGGTAGATAGTGGCGCGAGCCTTCGTCGATGCCCGCGTAAAGCCAGCGAGGTACTTCCGCAGCACCTCGAGCTTCGCTTCAGTCCACCATCCGCCCCACTCGTCGCTCACGACGCCGCCTTGGCGGCCACCTCCGGCATCTCGTCCCACGTTCGGCCGTCGAGGGTGCGACCGCCAGCCTTGGGAGTGCGACCTCCCCATTGCTTGAAGAAGAACGCTATGCCTTCGTCAGCGCAGCGGTCCCGGAGATCGGCCACCCATTCCCGTTCGAGCGGCCGGGCACCGGGCCCGCTCTCGCCGCCCGCGATCAACCAATGGATGTCGGAGAGGTCGAGTCCAGGCACGGGACCCAGCATGGGCTCGACCGACAAGAACCGGACTGCCGCCGGAACCGCACGGAGGTGGTTGGCCCGAAAGGCGTAGCGGTCCGACTCGATGCTCACACCCATCCATACGTTGGGCGGCCAAGGCAGCTCGCTGGCGATCTTGGTCAGACGGCGGGAGCGCTTGGTGAGGACCTGGTAGGTGTGTCGGGGTGTAGAAGCCATCACCTCGAAGACCCTGAGGATGAACTCCGTCGGGACCTCGTCGTGGAAGAGGTCGGACATCGAGTTCACAAAGACGGTCCGCGGATTCGCCCAGCGCCTGGGCAGCTCCAGGGCGTCGGGGTGGAGCGTGACCCCGAACCCTGGGCCCGACGTCCGTGCGTCTCCGTCGCGCTGGTACTTTGCTACCCCCATGGCCTTGAGACGCTTGGCGAGGGTCATGGCGTAGCAGTGGTCGCAGCCCGGCGAGGTGCGATCACAGCCCGTCGTCGGGTTCCAGGTCGCCTCGGTCCACTCGATGCTGCTGCGGTCCCCCATCACCCCACCAGCCCCATCTGCAACATCGTCGCACACCGTACCGACACGGTGCGACACGCCGGGACCCTAGGTCAGGCCAGCGGCTCAAAGAACGACTGGAGCAATCGTGAGCGGCCCTCGCCATCCGGATTCGGAGCAACAACCGGAGCAACAACTCCCTGCGAATCTCCGGGAGCGGCGGGTAAGACCGGTAGAGCGTGGGAACAAAGGTGCAGGTCACGGCGTACGTTGGTGAATACCGACGAGCCGTGAAAAGGATCCGATCACCTTTCGAGACCGTCCGATTCGTCCGCTCTCGCACTCCTCCGGACCCCGAGAGGCTATCCGCTGACCTGCGTGGCCCCGGGCCTCAATCAGCCGGCTGGCTCGAACGGCGAGCGGCGAAGAACCGGGTGAGGAGGTCGGCTGACTCCTCGGCCAGGACGCCCGCAGTGATGGGGAGCTCGTGGTTGAGTCGTGGATCGGCGCACAGCTGGTAGAGCGAGCCGCAGGCGCCGGCCTTGGGGTCGGCGGCGCCGAAGACGAGCCGGCCCACCCGGGAGGCGACGAGCGCCCCGGCGCACATCGGGCAGGGCTCGAGCGTCACCACCACCGTTGTGTCCTCGAGGCGCCAGGTCCCGGCCCGGGCCGCGGCGTCCCGAAGGGCCAGGATCTCGGCGTGGGCGGTGGGGTCGCCCCTCAGCTCGCGCTCGTTGTGCCGTGCCGCCACGACGGCCCCACCCGACACGACCACGGCGCCCACAGGCACGTCGTCGTGCGCTGCGGCACGATCCGCTTCCGCCAGGGCCAGGCGCATCAGGCCCTCGTCGTCGGCGGGCAACGCCGGGGTCCGGCCCTCGGCGGCGGTGCTGACCATCGGGCCAACCTAGGCCGTCGCTAGTGTTACCGCCCGATGCGGAGCACCCGGCAGAGAGTGGCCCGCGCCCTTGTCGTCGTGGTGGTGGCGGGCGTCGTCTACGCCTTTCTCATCCCCCAGACGCGGGTGGACCGCCAGCTCCTCGGACGGCTGGTGATCACCCGTACCGCCACGCCCGGGGTCCCTCGCGTCGCCCAGGTATCGGTGTCGGTCCAACCGTCCGAGAGCACCTTCGCCACCACCCGCCAGGCGGCGAAGTCCGATCCCCATGCCAGCGGCATCTACGGCCGGGAGTGGTACGTCGCCTCCGACGCTCCTCCGGAATCGGGTTTGGTCATCCAGCTCCTGCCGACCGCCGCCCAGGCCGCTCGCGTGGCGCAAGGCGACAGAAAGGAGCTCAAGACCGCTCCCAGTCTGGAGGACGAGGCGGCCAAGTCCCCGTCGCTCTTCTCGGTGCCCGGCGTGGCCGGGGCCGGGGGCGCCGCCTTCGTGCTCGTGGACACCACCACCTCGTCCCAGCCCCCCGTGGGCAGCGCCTACAAGCTCGAGGTCCAGGTCGGCCGGGTGGTGGTGAGCGAGCTCATGGTGACCACGAGCGCCACCCGGGACCTGACACCCATCCGTACCGATGCGCGTCGCGAAGTCGCCCTGCTCGAACGGGTGCTCCCCCCGTTCTCCTTCGCCCACACGTCGCTGGCGCTCCTCCCGTCGCTCGCGTTCCTGGGGATCACGGTCGTTGCTGTCGCAGGTGTGGTCGTGGTCCCCGAATGGTTCGTGTCGTGGCGGTCGTGGCGCCGGCGCCGGCGCCATGACCGCGACGAGCGGCGATCTCGTGAGCAGTACCTGGCCAGGGGCAGACGCACCGTGCGGAGGCAGCGCGCCCCCGCCTGGTCGCAGCCCCGCCGTCGCTGACCAGTCGTCTACTGCACGACGATCAGGGCGTTCCCCTCCGGGTCACGTAGCCAGAACATCGGCGGGACGGGACCCCCTAGGCGGGTGACGCTTTCGTCCACGTCGACTCCCGCCCCCTTGAGACGGGCGTGGTACCCGTCGATGTCGTCGGTCTGCAAGCTGATCCCGGTTTGGCGGTTCCCCGTCGACCCGTTCTCGGGCGGTGGTGCCAGCGCGATCGTCGTCGACTCCTCTCCTATCCCGACCTCCACCCAGCGGTATCGGTCGCCGAACGGAACGTCGATCCGCTTGGTGAAGCCCAACCTGTCGACGTAAAAGTCCACCTGCTGGTCCTGGTCAGCGACCGGGATGATGACGGTGGCGATCTTGTTCAGTGTGGACTTCGTGGTGGACATCGCTCCTCCTGGTGATCCTGGGCGGACATCGTTGAGACGAAAACCGGGCCAGGATCTCATCGGTTGAGGGCCGAAAGTCGCCCAGTCGCATGGGTCTACGATGACCTCCAGGAAGGTGCCGGATGGCTGATCTCACACCCCCCGAAGAGAGAATCGTCCTGGCCCACTTCATCGTGTCGGACGACGTCGAGCGCTCCGTCCACTTCTATACCGAAGTGCTCGGCGGCAGGGTGGTCTTCTCACCGGAGCCGACCTACGTCGAGCTCGCAAACAGCTGGATCATCATCAACGTCGGCGGAGGTCCGACCGACGACAAGCCCTCGGTGACCCTGGAGACGCCCCGTGACCCCGACCGGGTGAGCAGCTTTCTCAACATTCGAGTCGCAGACATCCACGCCGTGTACGCCGAGTGGAGCGCAAGGGGAGCGCAATTCCTGACGCCGCCGAAACAGCACCAGTACGAGATCCGTTGCTACATCCGCGATCCCGATGGTCATCTGATCGAGGTCGGACAGACGACCGACCCGACGGGTGACTGGATACCCGGTCACTGGCCGTCTCGGGAATCCGGGTGAACTGACCCTCGGTGTCATTGAGACGGCGGCGGTCTTCGTGAGCGGAGGAGGTGGGATTTGAACCCACGGACCCGTGAAGGTCACACGATTTCCAATCGTGCCGATTCGGCCGCTCTCGCACTCCTCCGGAGCCGCCGGCGGTCGAGGCCGAGGGCGGCGGCAGCGAGGCTATCGTCTCGTCCCGAGGCCCCCGGGGTGCGGCCCGGTGCTCCGTGCGGCGGCCGGGTCCTGCGCAACGGTCGCCCGTGAACCGAGTCAGGGCCGGAAGGCAGCAGCTCTCAGCGGGTCAGGCCGTGTGCCGTAGCCAACCTGGCCGTCGCACCGACCACCGGGCCCGCCACGGGCGATGTCCAAGAGCCCGGGTGCACGAGGCTCGCCGGTAGTCTTCGGCGGTGCCCGACGCCGAGAGACACGAGAGCGAGTTTCAAAGCCTCTACCGGCGTTTCCGGCCTCAGCGCTTCGACGAGGTTCTCGGTCAGGACCACGTGAGCCTGGCGCTTCGCAACGCCGTTCGTCAGGACAAGGTCGCCCACGCCTATCTGTTCAGCGGACCGCGGGGGACGGGCAAGACCTCGACGGCGCGCATCCTGGCCAAGGCGCTCAACTGCGCCGCGCCGGAGGACGGCGAGCCGTGCGGCAAGTGCGACTCCTGCATCGAGATCGCCCGGGGCACGTCGCTCGACGTGCACGAGCTCGACGCTGCCTCCAACAACGGCGTCGACGCCATGCGCGACCTCGTCGCCCGGGCCGCCCTGGGCACGCCGGGGCGCTCCAAGGTGTACATCGTGGACGAGGTCCACATGCTCTCTCCGGCTGCCTCCAACGCCCTGCTCAAGACCTTGGAGGAGCCCCCCGCCCACGTGGTCTTCGTCCTGGCCACCACCGATGCCCAGAAGGTCCTGCCCACGGTTCGCAGCCGGACCCAGCACTACGAGTTCCGGCTCCTCGGGCCCGACACCTTGGAGTCCCTGGTCCGCGGCGTGCGCAGCGCGGCGGGGCTCGCCCTCGGAGACGACGCCGTGGCCGCTGCGGTCCGCAAGGGCCGGGGATCGGCGCGTGACGCCTTGTCCGCGTTGGACCAGCTGGCTGCCGCCGGGGTGGTCGACGACGACGTACCCGTCCTGGCCGAGCTGGGCCAGGCGCTGGCCGAGCGCGACGCCGCCCGGGCCCTGGTGGCGGTGTCCCAGGCAGTCGCGGCGGGGCGCGACGTCCACACCTTGAGCGTGGCCCTGGTGGAGCAGCTCCGTCAGGGCTTTCTGTCCACGGTCGCTCCCGAGTTGGTGGCCCTGGCCGAGGACGAGCGCGCCCCGGTGGCGGACATGGCCCGGAGAATGGGGCTACCGGCCGTGGTGCGGGCCATGGAGACGCTCGGTCGAGCCGAGATCGACATGCGCGACGCGCCTGATCCGCGCGTGACGCTCGAAGCCGCCCTCGTCCGCCTGGCCCATCCCGAGGCCGACGACTCGAACGCGGCGTTGCTCGAGCGCATCGACCGGCTCGAGCGCGCCCTGACCGGGGGAGCGCCACCGCCGGCCGCTCCCGACGTCACCGCCGAGTCCTTCGAACCACGGTCGACGTCGGCCGACCCGCGGCCGGCCTCGTCGGGGCCGGAGCTCGCCCGCCAGAGTTTGGGTGCCTTGCGCCGCCAGGCCCGGCAGCGGTCGGAGGATCCGGACCCCGGCCGGGAGGGCGAAGGGCGAGGAGCGCCCGAGCCACCCCGGGCGGCCTCGTCCGCCACGGTGGCTGCTCCCGTCCCGGCGCCAGCGGCTGAGGGCAAGTCGACGACGACGGCGACCATGCCCTCGCGCGACGAACTGGTCCAGGCCTGGGGGGACGGTCTGCTCACCGAGCTCTCCAACCGGGCCCGGGCCCGATTTCGAGTGGGGCGCTTCCTGGCCGTCGAGGACGGTGCCGCCGTCTTCGCCCTGCCCAACGACACCCACCGCTCCTACTGCGAGGAGGTCCGTCTCGAAGTGGAGCAGCTGCTCGGTACTCGGTTCGGGACGTCGGTCCCGCTGCGCCTCGTCGTGGACGAGGAGGCGCCGGCGGCGGCGTCGACCGGGCGCCGGGCACCTGCCCCGTCGTCGCCGGCCGAGCCGGAGGTGGAGTTGAGCGACGACGACCAGGCCTTGCTCGACCCGGTCGTCCTGGCCGCCGAGACCGAGCCGGCCGGGGCCGGGCTCTCCCCCGAACAGCGACTGAAGCAGGTGTTCCCGGGCGCTGAGGAGGTGTGATGGCCTACGGCGTCGTGATGCAGGCGCTCATCGACGAGCTGGGCCGTCTGCCGGGAATCGGGCCGAAGTCCGCTCAGCGCATCGCCTTCCACTTGCTCAAGGTTGCGCCCGAGGACGCCGTGCGGCTGGCGGAGGCAATCGTGGCCGTGAAGGAGCGGGTCACGCTGTGCCCGCGTTGTTTCAACGTGGCCGAAGGGGAGCTTTGCAACATCTGCTCCGATTCCCGGCGCGATGGCAGCGTCCTGTGCGTGGTGGAGGACCCTCGCGACATCGTGGCGTTGGAGAAGGCCCAGGAGTTCCGGGGCCGCTACCACGTGCTGCACGGGGCGCTGAACCCGATCGAAGGTGTCGGGCCCGGGCAGCTGCGCATGGGCGAGCTTTTCGAGCGTCTGGACGACGAAGGGGTGAAGGAGGTCATCCTCGGTACCAACCCCAACCTCGAAGGAGAGCAGACCCTCATGTACCTGGCCCGCCAGCTCAAACCGCTCGGGCTCAAGGTGACCCGACTGGCGAGCGGACTGCCGGTCGGCGGCGACCTCGAATACGCCGATGAGCTCACGCTCGGGCGAGCCCTCGAAGGCCGGCGCGAAGTGGACGCCTGAGACAGCGGAAGCGCCGACCCGGCACCGACGCGTTCGGGGGGCGTGCCGCGCCGGTGCCGGGCCAGGCGATCTACGCGGTGGCTGGCGTCCCTGCGGCCCCCATGTCCACTCCCCCCGCCCCGCCTTCGAGCTCAGGCAGCCTCGGCCGGCCGCCTCCTGTGAGGGAAACGGGGCCGAATCGGCCACCTTGCGCCGCCACGTGGACGGTACCCGATTGTGCGACTCCGTTGTCGGGCGCCGTCACCGCCCGCACCTGCACGACCACATCGCGTCAGCGAAAGCCCACTTCGGTGTGATCACTCAACACCAGAGCTCGGGTTGTGCCCGCGCCCCGTCGATGGGGAAGTAACCGGGCAGCCGGTCGCTCGGCGTGTCGACGTACACCTTCGCCTCTGGTGGTTGGGCGAAACGGCCGTGGCTCCAGCGCACCTCGACGTGTCCGCGCACCTCCCCGGCGTCACCGCTGCGGCGGTGGCGGAAGCGGATGGTCCAGTCGACTTGCGGCTGGCCGGCTTCGGCGGGGCGGATCTCGACACCGAGCAACGCGAACGCCTGTCGCCAGTCCCAGGGGCTGGCGACCCGCAGCCGTAGCGGCCGTCGTGGATCGACACCGAGCACGAAGTAGGGCGCGTTGCCGATGCGCAGCAAGCGCCACGCCAGGCGCTCCCGGGCCTGCATGCTCGATGCGTTCGTGGCCCAGCGCTCGGCCGAGACGATGCTCACCTGTCGGCACAGCGCGGCGTAGGCGGCTCGGGCTTCGGGTGGATAGGTCCGTCCGGGAAGCGCCCGGCGCAAGCGCTGACGCTCCGTCGCCGTCATCTCGGCCGGAGCGTCGGGCAGGTCGTCGAGCCCGGTGGCGGCGCGACACGCCAGGTACAGGGCCCGGTACTGCGCTGGAGCCACCTCTTCGTACCAGTCGCCCGCCCCCCAGTCCCCGGTGGTGGCGAGCAGCCCGTCGAACAGGCGCGCCGGCGACGGGTTGGCGATCGTACGCGACAGGTACTTGCAGCTCACCAGGTAGACGTGGTCGACGCGGAGGTCCACGGGTGCCACTTCGTCACCGGGTGGACGCCGTCCACCCGTCCACTCGATGAGCAACGGCTTGCGTCCCCGCAGGGCGTCGGGGGCGTGGAGGAACACCGTGCCGTTGGCGAAGGCAGTGGCGAACTCGTCGGGGAAGCGACCGCCCCTGTGCAGCTCGGTCAGGCGTTCCCAGTCCGCCGCGTCCAGCGCCAACTCGTCGGGACGCGCCGCCAGTGCTGCCCCCGGGGTGTCGAAACCGAGCATGCCGAGCGCCGTGCCGAGCTCGGTGACGATGGTGCGGTCATCGGGCACGAGCCCGTCGGCCGCTCCTGGCCAGGGCGCGGAGCCGGGCCAGGGCTTGCTCCGACTCGAGCTCGATCACGTCGTACACGGCGGGCAGGGCACCGGGACCATCGGGGGCGTGCAGGGCCCGCCAGGCGCGGTCGCCGGCGCTGCCCGGCGGCGGCGCCTCGGTGGTGAGGAGGACGAGTGGGTTCTCGGGATAGGCGGCGTGGACCACAGCGGCACGCCCCAGCGCGCTCCACAGTTCCTCGGCCCGGCGCAGCCCGCCCCGGATGGTGCCGAGCGTCCCCGACACGTCGAAGAACCAGCGCCTTCCCCCGGCGTCGCGTCCGGTCAGGCTCACCTCGACGCCGGCTTCCAGGCGGACCGAGCTGTCCACGTCGCGAAATCCCGCCGCCGCCACGAGCTCGGCAGCCTGCTCGCGGGCGCTCGATCGCGACCGCTGCTCGCCGTCTTCGGTGCGAAGCACCCGAGCCCGCTCCTCCTCGGCCCTGCGCTCGGCGATGCGGACGTAGCGCGACTCGGTGTCGTATCCCACGTACCGCCGTCCTGTGCGCACCGCCGCCACGGCCGTCGTCCCCGACCCGACGAAGGGGTCCAGCACCAGGTCGCCGCGGTAGGTGTAGAGCTCGATGAGGCGCTGGGGGAGCTCCACCGGGAAGGGAGCGGGGTGCCCGACCCGGGTGGCCCGCTCGGCGGGGATCTCCCACACGTCGGTGGTGGCCTCCATGAACTCGTCTTTCGTGACCGACGGTTCCTGGGGAAGGCCGAGGGCCCGACGGCGCGCCGGTGAGAGGGCCCGGTCGAAGCGGCCCTTGCTGGCCACCACGACCCGCTCGGTCAGATCGCGCAGCACCGGGTTGGCCGGGCTGCAGAACGAACCCCAGGCGCACGACCCGGTGGCGCCGCGCGCCTTCACCCACACCACCTCGCCTCGCAACAGCAGTCCGAGGTCGTCCTGGAGGATGCCGATGACGTCGGCCGAGAGCGACCGGTAGGGCTTGCGACCGAGGTTGGCCACATTGACGGCGATACGCCCGCCGGGCTCGAGCACCCGGCGGCACTCAGCGAAGACGTCGCGCAACATGGCCAGGTACTCGAGGTAGCTGGCGGGCACGTGTCGTTCCCCGAGAGCCGCTTCGTACTCCTTGCCGGCGAAGTAGGGCGGGGAGGTCACCACCAGCGCCACCGAGGCGTCCTCCACCTCGTCCATGCGCCTGGCGTCACCGACCACGATCTTGGCTTCGAGGGGCGAGCGGAAGACAGCGTCGTCGTCGCTCAGCTCGGGCCGGGTGAAGCGCCCGTAGAAGTCGCTGGCGTCGTGCGACTCGCGCCTGCCCACGCCGAAGGTCGACGTCGAGGTGGGGCGGCGGCGCCCGCTCACGTGCCCGCCCTTGCGCCGCCGAGGGCGACCGCTCGAATGCTCATGGGATCAATGGATGGCAATGCACCTCTTGGAACGATGCACCTCTTGGAATACGACTCCCCTGACCCGGGCCGCAGCCCGTTCGGGAAACCGTACCCGCCGGGTGTGACCCCCCCGGGGGACCGGTCGATGGGCCCGGCCGAGCGCCCACGGGGACCTCCCTCGTCGGCTCTTTCCGACCGCAAGAGGGGTTCGGGACGGGTGTTCCCGGCCGAACCCCCTGGGAGGAGGTGCGGCGTGGCTCCCGTCGCCATACGCAGTCGACGACACCTCAAGGCCGAGACCCGGATGCTCCTCTCGTCCCTCGGCGACCACCCCGTCCAGATCGCCTCCCGGCTCGAGGCGCTCGGGGTGAGAGGGATGCATGAGAATTCCCTTCGGTGCGCCCTGGCCGTGTTCCTCCACTCCGTGCTCGCCGGAGAGCACGGAGTGTCTTCGGTGAGAGTGAAGGACAACGCCGTGGTGGTCAGGACCGGTGGGCATTGGCCCGGAGGCACTCGCATCTCGCTTCCCGGTCCGCTACGCCGCTTCGTCCAGACCTTCGACGCCCAGCTCCACCCGGCGCTGCTCGGTGGCCCGGCCCGGACGACCCGGGCCGTCCCGGCCGCGACGGACCCGAAGGCCCAGCTGCCTACCTGAACAGCCCACCCACGAGCCCGGCCGTCAGCCGAGCGTGCGCACCGCCAGCGCGTCCCCCTGGCCACCGCCTCCGCACAGGCAGGCGACACCGAGACCCCCGCCCCGGCGGCCCAGCTCGTGCAACACGGTGAGCGCCAGGCGGGTGCCGGACATGCCGATGGGGTGGCCGAGGGCGATGGCGCCGCCGTTCACGTTGGTGATCTCCTCGGTGATCCCGAGGTCGCGCATCGACGCGATGCCCACGGCGGCGAAGGCCTCGTTGATCTCCCAGAGCTGGACGTCGCCAGGCGTCTTGCCGGCTTTGCTGAGGGCGAGGCGCGCTGCGGCGGCGGGTTGCAGGAGGAGCGAGGCGTTGGGCCCGGCCACCTGCCCGTAGCTCACCACCTCGCCGAGCGCGTCGACGCCGAGGGACTCGGCCTTGGCTCGGGAGGTGACGATGACGGCGGCGCCTCCGTCGGAGATCTGGCTGGCGTTGCCTGCGGTGATGGTGCCCGACGCATCGAAGGCGGGCTTGAGCGACCCCAGGGACTCGGCGGTGGTGCCGGGCCGCACACCTTCGTCGGTGTCCACCACCACTGGTTCGCCCTTGCGCTGGGGGACCGACACGGCGACGATCTCCTCGGCCAGTCGACCCTCCTTGATGGCGGCGGCCGCCCTCTCGTGGCTGAGCGCCGAGAAGGCGTCTTGCTCCTGCCGGGTCACCCCCGCTTCCTTGTTGTAGCGCTCGGTTCCCAGTCCCATGGCGCAGTGGTCGAACTGGCACCACAGGCCGTCGTACATCATCGAGTCCACGAGGGTGCCGTCCCCGAGGCGGTACCCGGCGCGGGCGTCGGGGAGCAGGTGTGGCGCCTTCGTCATCGACTCCATACCGCCGGCCACGACCACTTCGGCCTCGCCCGACTGGATGAGCAAGTCGGCCAAGTAGATGGAGTTGAGCCCCGACAGGCACACCTTGTTGACGGTGGTGGCGGGCACCGTCATCGGGATGCCTGCCTTGACCGCGGCCTGACGGGCGGTGATCTGGCCCTGGCCGGCTTGGAGGACCTGGCCCATGAAGACGTAGTCGACGGCGTCGGGCGACAGCCCGGCGCGCTCCAGGGCTGCGGTGATGGCCAGAGCGCCGAGGTCCATGGCGCTGAAACCGGCGAACGCCCCCGACAACTTGCCGATGGGAGTGCGAGCGCCTGCGACGATGACCGAACCGGGCATGGAGGGAACCTCCGACAAGGTCTGCGACGGCCCGACGGGCTGCCTGGTGCCGTGCATTCTACGGGTAGCCACGGAGGGTGGCGCAGGTCGCCGAGGTATGGTGCTGCGCCATGCAGGCGTTCCGAGAGGCCATCTTGTCCGGGGCGAGCGGCGAGGAGCTGGCTGGCGTCCCCTTGCCCCAGTCCTACCGGGCGGCCTTCGTCCGGCGTGACGAGGCGGACATGTTCGCCGGCGTCGATTCGGCCGACAAGGACCCTCGCAAGTCCCTGCACGTGGAGGAAGTGCCCGTCCCCGAGATGGCTCCCGACGAGGCGTACGTGGCCGTCATGGCCGGAGCCATCAACTTCAACACGGTCTGGACGGCGATCTTCGAGCCCCTACCCACCTTCGCCTTCCTCGACCGGCTGGGCAAGGAGAGCAAGTGGGGCGCCCGACACGCCCTCGACTACCACGTGGTGGGCTCCGACGCCTCGGGCGTGGTCATCGGAGTGGGCTCGGCCGTCCGGAACTGGAAGCCCGGAGACCGCGTCACCATCCACTGCAACTACGTCGACGACCAGGATCCTTCCGCCCACGACGATTCCATGCTGGCGTCCAACCAGCGCATCTGGGGCTTCGAGTCGAACTTCGGCGGACTGGCCGACCTGACGCTGGTGAAGGCCAACCAGCTCATGCCGAAGCCCACCCACCTCAGCTGGGAGGAGGCGGCGGTCAACGCCCTGTGCAACTCGACCGCCTACCGCATGCTGGTGTCGCGCCACGGGGCGGCCATGAAGCAGGGAGACCGGGTGCTGGTGTGGGGAGCCTCGGGTGGGCTCGGGGGCTACGCCGTGCAGCACGTCCTGAACGGCGGGGGCGTCCCGGTGGGCGTGGTGTCGAGCCCCGAGAAGGCCAAGCTCCTGAACGAGCTCGGCGTCGAGGCGGTCATCGACCGCAGAGCGGCCGGGTACCGGTTCTGGTCGGACGAGCACACTCAGGACGAGGCCGAGTGGCGACGCTTCGGCAAGGACGTGCGCGGTCTCGTCGGTGACGACCCCGACATCGTCTTCGAGCACCCCGGGCGCCAGACCATGGGGGCCTCGGTGTTCGCCTGTAAGCGGGGTGGCACGGTGGTCACCTGTGCGGCGACCTCGGGCTACATGATCGAGTACGACAACCGCCACCTGTGGATGAAGCTCAAGACCATCAAGGGCTCGCACTTCGCCAACTACCGCGAAGCGTGGGACGCCAACCAGCTCATCTGTGACGGGCGGGTCGTGCCCACCATGTCGATGGTGTTCCCGCTCGAGGAGGTGGGGGAGGCCGCCTTCCAGGTGCACCGCAACCTGCACGAGGGGAAGATCGCCGTGCTGGCGCTGGCCCCGGAAGAGGGACTGGGCATCGACGACCCGGAACTGCGGGCCCGGGTGGGCGAGAGCCGCATCACCTCGTTCCGCAGACACGCATGAGCCCGGAGCACACCGCCGGCTCCGGGCTGCTCACCGAGATCGACCACGTCGCCATCGCCGTGGCCGACCTCGATGCCGCCGTCGACTACTACCGCCGCAGCTTCGGAGCTGAAGTGACCCACCGGGAGCGGGTGGAGTCCGACGGGGTCGAGGAGGCCCTCATCGCTGTGGCTCAGTCCTACATCCAGCTCGTGAGCCCCACCCGTCCGGACTCACCGGTGGCCGCATTCCTGGAGCGCCGGGGAGAGGGGCTTCACCACGTCGGGTACCGGGTCGCCGACTGCGCCGAGGCTCTGCAAGCCGTGCGCGATGCCGGTGGCCGGCTCATCGACGAGGCGCCCCGCCCCGGCTCGAGAGGAACGACCGTGGCCTTCGTGCACCCGAAGGGTGCACTGGGGACACTGATCGAGCTCGTCCAGGAATGAGGCCGTCGGTTTCGGCGGGGTCAGTGCCTCGGGCCGCCCCCTGGACCTGATGGCCCCGGGCCCCCGCCGCCTCCGCCCGCGCCCGGACCGGGACCGGGCTGGCCCGGGTGCCCCCCGAAGTCGCCCGTCGTGGTGGGCGAACCCGGGCCCCCGGAAACTTCGGCGTCTGGTGCGGATCCAGGCGATCCCTTCCCGCCCGGGCCGGCGCACGGGTTGGTCGAGCCGGCCGGCGCGATGAACACGGAGGTGGCGGTGAACGTGCCGTTGGTCTCCGTGCCCTTGGCGGTGATGTGGTCACCGGGCTGCACGTCGTTCAACGTGGCCTGCCCCGACGGGTCGCTGTAGGTGGTGGTGTCGGTCACGTCGATCGTGGTCGTCGAGCCGTTCTGTTGCCCGGGGGGGTCGGAACCGTTCTGCCAGCCGGGATCGCCGCTTCGTGCGTCGATGAGGGTGATGGTGTCATCGGTGGTGGACACCGACTGGACCGCGCCGGACACCTCGGTGGGCGAGGTGGTCGTGGAGGACGTCGTGGCGCCGGGCGGGGTCCACGTGGGCGCGTTGTTGGTCGTCGCCGAGGTGTAGTTGCTCGCCGTCGGCCAGTTGCCCAGGATGTGCACCGAAATGGCGTCGAGGGCGCCGGTCACGGTCGGGTCAGGCGTGCCGACCACCAACACGCGCTCGTTCGGGGACACGCCGGAGACGGTGGATCCGTCCTGCGTGTAGGTCGTCGACCCCGACGTGATGACGTCGACGGTGTGGGTTCCCCACGTCTGGAGGGTGAAGCCGGTCCCGGTCAGGCCCTGGACCGTGCCCGTGACCCGCTCGACGAGGATCACCACCCGCTTGGCGGTGACCGTGAAGGCGCTCGGGGCCGGCCCGGTCGTGCGACTCCCCGGGACGGGGACGACGAGCACGTCCTCGTTGGTGGTGACCCCGGTCGGGGTGAGCGTGGTGCCGGGCTCCGAGTACGTCGTCGACCCGGTGGTGTCGACGGTGGCGGTGCGGTCGTGGCGAAGGCCCAGGACGAAGCTGTTCGCCGAGGTGGACTGCACCACGCCGGACAGCCCGTAGCGGTGGTGGTGCCCAGGGGTGAAGGCGCCCGCCGCCGAGGCGACGCCCGCTCCACCGAGCACGAGCCCGCCGGCGACGCCCGTCGCCGCCAGGCCCTTCACCAGCCGTCTGCTCGGACGAGCAGCTCGGAATCGTTCGATTGATTGACGGATCACTGGCGTTGCCTCCCGTTGCCGATCGGTCCCCAGGCCTTTTCTTCCTTCAGACCCCGCCATGAGGCCCCGGGCGCGGGTGATGGTCCTTTCACCGGGGTACATCGCACCGGCGCCAGCCGTGTCACAGGATTTCTCGCCTCGAGGCCCCGTGACGGGGCCTCGACCAGGCTCAGCCGGGGTTCCAGGGAGGAAGCCGGTGAAGTTCGCCGGGAATCGGTCGAAGAATTGTGTGACAAGCGGTCCGGTCCTGCGATGCCCTAGAGGATGCGATGGACGAGAACGCCAGCCAGGCGAAGCTGGTCGAGGCGGCACGAAGCGGGGATGTGGTGGCCTGGGAGGCCCTCTACCGCTCCGTGTACCCGCGGCTGCGGGCTTACGTCGTCCGTCGCGCCGGGCCGGCCGAGGCGGAGGACCTGGTCAACGAGACCATGGCCCGGGCGATCAGGGGCGTGGGTCGCTTCCGCCTCGGACCGGCCGGCTTCGACGGTTGGGTGTTCGGGATCGCCCGTCACGTCGTCGCCGACCACCACCGCGGCGTGGCTCGCTCGGGGCGCACCGTGGAGGCTGCCTCACAGGATGCCGTCGTCGCCGTGCATCCGGCACCGGAGGACTCGGCCATGACGGGCGTGGAGCACATGCAGGTGCGCGCCGCCTTCGAACGCCTCGGTCCCAAAGAGCGCGAGTTGCTCGAACTGCGCGTCGTCGCCGGCTTGAGCACCGAGCAGGTGGCCGACGTGCTGGGCAAGCGTCCCGGAGCGGTACGGACCGCCCAGTCGCGCGCTCTCGAGCACCTTCGGCGCATCGTCACGGAGGGCCTCGATGCCTGAAGCCCTCGAGACCGCCGCCGACACCCAGCTGCTCGAGCAGCTGTCCTCCGTGTTCGCCGCCGAGCAGGTCGAGCCGCCCGAGCAGGGACTGCGGGCCCTCTACGTCGCCGTGGCGTCGATGCCCACGCGCCGTCGCGTCAGCGAGTCGATTTCTTCCGCCTTCGACCGACTGGTGCGCCGTCCCTGGGTGGTCGTGGCCGTGACCGGTGGCCTCGTCGTGGCCGGCGCCGGAAGTGCGGCAGCGGCCGGGGTGTCGCTGCCCGGGCCGGTTCGCAGTTTCGCCGAGGCCATCGGGCTCCCGGTGACGCCCAGCCCGCTTTCCCAGGTCCAAGGGGACGTGTCGACGCTGGAGCACGACCTGTCCTCGGGGTCGCCCAATTCCCAGGCGCTCTCTCGGGCGACGCAGGCACTGAGTGCCGAGCTCGCCCGCCTCGACCACGGCGATCGACTCGCCGCCGGCGACGAGCCCGGCCAGGCCCTCGACCAGTCGTGCCGCGACTTGGCCGAGAACCCGCAGAGCTGGAGCTCCCAGCCGGCATCGGTGCACCAGGCGTGCGCCGGCCGTGTCGCCACTTCGGGAAGCCCGGCGAGCCCGAGCTCGGGCTCTCCGGAACCAGGCCAGCCCGAGTCTCCCGGCGCTCACGGCGGCCCAGGGTCGGGAGGCCAGGGCACGCACCCTGGTTCGGGGGGCTCGGCTCCGGGGCACTCGGGATCGGGCCAGGGCACGCCGCCTTCGGGCGGAGGCTCCGGCGGCACGACCTCGGGGCCCGGTGGGACCGGTGGGACCGGCGGCTCGGGTGGCGGCGACCCCAGGCCGGGTTCGGGGCCCCGGGCTGGCTCGGCTTCGCCGGGCGGGCACCGCTGAGCCCACCCGACAACGGCTCAGCCCGGAGTGATGTTCACCACCTCTCCGGGGTTGGCCGTCGCGGCCAGGAGTGACCCTCCGGTGAGGACGAGCCGCCGGAACACCCCGGGGAGGTGGACGGGCTTGCCCTCCTCGGTGCCGGTCTCGGGGTTCAGCGCGGTGAGCGCGGCCGTCTGCCCATCACCCGCCCACACCCGGCCGTCGTAGACGGCGACGGCGACCGGGTCACCACCGACGTGGTAGGTGCGCTCCCGCAAGGTCGTGGGGTCGACGCGGTCGACCGTGCCCGACTCAGCGTCAGCCACCCAGACGGCGCCCGGCGACGTGGTCACCCCGATGGGTTCTTGTCCCACGTCGACGACGCGATAGGAGAGCCTGGTCCCGTCGGGATGGGGTGACACCCGGGTGAGGGTGTCGGTCGTTCCCGTCACCCACACCGCTCCATCGCCGACGGCCACCCGCACGGCACCGTCGGGGAGCACGGCCGACGCTTCCACCACGTCGGTGGCGGGATCGATCAGGCTCACCGATCCGGCCGTCAGGCTGGCCACCCAGACACCGTCCTCGCCGGTGGCCACAGACACCGGCTCATCGCCCACCGCGATCGGTGATCCGTCTGCCTCGCCGGTGCGCGTGTCGACCCTGACCACCTGGTTGCCGACGGCGTCGGCCACCCACAACTCGCCGTAGCCGGCGGCGATCGCCACGGGCCGCTTGGCCACGTTTCGGGGCGGGCCCTGCCATGCACCCGAGGACACATCGAAGCGGCGGACGGTGCCGGTGTCGTCGTCGACGACCCAACCCGACCCGGCCGTCACCACGACGTCGGCGGCTTCGGATCGTACCGACGTCCGGAAGGTCGCGTCGGGCGACGGCCCGCTCCGACCGGTCACGACCACCACGACGGCGGCGACGGCTGCCGCCACGACGAGGCCCGCAGCGAGGAGGCGGACCCCCAGTCGAGGACCTGCGCTCTGCGTCCTTCGGCTCTCCTCGGCGAGCTGTCTGGCGTCGGCACGCCGTTGGCGCCCACTCGGGGCACGCCGGCCAGGCCGGCCGGACGGCGAAACGCCCGATCGCGAGCGAGAAGGTGAGGAGCGCCGGGTGTCGGGCGTCACCGGCCTCCGTGGGTCAAGCCGAAGTGGGCACTGCGGCCGTCCCCGAAGGCGGGGTGACCGCCGCCACGGTGCCGGCTGCCGCCACGCCGCTCATGGCCGCCGGCGCTGTGGCGGGAAGGTCGACGACGGCTTGGGGCTGGCCGGCGAAGCGTCCTTTGAACATGCGCACGACGTAGGGCACGGTGCCGCTCGGGTTCATGGTGATCCCGATGCCGGCCAGGCCGGTGAGCGCCCATTGGAGGTTGGGGATGCCCGGAGCCAGCGACTGCACCTTGGTGCTCACCAGCGAGTACGAGATCCCGCCCAAGAAGGCCCCGCTGGTGGTGGCCATGCCGAAGACGACGGCCAGGAGGAGAATGGGCAGGCTCTGCTCGGAGGCGAAGTCCGTGGCGCCGGGCTGGGTGATCATGGCGCCATAGAGCGCACCGCCCAATCCGGCGATGGCCGCCGACAGGGCGAACACGGCCAGCTTGGTGCGCGTGAGGTTGGCCCCCAGGGTGACGCAGGCCGCCTCGGAATCCTTCATGGCCAGAAGCAGCCGGCCGAAGGGTCCCCGGCGCAGGGCCAGGAGCCCGATGGCCAACAGGCAGAACACCACGGTGAGGAAGACCGTGAACGAGTCGTTGGAGGCCAAGTGGAGCCCGAAGATGCCCGGCCGGTTGACGTGGATGGTGCCGCCGTAGGTGAAGGCCACGTTGGTGGGGAAGAACATGTTGTCCATGGCGAAGGCGAAGGCGAAGGTGGCGAGCGCCAGGTACAGGCCCCGGAGGCGCAACGCCGGCAGGGCGACGATGGCCCCCACCACGCCGGCAAGGCCGATGGCGGCCAGCAGGCCGAGGAACGACCCCCCGTCGACGTGGGCCATGGCGAAGGCGCCCAGTCCGGCGAACGTCATCTGGCACAACGACACTTGTCCGCCCCAGCCGGCCAGGGGCACCAGTGAGAGCACGACGATCCCCAAGGCCACTCCCTCGCCCACGTCGACGACGTCGCCCACGGACATGAAGCTGACGGCGATGGCCATGGCCACGACCACGAGCACCCCCGTGACCAGCGACCGAGTGAACGGGGCCACGTCCACCGACTCCCGGAAGGCTCGTACCCGGCTGCCCTCGATGCTGCCCTGCTTCATCACGAGCAGCACGACGAAGAGCATCACCACCGGCAGGGACTCCCGCAGCCCCGAGATCGGGATGGAGTCGAAGAAGGAGTTCTGCGGCAGGTACCCCACGGCGTACGAGTAGGCCAGGCCCAGCACCATGGCGCCGAGGAAGGTCAAGGGCAGGCTGCGCAGCCGGCCCAAGACGGCAGCGCCGTAGGCATAGAAGATGAGGAACGTGAGGGCGAGGACCGACAGGTTGTCCAGGATCGGAGCGATGAGGATCCCGGCCAGGGCTCCCGTACCCGCCCCCAGGGCCCAGGAGAAGGTGCCGAGCCACGCCGGTCGTGCCCCGTTCAACCCGGCCAGGGCGCGGTTGTCGACGACCGCCCGCATGGCGATGCCGACCCGGGTTCGGTACAGCAGGACCCGCAGGAATACGGCCGTGGCTCCGGCCAGGAGGATGGAGATGGTCTCGTGCCAGGTGACCAGCACCTTGGAGGTGAGGTGCCATCCCCGGTCGCCGAAGAAGGAGGGGGCGGCGTGCAAGTTGGCCCCCCATGCCCAGTCGGCCAGGAACAGCAGCAGGACGAACAGTGCGATGGTGACGACCATGGAGACGTACCAGGCCTGTCCGGTGGCGCGTCGGATGAACAGGACCTCGGTGAGGGCGCCGGCGACGGGGGCGAGCACGAGCACGACGACGAGCGTGGCGAGCAGGATGTTCCAGTGCCAGACGTCCACCAACTGCCAGAACACGTAGGCGAAGACCATTCCGATGGCGCCCTGGGCGATGTTGAAGACGCCGGAGGTCGCGTAGGTGACGACGAGCCCGCTGGCGGCGATGGCGTAAGCAGCCCCGGTGACGACGCCGATGACCGTGAAGCTGAGGAATGCGTTCACGTGCTCTCCTCGTTCACGTGTGCCTTCGGTTCACGGCTCTCCTCTGTTTCACCCGGTCTCCGTGGTGATCGAGCTCACGACACGCTAATCAATAGTGGTACAAGGTTCCCGATGTGCAGTCGTAGGAACCGACCGACGAGGGATAGACACGGGTGAAGCCGCTGCCCGAGGAATTGATCTTGAAGTACGAGAAGCAATCGGTCGGGATCTTCGCCCCGAAGTTCACCGGTGGCTCCACTCCGTCGCCCGTCCACGTCCCGATCTTGGCCAGCTGGGCCAGGAGCGCGGGCCGGGTGAGATCTCCCCCTACCGCCTCGGCTGCCTGCAAGAAGGCCAGGCCGGCCGACCAGGCGAACTCGGCGAAGATGTCGTGCGTCCATCCCGGCGACACCCGGTTCATCCACGACTCCATGAGCTCGAGCCCGGGGTTGGAGGAGGCCTCCTCGTAGGGGGCGGTGGCCATGAGCACCAGGTTGCCGTCGGCGGCGCCATTGGTCTCGGACAGGAAGTCCGGCGTGTACATCTCCGAGAACCAGTCGACCACCTGGGGGGTGAAGTTGGCCTGCTGCATGGCCTCGGCCAGCCGGGCAGCCGAGTTGTCGTCGGAGTACTCGGTGACGTACTGGACGCCGGCGTTCGCCATGTCCTCCACGTAAGGGGCGTAGTTCGGCTCGGTGGGCGAGACCGACGCCGTGTAGATGTACTTGAAGCCCACCGTCTGGTAGGTGTTCATCTCGTTGGTCGCCTGCGATTCGGTGGCGGGCACGTCCAGATAGATCATCGCCGCGTGGGTGATGGCGTTCGGGTACTGGCTCTTCAACCACACGGCCGGCCCGGTGGACCAGTACTGGGAGTTGCCGGGCGAGGCTCCGTAGATGTCGGCGACGCCACCGGCCGCCAGCGTCGACACCTCGGCGGCCACGTCGGGGATGCCGCAGGAACTCACCGCCGAGGCACTGCCGTCGTCGAAGCCCGAGGCGTTGCCCACCATGGCGAAGTCGCTCGAGCACGCCTGCTCGGCAGCCGAGTAGTTGCCACTCGAAGTGTTGCCGTCGTCGTAGGCGTCGACCTTGAGCATGCGCCCGCAGATGCCACCCATCGAGTTGACATAGGCGGCGAATGCCTCGGTGGCGTCGCGTGCGCTCTCGGTCAGCCCGGGGGCCACCCCGGTGATGCTCGTGATGTTGCCGATGGAGATCTGGTCGGCGGTCACCCCGGTGGCCGTGGCACCGCCGTTGTTCGAGGAGTTGCAGCTCGTCGAGGTCCCCGAGTGCGACCCGCTCGAGGTGGCGGCGGCGCTCGACGACCCTGTGGATCCGGTCGATCCCGTGCTCCCCGTTCCCGACGACGTGGAGCCGGCGGTGGTCCCCGTGCCCGTCGAGCCGGTCGAGCCGGTCGAGCCCGTCGAGCCGGTCGAGCCGTTGTGACTCGAGCCCTCGGCCAATTGCAGGGCCTGCCCGGTCAGCCGTGACCCGCAGGCGCCCGTGAGCAGTGCGACCGCCACGAGCGCCAGGGTGACGCGCCGCCATTGGCCGTCGCCGACCCAACGGCCCATGCGCCGGCCGAGTGCGGCGCGGATCACCCCCAACCTCCGGATGATCCCGCCCCCGGACCGGTCGGAGCCGGTGGCGGGGGAGCGGTGTCCACGCCGTTGGCGGCGCCCGCCGCCGGCGGTCTCGGGAAGGCGTCGGGAGCCAGGCTGAGAAGCGCCCGGTCCACCCGGTCGAGGGTCTGGGCCAGGCGCGCCGACGTGGCTCGGTTCTCCTCGATCATGCGCACCAGCCAGGCGGCGAAGAAGAGAAAGCCCCCGCCGGCCACCATGGCCACCCCGAGCAGGCCGCCGGAGATGAGGTAGGGGATCTCCTGGAACACATAGGTGCTGTTGGCCGCCCCCCACCATCCCAGGGCGATGGCCAGGAACCCGACGGCCATGAGGATGGCCCCCACCAGCAGCATGACCTGGCGCACGTCCCATTGCCGTCGGCGTCGGGAGCGCTCCACGGCGCGAGCCAGCGCCACCAAGCGGCCCGTGGCGCCCTGGCGTGTCGACTGACCGCTCGACGCGATGGTCACGCCTGCCATGTCGGGTTCCTCTCTGTCGGGGACGGATCGGTTCGGGGGCGGATCGGCGTCAACCCAGGTCGCCCACATCCTCCCCCACGCACGGGACGGTCGGCGCCAGTCGGCCCACGGCGCTGTCGGTCCCCATGAGCAGTCCCACCAAGAGCGCGGCGAGGACGGCGCCCAGGACGATCAGACCGGTACCGATCCCTTTGAACAAGGCGGGGGCGGCCGGGACGACCGTGCCGGACGGCACCTGGGGGAGGGTGGTGCTGCCGGTGGGGGAGGTCGTGCCGGTGGTCCCCGGGGTGAACGTGGACCCGCCCGCCGAGGGCGAGGTCCCGGTCGGGAGCAGCGAACTTCCGCCCGACCCGCTGTTCAGGTTGCCGAGCGACAGCTCGAAGGGTGGCGTGGCGGCCGCCTCTACGTTGACCCACCCCAGGTCGAAGGTGAACGACTGCTCGTAGGGGGTGGGGACGGGCAGCTGGTCGAGCACGCTCGTGATCGAGCTGGGCAGCTCGGCCAGGAGCTGGTCCAGGTCCTTGTCGAACGTGGACAGGTTGATCGTGATGGCCAGGCCGTCGAGCTGGCGTTCGGCCGAGGCTCCCGAGATCGTGTCGGTGGGGTTGGTGAGGGTGATGGTGATCCCGGCCGTGGCCAGGATCTGGTCCACCGTCGGGACGAGCGATCCGAGCAGGTTCTCGCTGTTGCCCAGCACGTGGATCCCACTCGAGTCGATGCTGACCGGCTCGCCGGCGATGGTCATCCCCACCGCCGAGCTCGACCCCGACACCTGGCCCTGGTTGCCGTCGCTCGTCGCCTCGGCGCTCGTGGTGAGCTCGCCGATGGTGATCAGGCCCCCGGCGAAGCTGATGCCGTGCAGGGTCGAGGAGGCGGTGGAATCGGCGTTGCCCATGTTGTCGACGGTGTCCTCGACGCTCGAGCCCACGGCCTGCACGGTGAGCATCCCGGCCGGCAGCCCCGACTGGGCGGCCGTCCCGCCCACGATGCCCAGCGACGAGTTGGCCTGGCTCGAGTTCTCGTCGGCCGAGGAGTTCATGGCCACCGTGCCGTCGTCGTTGGTGGCGCTGTCCGGTCCCTGGGGATAGGCGCTCGTGGTCTCGGCCGGGTAGTCCACCGACGTCGGCACCAGCGGCTCCAGGGCGGGCGCAAGGGAGGGGGCGTACTGCTCCAGGTAGGGGTCGAGCAGCAGCGGCAGCTCGCTCCCGCCACCGGCGACCACCGCCCCGGGCCAGAGGACCGCCCCGTTGGCGTTGCCCACCGGCCCGGCGTTGAACGACGCCTGCGAGTAGCCGAGGTCGAACTCGAGGGTCGGCGTGGCCGGGATGGGAAGGTTGGGCTGCTCGTACCAGACGCTCACGCCCGCCGCCGTCGAGTTCAGCGTCCAGCCACCGAGGTCGCTCTGCCCCGAGCTCGCCGTCGAGCTCGAGCCGGACGAGGAGCTCGATCCCGAGTCCCCCGACTGCGCCCATGCCGCGCTGCCCACGGCCAGCACGAACCCGCTGACGAGAGTGACCACGGCGAGCCCGGAGGTCCCCATGAAGCGCCTGCCCATCATCCCCCCTTGGCCTGGAGGCCACCGAGGTAGGCGGCGGCCAGGTCGTCGGGCAGCTCGTCGGGGCGCCCTTCGGCCACGACGCGCCCTTGGCTGACCAGCCCTACCCGGTCGGCCACCGCCAGGGCGGCGCGTGCGAACTGCTCGGTGAGGAGGATGGCCACGCCCTCGGCGGCGATGGCGGAGACGACGGAGTACAGGTTGTCGACCACCAGTGGGGCGAGGCCCATGGAGATCTCGTCGAGGAGGAGCACCGCCGGCTCGCTCGACAGGGCCCGGGCCATGGCGAGCATCTGCTGCTCGCCGCCCGACAACGTGCCGGCCAGCTGGCGGCGCCGCTCGGAGAGGCGCGGGAAGCGGGCGAAGGCCCGCTCCTCGACCTCGCGCTTGCTCGATCCCCCGTAGGTCATGATCCGCAGGTTCTCGGCCACGGTCAGGTTGGGGAAGATGGCCCGGCCTTCGGGGATGGTGCACACTCCTGCCCGGGCCAAGGCGTCGGGGGCGATCCCGTTCACGTGGCGGCCCATCACGTGGAAGCAACCCGAGGTGGGGGCGAGCTGGCCGCTCGTCACTTTGAGGACGGTGGACTTCCCGGCACCGTTGGGCCCGAGCAGGGCCATCACCATGCCGGCGGGAAGGGCCAGGTCGATGCCGTGGAGGACCTCGATGCGGCCGTACGCGGCTCGTACGGCGCGCAGCTCGATCACGGGGGGCTGGCGGCGCTCGAGCAGGGCCGTCCCTGCCCTTGCCGGTGCCGACGGTGGCGTCACGGCATCAGCGGAGGGCACCAGCCACCTCCGGCTCGTCGGCGTCGGGCTGCTCGGTGCCCAGGTAGGCGGCGCGCACCTCGGGGTCGGCTTGGATCTCCGCCGGGGAGCCGACAGCCAGGATGTGCCCGAAGTCGAGTACGTGGATCCGGCTGCACACCGCCATGACCAGCTCGACGTCGTGCTCGACCAGCAGCACGGCCATACCCTGGCCGGCCAGGCGGGTGAGCAGCGCGCCGAGCTCGTCGGTCTCGTTGTCGTCGAGGCCCGAGGACGGCTCGTCGAGGAGCAGCACCGTGGGCTTGGTGGCGAGCGCCCGGCCGACTTCGACCAGCCGGGCCATGCCGGTGGGCAAGGTGTCGCACCGCACCCGCGACACCGCCGCCAGCCCGACCTGGTGGATGACCTCGTCGGCCACCCGGCGGGGGTTCGACCCGTCTCTCGACCAGCGCCGGCGGATCTCGGCCGCCACCAGGAGGTTCTCCCGGACGGTCAGGGAGCCGAACACCTCGAGACGCTGGAACGTGCGGGCGACGCCGAGCCTGGCCCGTCGGTGGGGGGGGAGGGCGGTGAGGTCGTGGTTGTCGAGTCGGACCCTGCCGGTCTGGGCCTTCTGGAGCCCGGTCACCACGTTGAACAGGGTGGTCTTGCCGGCTCCATTGGGGCCGATGAGGCCGGTGACCGTGCCGCCGTCGACCTCCAGGTCGACGCCCCGGAGCGCCAGCACCCCGCCGAAGCGCACTTCGACGTCGGCAACCTCGAGTCGCGCCACCTATGCCTCCCCCGTTACCGCACGGCCGACCCTGTCCCCCCGTCCCGCCTGCGTAGAGGCCCGGGCACGGCCGTCCGCGCCACCCTTCGGCGCCCCTGAGGAACGCCCCCTCGCACCCTATCTTGCGGGAACGCGTTCCAGTTGTGCACCGAAATCTCAACAGTTTGTGACTCATCGGTCACAAGACGCGACGCTCGTTGGGACGGCAGCGCGTCGGGAGAGCGCTTCCTGAGCTGACGTAGCGTTGGCGGCCATGGACCACCCGATGTCCCAGCGCCTGGCTGAGCTCAAGGCCCGGCGGGAGGAGGCTCTGCACGCCGGACCGCCCCACGCCGTGGAGCGCCACCACGCCCGGGGCAAGATGACGGCCCGGGAGCGAATCGAGTACCTCCTCGACGAGGGCTCCTTCCAGGAGCTCGACCTGCTCGCCCGCCACCGGGCGCACGGCATGGGCCTCGAGGACAAAAGGCCCTACACCGACGGGGTCATCACCGGTTTCGGCACCGTCGACGGGCGTCGGGTGTGCCTGTTCAGCCAGGACGCCACCGTGTACGGCGGGTCACTGGGCGAGGTGTACGGCGAGAAGATCCAGAAGGTCATGGACCTGGCCGAGTCCATCGGCGTCCCCGTCATCGGGCTCAACGACGGTGGTGGCGCCCGGGTGCAAGAGGGTGTCGTGGGCCTGCACTTCTACGGCGGCATCTTCTACCGGAACGTCAAGGCCTCGGGCGTCATCCCTCAGATCAGCGTGATCCTGGGTGCCGCCGCCGGTGGCGCCGTCTACTCCCCGGCCATGACCGACTTCATCTTCATGGTGAACGGCTCGAGCCACATGTTCATCACCGGCCCCGACGTGGTCAAGACCGTGACGGGCGAGGACGTGAGCATCGAGGAGCTCGGCGGGGCCATGAGCCACGCCACCAAGTCGGGAGTGGCCACGTTCGTGGCTCCCGACGAGAAGGCCTGTCTCGACGACGTCCGCTACCTCCTCTCGTTCCTGCCCTCGAACAACCTCGAGGAACCCCCGGTCATGGAGCCCACCGACGACCCCGATCGTGGGAGTCCCGAGCTGGTCGACCTCATGCCGGCGTCACCCAATCAGCCCTATGACATGAAGAAGGTCATCACCTCCGTGGTCGACGACGGCGACTACTTCGAGGTGTTCCCCCACTGGGCCATGAGCATCACCTGTGGGTTCGCCCGCATCGACGGCCGTCCGGTCGGCATCGTCGGGAACCAACCCGCCGTGCTCGCCGGGGTGCTCGACATCACTTCGTCGGAGAAGGCGGCTCGCTTCGTACGCACGTGCGACTCCTTCAACATCCCGCTCATCACCTTCGTGGACGTGCCCGGCTTCATGCCCGGGACCGACCAGGAGTACGGCGGGATCATCCGTCACGGAGCCAAGCTGCTCTATGCCTATTGCGAGGCGACGGTGCCGCGCATCCAGGTCATCACCCGCAAGGCCTACGGCGGGGCGTACGTGGTCATGAACTCCAAGTCCATCGGTGCCGACCTGGCCTATGCCTGGCCCTCGGCCGAGCTCGCCGTGATGGGGCCCCAGGGCGCGGTGGAGATCGTCTACCGGCGCGAATTGGCCGAGGCACCCGATCCGCTGGCCCGGCGGGCGGAGCTGGTCGAGGAGTACACCGAGCGTTATGCCAACCCCTACGTGGCAGCCGAGCGCGGGTACGTCGACGACGTCATCGACCCCACCGACACCCGTCGAGTGTTGGTGAACGCCCTGCGGGTACTGGTGTCCAAGCGCGAGGAGCTTCCCCGGCGCAAGCACGGGAACGTCCCGCTGTGACCGACCGGCGCCCGGAGGTGGCGTCGGTGCGGCCCGAGCCCGAACCGGGCGTGCTCGCCGCCATCGTCGCCGCCGTGGAGGAGTGCTGGCCCCGGCCCCGGCCGCGACAGGCCCGGAGGACCTCGTCCTCGGTGTGGCGCTTCAGTGGGCGGTGGTGGGCCAGGCCCACTCCCGTCCGGCGAGAGCGGCCCTGGATGGGTGGGACGCGCTAGCCGCGAGCCGCTGAAGAGCGGTGCGCCTCGGCCAGGGTGAGCAGGTCGTCGACGATCTTGGCCAGCTCGAAGTCCTTGGGGGTGTAGACGGCGGCCACGCCCTTGCCCTTCAGCACCTCGGCGTCCTCGGGCGGGATGATCCCGCCCACCACCACCGGCGCGTCCACGCCCTCGGCCCGCAACCGGTCGACGACCTCGGGCACGAGCTCGAGGTGGCTGCCCGAGAGGATCGAGATGCCCACCACGTCCACGTCCTCGTCGCGCGCCGCCGCGGCGATCTGGGCCGGGGTGAGACGGATCCCTTGGTACACCACCTCGAACCCGGCGTCACGTGCGGCCACGGCGATCTGTTCGGCACCGTTGGAGTGCCCGTCGAGCCCGGGCTTGGCCACCAGCAGGCGCGGCGGGCTCCCGGTCCGGTCTGCCAGCACTCGGGCCCGTGACACCTCGGCGGCGAGCTCGTTGCCACGGTGCCCCACCGCCCCCGAGACACCGGTCGGTGCCCGGTACTCGCCGAACACCTCGCGCAGCGCTCCCGCCCACTCGCCGGTGGTCCCTCCGGCGTGGGCCAGGGCGATGGTGGCCGGCATGACGTTGTCGGACTCGTCGGCCGCGGCGGCCCGCAGCCGATCGAGGGCCTCGTCCACCGTCGCCTGGTCGCGTCCCGCACGCCACCGGGACAGGTCGGCGCGCAGCTCGGCCTCCACCGCCGGGTCGACCTTCAGCACCGTGGACACCGAGCCGTCTCCGGCCAGGAGCATCGACGGTTCTGTCTCCGTGTAGCAGTTGACGCCGACCACCTTG
This sequence comes from Acidimicrobiales bacterium, assembly GCA_030040015.1. Lineage (GTDB taxonomy): Bacteria > Actinomycetota > Acidimicrobiia > Acidimicrobiales > UBA8190 > UBA8190. Next base: position 27,078 of record JASHUM010000014.1, read on the forward strand.
AGCTCGCCGGTCTCGATGCGCCGTACCCGCTCCGCTTGGCTCGCAACCAACCTGGCCTTGAGCTCGTCGACTGCGTCGAACGCGCCCCCCAGGGCCAGCACGTCTTCGAGCTCGGCCCAGGCGGCGTCGGCAAGCTCCGTGGTCTTCGCCTCCACCACCGGCGAGCCGTCGAGGAGATCGGCGTACTCGAGGAGATCGGTCTCGTAGGCGAGGATCTGCTGGATCCGAAGTGACCACTGCTGGTCCCACGGGCGAGGCAGCCCCAACGCCTCGTTCCAGGCCGGGAGCTGGATGGCCCGGGCCCGGGAGTGGCGGCTCAAGGTCACCCCGAGCGCCTCCAGGACGATGCGCGGGACGTTGTTCTCGGGCTGGGCCTCGGTCAAGCCCAGGGAGTTGACCTGGACGCCGTAGCGGAAGCGGCGCAGCTTGGGGTCCTCGACGCCGTAGCGCTCGATGCAGATGCGGTCCCAGAGCCGGGTGAAGGCGCGCATCTTGCACGTCTCCTCCACGAAGCGGATACCCGAGTTCACGAAGAAGCTGATCCGTCCCACCACGGCCGGCAGCTCCTCGGGTTCGACCTTTCCCGACGAGCGCACCGCGTCGAGCACGCCGATGGCGGTGGCCAAGGCGTACGCCAGCTCCTGCACCGGTGTCGCCCCCGCCTCCTGGAGGTGGTAGCTGCACACGTTGATGGGGTTCCATTTGGGGACGTGTCGCACCGTGTAGGCGATCATGTCCACGATGAGCCGGCGGCTCGGCCCCGGCGGGAAGATGTAGGTCCCCCGCGACAGGTACTCCTTCACGATGTCGTTCTGTGTCGTGCCCTGGAGCACGGCCGGGTCCACGGCGGTGTCCTCGGCGTGGGCCACGTACAGGCCGAGCAGCCAGGCCGCCGTGGCGTTGATGGTCATCGAGGTGTTCATCTCGCCCACCGGGATGCCCTCGAACAGCTGGGCCATGTGCCCGAGGTGGGCAACCGGGACGCCGACCTTGCCCACCTCGCCGGCGGCCTCGGGGGCGTCTGGGTCGTAGCCGGTCTGGGTGGGGAGGTCGAAGGCGATCGACAGCCCCGTTTGGCCCTTGGCCAGATTGGAGCGGTACAGGGCGTTGGAGGCCTGGGCCGAGGAGTGTCCCGAGTAGGTGCGCATGACCCACGGGTTGTCCCGTTGGTGGACCTCGGGGCTGTCGCTCACGGCACCATTCTCACCTGTGGACCGCCCGTCGCCAGCCGGCGGCGCCGGCCGTCGCCGGTGGGATCTGTCAGCTCCTGTGGTAGTCGTAGAAACCCTTGCCCGATTTCCGGCCCAACTGCTCGGCCACCACCATGCGCCGCAGTAGCGGCACGGCCGCGTAGTTGGGGTCGCGGAACTCCTCGTACAGGGCGTCGAGGATGGCCAGGCTGGTGTCCAGCCCCACCAGGTCCAGCAAGGCGAAGGGCCCCATGGGGAACCCGCACCCGCCCTTCATGGCGGTGTCGATGTCGTCTTTGGACGCCACCCCTTGCTCGAGCAGGCGTACGGCGTTGTTCAGGTACGGGAAGAGCAGGGCGTTCACGATGAACCCGGCTTGGTCCTTCACCTCCACCGGGCTCTTCCCACACGCTTCGGCGAAACCGCGCGCCGCGGCGATGGTCTCGTCGGAGGCGGTGATGGGCCGGACCACCTCGACGAGCGCCATGACCGGGGCCGGGTTGAAGAAGTGGATGCCGCACACCTGGGCCGGGCGCCCCGTCTCCATGGCCAGCTCCACGACGGGCAGCGTGGAGGTGTTGGTGGCCAGTACGGCGTGCTCGCCGCAGATGCGGTCGAGCTCGCTGAACAGGTGCTTCTTCACGGCGAGGTCCTCGACCACCGACTCGATGACGAGGTCGCAGCCCCCGAGCTCGCCCAGGTCGGAGACGGCGGTCACGCGTGACAGCGCGGCGCGGCGGTCGTCGTCGGAGATCTTCTCCTTCTCGACTTGCCTGGCCAGCGATTTCTCCATGCCGGCCACCATGGCGTCGGCCGTCTGCTGCGAGCGGGAGCGCAGCACCACCTCGAAGCCGCTCACGGCCGCCGTCTCGGCGATGCCCGAGCCCATGATCCCCGAGCCCACGATGCCCACGCGCTTGATCGACATGGCCGGCCATGTTACCGGCGGGTAAACAGCGCCGCCTCCTGGAGGGGCTCCGAGGAGTGGCCCCTACAGTGGGCGCCCATGGTGGCGGTCGGACCATTGGCCCTGGTGGGCGGAGACGAATGGCACCCGGGCTGCACGTTCGACGCCGAGCTGCTCGCTGCCTCCGGTGGTGGCGAGGTCCTCGTGCTCCCGACCGCGGCCGCCTACGAGCATCCCGAGAAGGCGGTGGACTTCGCCACGAGCTGGTTCGCGTCCTTGGGTGCCACCGTGCGCGGGCTCATGGTCCTGGGGCGAGGCGATGCCCAGGACCCGGCCAACGCCGAGGTCCTGCGCGCCGCCCGCTTCGTCTATCTGGGAGGTGGCTCGCCCATGCACCTCCGTTCCGTGCTCAAGGCGTCAGCCGTGTGGGAGGCGTTGCTCGAGGCATGGCGCGGCGGCGCGGTGGTGGCGGGATCCTCGGCCGGGGCCATGGTGCTCACCGATCCCATGGTGGACCCTCGCGGAGGAGCGCTCACCGTCGGTCTCGGCATGATCGAGCAGCTGGCGGTGATCCCGCACTTCGACCACGAGAACGCCCAGAAGGTGCACCGGTCGATCGCCCTGGCCGCGCCGGGGATCGCCGTCGTCGGCATCCCCGAGCGCACCGCCCTGATCCGTGACCCTGACGGCGCCTGGCGCTGCGCCGGTGAGGGCCAGGTCCAGGTGTTCGTGAGCGGCGAGCCGGCCGGGTTCGACGCCCTGCCGGGCTGACGATGTGCCTCAGTCGCCCTCGCCGATGGTCACCGACTCCATGACCACCTGCTCCTTGGGCTTGCCCGAGCGGGTGCCCAGGGCGTCGATGGCGGTGACGACGTCCAGTCCGCTCACCACCTTTCCGAAGAGCGAGTAGCTCGGCGGCAGCCGGACGCCGTCCGGGCCGGAGATCACGAAGAACTGGCTTCCGTTGGTGTCGGGCCCGGCGTTGGCCATGGCCAGCGACCCGATTTCGTAGCGTCCGGGCGGGGGGAGCTCGTCTGCGAAGCGGTACCCGGGACCGCCCGTTCCCGTCCCGGTCGGATCTCCTCCCTGGAGGACGAAGCCGGGGATGATGCGGTGGAAGACGACGCCGTCGAAATAGTGGTAGCGGGCCAGGAAGACGAAGCTGTTCACCGTGCGAGGGGCGGCGACGGGATCGAGGGCGATGCGCATCGTCCCCTTGTTCGTGACCATCTCGGCCGTGTAGCGCCTCGCCGGGTCGATGCACATGGGCGGTTCGGCGTCGAACTGGCGGCGCGGCGGGCTCGAGCCGTCGGGCTCGGGGCAGGGGACTGGCACGGGGGCTCCTCTCGGGACGGGGTGGGGACGGGGTGGGTCGGATGCGACGGAGTGGTGGCGCGCTGGAGCGGAGGGTCAGCTCTCCGTGATCTTCACCGAGATCATGCGGTGCAGGACGGTGGGCGTCCCGCCCGAGCTGCCGGCCTGGTTGATCTTGTCCACGACGGACATGCCGCTCGTCACCTGGCCGAAGAGCGAGTATCCGCCGCTCGGCGGGGTGTAGGGGCCGACGAGGATGAAGAACTGGCTGCCGTTGGTGTTGGGGCCGGAATTGGCCATGGCCACCTGGCCGGTGGTGTAGCTCTTCTGCAGGTTCTCGTCGTCGAACTTGTAGCCCGGCCCGCCCGTGCCCGTGCCCGTCGGGTCCCCGGTCTGGTCCATGAACCCGGTGATGACCCGGTGGAAGACGATGCAGTCGTAGAAGTGGTGCTCGGCCAGGAAGACGAAGTTGTTGACCGTGTGCGGCGCCGCCTTGGCGTCGAGGGCGATGGTGAAGGAGCCCACGTCGGTCTTCACCTTGGCGGTGTAGCTCTTCGACGTGTCGATGGCCAGCGCCGGAGGCGACGTGTACTTGTGCTTCGTCAGCTTGGTGGTGGCGGTGAAGGGCGTGGGGCAGTTGGCCGAGGTGGTGTACACCACCGGCTTGGGACGCGTGATGGCGTAGATCCCGGCGACGAGGGCGACGAGGAAGACGATCACGATTGCGCGCCGGAGGGCCGAGCGCCGCTTCCGCCGGCGCTCGGCTGCCTCCTGGCGGGCCTGGCGCGCGGCGCGCTTGCGGGCGCGCTTGTCAGTGGGCACGGCCGGTCACCCTAGTGCCCACCCCCGACGTCCCCCGCCCCGCCCGGTTGCTCGCCAGGGGGACTTCGGGCGCCAAGTAGCGTCTGACCGATGTCCCTGCTCGTCCAGAAGTTCGGCGGTACCTCGGTGGGCGACGCCGATCGCATCCGGGCCGTGGCCGACCACATCGCCCGCACCCGCCGCAACGGCGACGACGTCGTCGTGGTGGTGAGCGCCATGGGCAAGACCACCGACGACTTGCTGCGCCTGGCCGGTGACGTGAGCCAGGCGCAACCTCCCCGCGAGCTCGACATGCTCCTCACCGCCGGCGAGAGGGTGTCGATGGCCCTGCTGGTCATGGCCTTGGCCGACCAGGGGGTCGACGCCGTCTCCTTCACCGGGAGCCAAGCGGGGATCATCACCGACAGCACCCACACCAAGGCCAAGATCGTCGAGGTCAGAGGTGACCGGCTGCGCGACGCCATGCAGGCCGACCGGGTGCCGGTCGTGGCCGGCTTCCAAGGGGTGTCGGTCGAGCGCGACATCACCACCTTGGGACGGGGCGGGTCGGACACCACCGCCGTGGCGCTCGCCGCCGCCCTCGGTGCCGACGTGTGTGAGATCTACACCGACGTGAGCGGGGTGTTCAGCGCCGATCCCCGGATCGTCCCCGAGGCCCGGCGCCTGGGACGGGTCAGCTTCGAGGAGATGCTGGACATCGCCGCCTCCGGAGGCCGGGTGCTGGCCCTGCGCTCGGTCGAGTTCGCCCGGAACCACCGTGTGCCGTTGCACGTCCGTTCCAGCTTCACCTGGGAGCCGGGCACCTGGATCGTGGAGGAGGATGCCGCCATGGAGCAGGCTGTCGTCACCGCCGTCACGCACGACACCTCGGAGGCCAAGGTCACCGTCACGGGGGTGCCCGACCGGCCCGGGATCGCCGCCACGCTCTTCCGGGCGCTCGCCGACCGCCACGTCAACGTGGACACCATCGTGCAGAACGTCTCCGCGCACGGTGCCACCGACATCTCGTTCACCGTGCCCAGGGACGACCTGGCGCACAGTCTCGACGTGGCGGGCGCGCTCCTGCCCGAGATCGGGGCGGCCGAGGTCCAGTCCGACGACGACATCGCCAAGGTGTCGCTGGTGGGGGCGGGCATGCGCACCCACCCCGGGGTGTCGGCCACGATGTTCGAGACGCTCGCCGCCCACGACATCAACATCGAGATGATCTCCACCTCGGCCATCCGGATCTCCTGCGTGGTGCGTGCCGGGCGGGTGGAGGAGGCGGTGCGGGCGTTGCACCAGGCCTTCGAGCTGGGCCCGTAGGATCTCTCCCGTGCGAGTCGGCGTCCTGGGGGCTACCGGCCAGGTGGGATCGGTCATGCGCGCCGTGCTCGCCGAGCGCGCCTTTCCTGCCGACGAGGTCCGCTTCTTCGCCTCTGCCCGATCGGTGGGGCGGCGCCTTCCCTGGGCGGGTGGCGAGCTGCCGGTCGAGGACGCCCAGTCCGCACCCGACGCCGGCCTCGACTTCGCCCTCCTCTCCATCGGTGCCACCGCGTCGCGGGAACTGGCGCCGCGCCTGGCTGCCTCGGGGGCGATCGTCATCGACAATTCCTCCGCGTGGCGAATGGACCCCCACGTTCCCCTCGTCGTGCCCGAGGTGAACGCCGCCGAGCTCGGCGAGGTGCCCAAGGGCATCGTGGCCAACCCCAACTGCACGACCATGGTGGCCATGCCCGTGCTCGCCCCCCTGCACCGGGAAGCGGGGCTCCGTCGCCTGGTCGTCTCCACCTACCAGGCGGTGTCGGGAGCGGGTGGTTCAGGTGTGGCCGAGCTGGAGGAGCAGCTGGAGAAGACGGCCGGGCAGGCCGGCGCGCTCGCCTTCGACGGCGCCGCCCTCGAGTACCCCACGCCGAGCGTCTTCGCCGGGCCCGTGGCCCACAACGTCCTTCCCCTCGCCGGGCGGATGGTGGAGGACGGCTCGGAGGAGACCAACGAAGAGCAGAAACTGCGCGACGAGAGCCGCAAGATCCTCGGCATCCCCGACCTCGCCGTGTCGGGGACCTGCGTGCGTGTCCCGGTGTTCACCGGCCACAGCCTGTCCATCAACGCCGAGTTCGCCCGCCCCTTGTCCCCCGAGCGGGCCAGGGACGTGCTGGCGGGAGCGCCGGGGGTGCGTCTGGCCGAGGTCCCGACGCCGCTCGCCGCCGCCGGGCTCGACGACACCCTGGTGGGCAGGGTGCGCCGCGATCCCACGGTCGAGCACGGGCTCGCTCTCTTCGTCTCGGGTGACAACCTGCGAAAGGGCGCGGCGGTGAACGCCGTGCAGATCGCCGAAGCGCTCCTCGCCCGCCGGAGCTGAGGGGCGGCGCCGTCGTGGGCGCCGATACCCGACGCGAACGCGACATCGCCGAGCTGGCGCGGAGGCTGGCCGGTCTCGAGGGCCGGCCCGCCGCCCGGGTCTTCGCCCTGTCGTGGTGGAGCGATCACCTCCTGGCCCGGGCCATGGCCGACCCTCACTTCCGGGCCCGGCTCTTCCGCTTCGTCGACACCTTCCCGGCGTTGCGCGGCGCCGACGACGTGTCCGAGCACCTCCGCCAGGAATTCGACGGACAACCCGCCCCACTGTGGTTCCGCCTCGGACTGGACGCCACGGCGAGCTCGAAGGCGGCGCGTCTTCTCGTCGCCGCGCTGTCCCGACGTTCGGTGGACCGGATGGCCCGCCAGTTCGTGGCCGGTGAGGACCCGAGCTCCATGGCCGCCACGGCCCGTCGGTTGTGGTTGGGGGGAACGGCCGTCACCGTCGACCTCCTCGGCGAGCACACCTACAGCGACGCCGAGGCAGCCGCCTACGCCCGGCGCCTCGACACCTTGGTCCAGGCCCTGGGGGTGTCCGCCCGGCGGTGGCCGACCCGCCCCCTGCTCGAGGCCGACGACCTCGGTCCGGTGCCGCGTGCCAGCGTGAGCGTCAAGATCTCGGCACTCTCCCCCGTGCTGCACCCGCTCACGGCGGACGAGGGCCTGGCCGGTGTCGCCGGGCTGCTGCTCCCCGTGCTCGAGCGGGCGGCCGCCGTCGGCGTGTCGGTGTGGTTCGACATGGAGCGCTACGAGGAGAAGGCGCTGACCCATCGGCTGCTGCGCCTCTTGCTCGAGCGACCCGGGCTCGACGAGCTGCACGCCGGCGTGGTCGTGCAGGCCTACCTGCGCGACGCCGGTTCCGACCTCGAGTCGCTGGCCCGGTGGGCCGAGGGGAGGCGGCTTCCCGTGGGGGTGCGGCTGGTGAAAGGCGCCTACTGGGACACCGAGCGGGTGGAGGCCGAGGCCCGGGGATGGGCGGCGCCGGTGCATCTGCGCAAGGCCGACACCGACGCCGCCTTCGAGGAGCTGGCCCGGTTCCTCCACTCCAGGCACGGCACCCTGCGGGCCGCATTCGCCTCGCACAACCTGCGCTCGCTGGCGGCTGCCGTCGTCGACGGTCGCCGGGCCGGCGTCCCCGACAACGGCTACGAGCTCCAGCTCCTCTACGGCATGGCCGAACCGGTGCACGAGGCGGTGCGTCGAGCCGGGTTCCGCCTCCGGGTGTACACGCCGATGGGAGAGCTCGTCCCGGGCATGGCCTACCTGGTGCGGCGACTGCTCGAGAACACCTCGAACGAGAGCTTCGTGCGTCACCACCTCGCCGAGGGCGAGCCCCTGGAGCACCTGTTGCGTGCTCCGAGCGCCGATACTGGCGAGGTGCAGCCGGTGCGACGGGCCCAACCCCCGCGTCGGTACCGGCGCGGGCCGGGCACCGACGCGGACGGATACCGCCCCGAGCCGCCGGCCCAGTGGTTCCGCCCCGAGGTGCTCGAGACCTTCGCCCGGGCCGTCGAGGAGGAGTTCGCCCGGCCCCCTCGGCAGGTGGCGGCCTGTGCCGGTTGGTCGGAGCTGTCCACGTCCTCGAGCTTCGTGTCGGTCGACCCGGCCGAGCCGACGTCGTTGGTGGCGGTGGCGTCGGCGTGCGGAGCGGACCAGGTGAGCGAGGCGCTGTCCATCGCCGCTCGCTCGGCGCAGAGTTGGCGGCGCCGGCCGGCGCCCGAGCGCGCCGCCGTCCTGGTCGAAGCCGCCCAGGAGCTGCGCAAGCGTCGCCTGGAGCTGGCCGCCCTGGAGGTGCGCGAGGTCGGCAAGGACTGGGCCGACGCCGACGCCGACGTGTGCGAGGCCATCGACTATTGCGAGTACTACGCCCGCTCAATGCTCGAGCTCGAGGCCGGCGGCGACGTGCAGTCCCCCCCTGGCGAGCGCAATCGCCTGCGCTACCGGGCGCGGGGGGTGTGCGCCGTGATCGCCCCGTGGAACTTCCCCTTGGCCATCCCGGCCGGGATGACGGCGGCAGCGATCGTCACCGGGAACGCCGTGGTCCTGAAGCCGGCCGAGCAGGCGCCGGCCACGGCGGCGGAGCTGGTGGCCGCCTTCGCTGCCGCCGGCCTCCCCGACGGCGTGCTCTCCTTCGTCCCCGGCTCGGGCGAGGAGGCGGGCGCGCCCCTGGTCGAGCATCCGGCTGTCGACGTGATCGCCTTCACCGGGTCGCGTCAGGTCGGGCTCGGCATCGTCGAGGCTGCGGGCAGGAGACGTCCCGAGCGCCGCAGCGTGCCCCGGGTGGTGGCCGAGATGGGGGGCAAGAACGCCGTGGTGGTCGACGACGACGCCGATCTCGACGAGGTGGTGCCCGCCGTGATCCGCTCGGCATTCGGCTTCGCCGGTCAGAAGTGCTCGGCCGCCAGCCGTCTCGTCGTCGTGGATCGGGTGCACGACGCCGTGGTCGACCGAGTGGTGGAGGCAGCCCGTTCGCTCGTGGTGGGGCCGACCCGGCGTTCGACCAGCCAGGTGGGCCCCGTCATCGACGCCGAGGCCCACACCCGTCTGCTCGACGCGACCAGACGGGCGGGCGAGGCAGGCAGGGTGGTGCTGGCCCGCTCGGACGTGCCCGAGGTCGGCTACTTCGTCGGGCCCACCGTCGTCACCGACGTCGACCCGTCGTCCTGGTTGGCCCAAGAGGAGCTGTTCGGCCCGGTGCTGGCCGTGTTCCGGGCCCAGGACTTCTCCTCGGCGCTGGCCCTGGCCGACGACTCCGCCTACGCGCTCACCGCCGGCGTGTTCACCCGGTCGCCCGCCCACGTGGAGGAGGCCCTCGACCGGCTGCGGGCCGGCAACGTCTACGTGAACCGCCAGATCACCGGGGCCGTCGTGGGTCGCCAACCCTTCGGCGGCAACGGCATGTCCGGGGTGGGGTCGAAAGCGGGAGGGCCCGACTACCTCCTCCAATTCTGCGACCCCCAGGTGACGAGCGAGAACCTGGTGCGTCAGGGCTTCGCCGAGGAGGACTGAGCGCCACCGGCGTCAGGGCTCGGACTCGGCCTCCACGTCGGCGACGATGAGCCGCGGCCCCGACGGCCAGTCGAAGTAGCGCCAGGTCCAATTGAGCAGTACGACCAACCGGTTGCGGAAGCCGATGAGGTACACGAGGTGCAGGCCCAGCCAGGACAACCACCCCAGGGTGCCTCGGACCACGGGTCCCACCTTGAGCTGGGCCACGGCGGCGCGCCGGCCGATGGTGGCCATGATCCCCTTGTCGCGGTAGGCGAAGGGCAGCGTGGGGAGCCCGGCCACGCGTCGCAGGACCTGCTCCCCGGCGTGGCGCCCACCCTGGATGGCGCCTTGGGCCAGCTGCGGGGTGACGCCCTCGTGCTCGTGACCGAGCGGGGCGGCGGCGGCGTCACCCACCACGTACACCTCGGGATGACCGGCCAACGAGAGGTCGTCCTCGACGGCGACCCGGCCGCCCCGGCTGCGTTCCCCCGGCAGGGTGGCGGCCAGCGTCCCGTCCACGCCGATGCCGGCCGCCCATACCACGGCGTGGGCGGGGATGGTGGCGCCGCCGGCGAGCTGCACTCCCGACTCGGTGACGGCCGCCACCTTCTGGCCCAGGCGGACGTCGACGCCCCGGGCTCGCAAGGTGGCCTGGGCGTATTCCCCGGCTCTCGGCTTGAACGTGGTCAGCAGGGAGTCGGCGGTGTCGAGGAGGACGACGCGGGTGCGCGCCGGGTCGATGCGCAGGCGGTCGCGGCGGATGGAGACCGAGATGAGCTCCATGAGCGCCCCGGCCGTCTCCACACCGGTCGGCCCTCCACCCACGACGACGAACGTCGGGCCGCCGTCGAAACGCTCGGGCCGGGCGTCGGCCTCCTCGAGCACCGTGAGCAGATGGTTGCGAAGCAGCCTGGCGTCGCGCAGGGTGTAGAGCGGACGGGCGTGCTCGTGGGCCCCGGCCACGCCGAAGTACCCGGCCGTGGCCCCCGTGGCGAGGATCAGGTGGTCGTAGGCGAGCCGATCGCCGTCGGCCAGGACGACGGCGCGCCCATCGAGGTCGATGCCGTCGACGCGCCCGCAGCGAAACGAGATGTTCGGCTCCCTGCCGAAGATGGCTCGCACCGGATAAGCGACGTCGGCCGGCTCCAGTCCCGCCGTCGCCACTTGGTACAGAAGGGGCTCGAAGGTGTGGAAGTTGTGCTGGTCGACGACGGTGACGTCGATGGCGCGCCCGGCCAGCGCCCGGGTCGCCGACAGGCCCCCGAAGCCGGCGCCCACGACGACCACCCGCGGCATCTCCTGCTCGTCCGGCACGCTCCCAGCCTCGCCCCCGGCGCGCCGCCGTGCCAGACGGCGGCTCCGGGCCCCGTCAGCAGCGAAGGAGCTCCAAGGCGGCCGCAGCGATGTCGTCGGTCTGGGGGAGGATGGCCTGCTCCAGGGAGGGCTCGTAGGCCACGAAGGTGTCGGTGGCGGTCACCCGCCGCACCGGCGCGTCGAGCGACCAGAAGCAGTGTTCGGCGACCCACGCCGACACCTCGGCGCCGAACCCGGCCGTGAGGGTGTCCTCGTGGACGACGAGCAGCCTTCCGGTGCGCTCCACCGACTCGCACACCAGGTCGCGGTCCCACGGGGACATGGTGCGCAGGTCGAGGACCTCGACCGAGTATCCCTGACCGGCCAGCTCCTCGGCGGCCGACAGCGACTTCTGCACGGTGGCGCCCCACGTGACGACGGTCAGGTCGTCGCCGGGACGGACGACGTCGCCGTGGCCGAAGGGGAGGACCCAACCCGCGGCAGGCATGGGGTCTGCCGCGTAGCGCTGGCGGTACAGGTGCTTGTGCTCGAGGAAGAGGACGGGGTCCTCGGCGCTGAAGGCCCACCGCAGCAACCCCACGGCGTCGCGCGCCCGGGACGGCATGGCCACCTGCAACCCGGGGATGTGGGCGAAGATCGACTCGCCGCTCTGGGAATGCCAGATGGCGCCGCCGGTCAGGTATCCGCCGATGGCGACGCGCACCACGAGCGGACAGGAGAAGGCGCCGTTGGAGCGCCATCTGATGGTGGCTGCCTCGCTGCGCAGCTGCTGCATGGCGGGCCAGATGTAGTCGAAGAATTGGATCTCGGCGCACGGCCGTAGTCCCCGCACGGCCTGGCCCACACCCCGGCCCACGATGTTCGACTCGGCCAGGGGGGTGTTGAAGCACCGGGCGGAGCCGAAGGCGCGCTGCAGTCCTCTGGTCACGCCGAAGACCCCGCCCTTTCCCTCGACGTGGTCGAGGACCTCCTCGTCTGCGTCGGCCACGTCCTCGCCGAAGACCCGGATGCGCTCGTCGGCGGCCATGAGCTCGTGCAGGGTGGCGCGGATGGCCTCGGCGATGACGAGCGGCTCGGCTCCCGCAGTCTCGCTCGGTCTCGGCGGTGGCGCCGATTCCGCCGGGGTGCGCACCCGCACCACGTTGTCCGTCACGGTGCTCGGGTCGGGCCGCCTGGAGGCGAGCGCCTCCTCGGCGGCGGCGGCGGCCTCCCGCTTGGCGTCGGCTTCGATGGCACCGGCCTGCTCCTGGTCGAGCACTCCGGCGGACACGAGCGCCTTGCGGTAGGTGGTGATGGGGTCGTGGGCGGCTTCGGCGGCCAGCTCGGCGGCGTCGCGGTACTTGGCCTGAGAATCGGCCGAGGAGTGCGAGTACGGGCGGGTCACCTTGGCGTGGATGAGCCCGGGGCCCTCTCCGGCCCGCACCCGGGCGATGGCCCGGGCGCCCTTGGTGCGACAGGCGCCGTAGTCCCAGCCGTTGACCTTGGTCACCGCCAAACCCCGGAAGCCGTGCACGAGCTCGGACACCGGGGCCGGTGCCTGGTCGGCGGCACGGACCGAGATGGCGTACCCGTTGTCCGCCACCACGAAGAGCACGGGTAGGTGCAGCCGGCATGCCGAGTTCAAGCTCTCCCAGAACTCGCCTTCCGACGTCGCCCCCTCGCCCAGGGACACGTAGGTGATCTCGTCGCCGTGAGCGCTGCAGCCAGGGAGCTGGGGACGCCGGGCGATGTAGCGGCCCGCCTCGGCACAGCCCACGGCGGGCAGGCACTGGCTACCGGTGGGGCTCGACTGGGTGACGATGTTGCGTGCCACGTCGCCGAAGTGGCACGGCATCTGGCGCCCACCCGACGCCGGGTCGTCGGCCCCCCCCACTGCCTGGAGCATCACCGACAGCGGGCTCACCCCGAGGGCGAGGGCCATGGCGCGGTCGCGGTAGTAGGGGAAGAACCAGTCGTAGCCCGATCGGAGCGACCTGGCCAGTGCCGTGTAGAGGATCTCGTGGCCGGCGCCGGAGATCTGGAAGAACACCCGACTCTGCTTCTGCAGCAGGATCTCCCGGTCGTCGAGCGCCCGTGACAGGCACGACAGCCGGTAGTCCTCGATGAGCTCCTCGGCGGGGAACTGCTGGAGCAGGGAACGAGCGCCGTTGCCGGCCGGGCGTCCGGGAGGTTCGCTCCGAGGCCCGGCCTTCGACCCGGTGGTCCGGGCCGGGGCTGCTCTCGCCATCGAAATCCGACGCTACTCCCGCCCCGTGGGAAAGCGGGGGTCTGCGAACCGCCTGCTAACCGTCTGCGGCGCCGGGCAACGCCGGTCGCCCGGGGTCGTCGACGACCAGTTCCAACGCCCGTGCTCCGGGTTCGGACGACTCGGGTGCCTGGGGTGTGCGGACGACGGCGTCCACGGCGCCGAGCTCGTCCATGTCCTGGGCGCCCGAGCCGACCACACCGAGGTCGTTGAAGCGACGCGCCTGGGTGAGGACCCGGCGCTCCAGCGAGCCCACTGCGTCGTTGTACGACTCCACGGCGTTGGTCAGTCCCCGGCCGACTCGGGCCAGATGGTCGCCGAAGGTGCACAGGCGCTTGTAGAGCTCGCGGCCGATGTGCTGAACCTCGCGGGCGTTCTCCGCCACGTCCTCCTGCTGCCAGCCGGCGGCGACCGTGCGCAGCAGGGCGATCAAGTTGGTGGGCGTGGCGAACACGACGTTGTTCGTCACGGCGTGCTCGAGCAGCGACGGGTCGTGCTCCAAAGCGGCGGCGAGCAGCGGCTCCCCGGGAACGAAGGCCACCACGAATTGCGGCGAATGCTCGAACTGCTCCCAGTACGCCTTTTTGGCCAGGGAGTCGACGTGGGCTCGGAGCTGCCGGGCGTGTGCCTGCAGATGGGCGCGGCGGCTCTCGTCGTCGCTGGCCTCGTTGGCGTCGAGGAACGCCTGGAGCGGCACCTTGGCGTCCACCACCACGCAACGGGCACCAGGAAGGTGCACGACCATGTCCGGGCGGAGTCGCCCGTCGTCGGTGGTGGCGGTCACCTGCTCGTCGAAGTCGCAGTGCTCGACCATGCCGGCCATCTCCACCACCCGGCGCAGCTGCATCTCGCCCCAGCGCCCGCGGGTGGCCGGAGCGCGCAGGGCGGTGACCAGGTTGCGCGTCTCGGTCTGCAACTGCTGCTGGGACTCCGACAGGTGGCGTACCTGCTCGGTGAGCGTGCTGTAGGCGCCTTTTCGCTCGAGCTCGAGCCGGCGCAGGCCCTCCTCGTACTTCCCGAGCTGCTCGCGCAGCGGCGAGAGCAGCTGCTCGATGGCCTGCTTGCGCTGCTCGAGGTCGCCGCTCACCTCTTTCTGCGTGGCCCGGAACCGGGCGTCGGCGAGCTCGATGAATTGGGCGTTGTTGCGGGCCAAGGCCTGTGCCGAAAGCTCGGCGAACTCGCCGGCGAGCTGCTTGCGGCTCTCCTCCCAAGCCGCCTGGCGCTCCTCTGCCACCCCTCGCTCCCGGGCCAAGGCGCCCCGCACGTCGGCAAGCTCGTGCTCGACCCCTGCCTTCTCTCTTGCGTGCTCGAGCTCCGCCGCCGCTCGCTGGGCCGTGGCCCGACCTCGGGCCAGGACGAGAACGACCAGAGCGCCGAGGGCGGCGCCGGCGATCACGCCGAGAACGAACCACATGGTCATCGGACGACGGTACCGCCGGGGTGTGTCGCTCCCGGGGACCCTCCCGTGTGTCAGCCGGCGACGGCGGTCATCTGGGCCATGGCCCGCAGCGCGCCGGCCCGGGCCCGGGCCAGGTCGGCTCCGGCCACGACGTGCTCGAGCGGTTCGGTGCCGCCCAGGAAGAGCAGCACGGCTCCGGTCACCGGCTGCCCGGTGGCGGCTTCGGCTGCTTCGGCGTATGCGGCCACCTGCACGCTGTAGCGCTCGACCAGTGCCGCCAGGGCGCTTGCGCCGGCCAGCCGGTCGGTCTTGTAGTCCACCACCACCAACCCGTCGTCCTCCTCGACGAGCAGGTCGGCGAAGCCCTCGAAGACGGCCTCGTGGGCGGCGGCGGGGATGGCGGCGCCGAGGTACACCTCTTTGTGGTGCCGACGGGTCGCGGCGCGCCGGAGCGTGGACGTTTCGAGCGCGGCCTGCACCATGCGTGCCACGTCGTCTGCGTGCTCGGCAACGCCGTGCGCCATCGCCCGGCGTCGTGCCACCTCGGTCGCCCGCTCCCCGGTCACGTCACAGCCGGTGGCGAAGTCGATGACGGCCAACGCCCCGTGCACAGCCCGCCCGATGTCGAGACCGACGTCGGCCCGGCGCCGCTCCCCGGGCCCGAGCGCCGTGGCCAGAGGATCGGACTCGGGGGCGGAGGTGTCGGGCGCGGGGCCATCCCCATCCTCGTGGGAAAGGGCGCTCGCCGTGGCCAGGGGCAGGGCCCGCAGGCGGGCCAGCAGGGCGGTGCGAGCCGAGCTCCACTCCTCGGACTCGGTGGCGAACTGCCGCACCGCTTCGTCCTCGGCGTCGTCGGCGCCATGCGTGGCACCGAACACCCGCTCCACCGCGGCGATGTCGCCAGCGGGCGCGTCGTGGCCGGTGGGCGACGACCGCGGCGCACCGGGGAGCCGGCGCCACAGGAGTGGGTTGGCGCGGCACAAGGCGTCGAGCGCCGCCCCGTGGCTGGTGTCGGGCGTTCCGCTTCGGCTCCGATGGTGCAGGCACAGCACGAGATGGTCCCTGGCCCGGGTCATGGCCACGTACAGCAGGCGCACCCGCTCCAGGCGATCGAGCGTCTTGTCGGTGTCGGCCAGGGCGCTGAAGCCGGTTGATCGAAGGTTGACCCCGAGGTTCACCTCGACGCCGCCGTCGTCGCGCCACAGCACGGCGTCGGGACGGTGCCCCGACGCCTCGTCGCGTTCGAGGCCCGCCACCACCACCAAGGGGAACTCGAGGCCCTTGGCGCCGTGCACGGTCATGATCCGCACCGCGTCGTCGTCGGGCTCGGGCGGCCCCAAGATGGCGGCCCGCCCGTCGCCTTGGCGCTGGAGCTCGGCCCACCGCAGGAACTCGTGCAGCGATCCGCCCGAGCTGTCGTCGAAGAGCCGGGCCTGGTCGGCCAGCCACCGCAGGCGTTGCCATCGCTGGCGCGGCCGTCGCTCGGCGAAGGCCAGTTCGTAGCTGCCGAGGGCCTCGGTGGCGGCCAGCACCATGTCCGAGGGGTCGGCCCACCAGCGGCGGTGGTGCAGCTCGAGCACGACCGCCATGGCCCGGGCCACGGGGTGGCCGGCCAGCCTTTCGGGCACGGCAGCACGCGGGTCCCATGAACCGCCGCCCGCCCGCCACGCCACCAGGTCGTCGTCGCCGCAGGCCAGGCCGGGCGAGCGCAGCGCAGCCAGCACGGACACGGCATCGGAAGGCTCGTCGGCGGCGGCCAGCGTGCACAACACGTCGCGCACCTCGTCGGATCCCCACAGCAGGGCCGCACCCTCGAGGCGATAGGGGATGCCGGCGCTGTCCAAGGCCTCCTCCAGGGCGGGAAGGCTGTTGCGGGTGGGGATGAGCACCGCCGCGTCCCGCCACCGGAGCGGCCGAGCCGTCGCGCTCGGGTCCTCGGGGTGCGAGACCGGCCACGACTCGGAAACGGCGAGGCGCAGCGCCTCTGCCACGTCGGCAGCAGCTGCCCTTCTGATCTCCCCCATCGATGCGTCGACGGGACCACCGAGGGCGACGACCGGAGGCAGGCCCAGCCCGGGGGGTTCCGGTTCGCCCGGTCCCATCCCGGCCAGGGTGAGCTGCACCCCGCCGTGCCGCACGTCGCCCGACAGCGGGGCGCGCCGGGCGTCAATGGCGCGGTAGCTCGCTTGGCCCGGGACCGGGTCCTCTCCGAACAGGACAGGGAACACGGTGTTCACGAACCGGACCACGCCGGGCACGGACCGGAAGTTCGACGACAGCACCACCTCGCCGCCCACCGCCGTGCACACCTGCTCGAACACGGTGATGTCCGCTCGGCGGAACCGGTAGATCGACTGCTTGGGGTCACCCACGACGAAGAGGGCGCCGGGCCGGGCCGAAGCGAGGTCCCCGTCACCTTCGACGGCCGAGGCCAGCCAGGCGGCCAGGTCGACCTGGATGGGGTCGGTGTCCTGGAACTCGTCGACGAGCAACCGCCGGTAGCGCTGCCGCAGGGCGCTTCGCGCCGGCGCGTCGTCGTGCAGCACCCGCCGGGCCTGCACCAGCAAGTCGTGGAAGCTCAGCCTGCCCTCGGTGGCCCGGGCTTCTGCCGAGGCCAACGTGAAGGCGCCCAGGCGGGCGACCAGGTCGGCGAGCACCGGCGCCCGCAGCGAGTCGAGCGCCGCCTGGCGCGTCTCCTCGGCGGCGGCGCAGGCGACGCGCACCTCGGCGGCACGACCGTCCCAGTGCTCGGCCCTGCCGTAGGTGGTCGAGAACCTGGGCAACGAGACGAGCAGCGGCAAGGCCGCGTCCGGGTCGCCCGCGGCGGCCCCGAGCGCGGCGCGGGCGGGACGCAGCGCCTGGCGCAGGTGGCGCAACAGGCCGTCGTCCTCGTCGGTGCACAGCTCTTCCATGCCGAGCGCGCCGTCGAGGGCCTCGACCACGGGGGCGACGTCGAGCACCGGCCACTGCTCCACGGGGGAGCGCGCCGCCTCGAGCAGGGCCTGGCCGCCGTCGTCGAGGCGGTCCCAGTGCCGGTGCAGGCACCAGGCCAGCTCGGCGATGGCCGCTTGTCCCAGCCCGAGCACGAAGCCCCGCAGGAGCATCGTCTCTGCGCCCGGGTCGTCGAGCAGGTCGTCGGCGAAGAGCGCCAAGCGCTCCTCCAGGTCGACGCGCTCGGAGAGCTCGTCCATGACGTCGAACCCCGGAGGCAGGCCGGCGGCGAGCACGTGCTCGACGAGGATGCGCTGGGCGAAGGCGTGCAGCGTCGACACGGCCGCCTCGTCGACTTCGGCCAGCGCGCCGCGCAGGCCGGGATGTCCCGGTTCGGCCGCCGACGCCCGGGCCAGCTCTTCGGCCAGCCGGGTCCGCAGCTCGGCGGCGGCGGCCTCGGTGAAGGTGATGACGGCGACCTCGCGCAGCGCCGTGCCGGTACGGACCAGCTCCACGACCCGGCCGACCAGCGCGCTCGTCTTGCCCGTACCGGCGCCGGCCACCACCACCATGGAACGGTCGAGCTCCTCGGCGATGCGCCGGCGGGCCTCGGCGTCGGGGAGCACGGGTGGCGCCGTCACGGCGTGCTCCTGGCGCCAGGCGCGGACGGTCCCGGCCCGAAGCGCACGGAACGCACGACCATGCCGGGGAGGGGCTCGGGCACTTGGACGTCGAGCAGGTCGGCGACCGGGGCCAGCTCGGGCCGGGCGCGCTTGGCCGCCCACTGCCGGTCGCGGATGGCCGGGCAGACGACGTCGAAGTCGCAGTAGAGACAGACGTCGAAGCCGGTGTCGCGCTGCGCCCCCGGGATGCCAGGAAAGCAGCCGGCGTCGACACCCCGGGCGATGCGGGCCACGACCTCGGTGAAGTGGCGCTCGACCGGCTCCGTGACCTCCAGCTGATAGCGGGCGGCCAACCGCTCGGCAGAGACCATCCAGTACCTGGCCACTATGGCGCCGTCCCACCCCAGCGCCTGGCGCGCCGCCATGGCGTAGAGCGGCAGCTGCAGGCGCTTGCCCCCTTCGAGCGGGTCCTCCTTCAGATCGGCGATGGCGCGCTGTTTGCCGGTCTTGTAGTCCGAGACCACCAGCTCGCCCCCCGGGCCCCGGTCGACCCGGTCCACTCGGCCGCGAAATCGCACCTCCCCGCCGCCGGACAAGCGCACGAGAAGGGGAGGGGCGTCGTCGTCCTCGTCCCCGAAGGAGAGCTCGGCGGCCAGAGGCTCGAGCCCCTCTTCCTCGGCGAAGAACAGATGCAGGTCGCGGCCGATGGCAGCCCGGTCGAGGCGCCACAACAGCGCCTTGCCCACGATGCCCCCGGCGTCGGCCTCGTCGAGGTGCTCCTCGGCGATCTCGACCAGGCGCTCCAGCGAGCGCGGGGCACCGGCGACCCGCTCGCCGACGTACTGCTCGAGCACGGCGTGGACCAGCGAGCCGCGGTCGCGGGCCTCGATCCGCCACAGATCCTCGGGCAGCCGACGTCGTTCGATCCCCAGGACCCGGGAGAAGAGGAACTTCCGCGGGCACTCGGCGTACACCTCGAGGCGGGTGGCGGACACCGGCCGCGCCGGGTCGAAGGGTGTGACCTGGCCCGTGCGCAGCAGCCCGTCGAAGCGCGTGAAGGCGTCGCTGGCACGAGACCGGACGGCCTCCAACCCGGTGCCCAGGCGGGGATCGAGCCGGGCTGGCGGGCTCAGCCCGGGGGCCAGGCCGGCGTCGACCCAGGCGTCGAGCGCACGCAACCGGCGCTCCCCGGCGGACAGCGGCGGGCCGCCCCCCCGCAACGAGGCGGCCAGCGACTCGACCCGCCGCAACGACGGCGAGCCGAGCATGGCCAAGAACCGGCTCGGGACTTGGACCCGGCCGGTGCGGCTGTCGACGGCGGGGTGGGTCACCACCCGGCGCTCGGACGCCGCGGCCAAGGCGTCTTCCACGTCGGCCCGCATCTGTTCCTGGCGGGCGGCGCGGGTCCGCAGCGCGCCGGAGGCGTCGAGGGCACGCAGCTCGTCCGGGAGCAGCGCGTCGTCGGCGGCGCGCCCCGGCACCAAGGCGTCGGCCATCCCCACGAGCACCACCGAGCGAAAGGCCACGCCCCGGGCGCGGTCGAATGGTGCCACGAGCACGCCGTCGCCCACGCCCCCCGTCGGCACGTCGGCCAGGTCGAGGTGGTGGTGCTCGAGCTCGGCCCGAAGCGCCCGGCGGAAGCCGGCCAGGTCGACGCCGGCCGAGAGCGCATCGAGCTCGGCCAGGGACGCTGCCACGTCGGCCACCTGCGCGAGCGCCGAGCGTTGCTCGGCCGGCCAGCAGGCGTCGGGGCGGTCGTCGACGTAGCGGGCCAGTTTCTCGACCGCCCAGGCCGCCCACGCGCTCCATCGCATCCGGCCGTTGGGGACGGCCCGGGCCAGGTCCTCGACGAAGTCGGCCAGCGACAGGGCGTCCGGGGCGTCGTGCGGCTGGCGTCCGGCCAGACGCTCGAGCCGTGTCCGCCACTGGAGCAGTCCACGTACCACACCGGCCTCGGCGGAGAGCAGGTTCCACCGGCTCACCGGCACCGGCCGCCCTTCGGGCCCGGTGCGCAGGGGAGCCGAGGCCAGCCAGGCGAGGACCTGCGGTCGCTGCCAGTCGCCTCCGGCCAGCTCGAGAAGTCCGAGCAGGGCGCGCCCCGGGCCGGTCCCGTCGAGCCGGCGCAGCTGTGGCCCGTGGCCGGGCACGTCGGCGGCGGAGAGCTCCTGGTGGAGCAGGCGGGCATAGCCAGGACCGGGAGGATGGAGGATCGCCTGTCGCCATAGGGGGATCCCGTCCTCGGCGCCCGCCAGCACCAGGCGCACCGCCGCCCGGGCCTCCTCGGCGGAGTCGCTGCAGGCCCAGCGCTCGGTGGCGTCGGCCCGAGCCGCAGGCGGCGCCGACCGGGACGGGACCCGTCGGGCCAAGGCCGAGAGGAGCTCTGCGTCGGCGGGGCCGTCCGCCGCCCCGGGCACGACGACGAGCGATCCCAGCTCGGCCGGGAGCGCGGACCCGGAGCGCAGGACGTCGAGCGCGGCCTGGCGAAGGTCGGCGGGGTCGGCCAGTCCGTGCTCGTGCAACCGGTGCCGCACGGCCACGAGCAGCGCCACCACCTCGGCGCCCCGCACCGGCTGGCGGGCGAGCCCCTCGAGCGTGGCGGGCGGCAAGCGGCGCAACTCGACGAAGGCCCGTTGCACGGCGGCCAGGGTCCCGGGGTGCGAAGCCAACCGGGCCCACACCTCGGGCCGGCCGGCAGCAGTCGCCCGGATCACCTCGGCCTCGACGAC
>JASHUM010000141.1 GCA_030040015.1 Acidimicrobiales bacterium
CTCCTCGGTGCCGTACAGCATGAGCGTGGGGCCGACGGTGTTGACGGTCACGAAGGGGAACGGCGCCCCGGCGCGACGGGTCTCGTCGAAGAAGATGTACTGATCGGTGGCGGGGCGACCCTGGCCGCCGTACTGCGTGGGCCAGCCGATCCCCAACCAGCCGTCCTTGCCGATGCGCCGCACCACCGCCCGCCACAGGACACCGCCCTCGCCGGCGTCGCCAACCTGGGCCCGCACCTCGTCCGTGAGCAGCTCGGCGTAGTAGGCGCGCAGCTCCAGGCGCAGGGCCTGCTGCTCGGGGGTCTCCTCCAGGAACATGGTGCCGTCCATGCCTCGTCCAGGCCGACGGGCGTGCCGGTCCCGGCCAGGCTGCAACTGGTTCTAGTTTCTGAGGCTACAACACCCCTGGTGGCGGGGACAATGGGCCCCAGCCGAGCGGACGTCAGCCGCTCCGAGCCCTGGTCGGTGCGGCGGCGCCGACATATCATGAACTGAAACACGTTCTCGAAGCGAGAACCGTCGTCGAGAGCGGGGGAACCGTGGTCGAAACGAGCGAACCGTGGAGCTGAACGAGATCGACCTCACGGACTCTCGCAACTTCGTCGAGGCCGTCCCCCACCACTGGTTCCGTGAGCTGCGCCGCCAGGCACCGGTGTACTGGCACCCGGAGGCGGACGGCCCGGGGTTCTGGTGTGTGACCAAGTACGAGGACTCTGTGGCGGTGAACCGCGACTACGAGCACTTCTCGTCGGCCAGCAAGGCCACGTTCATCTGGGAGATCGAGGACGAGCTCCTGGAGCAGCAGCGTCTCATGATGCTCAACATGGACCCGCCGTTGCACACCCGATACCGGCGCCTGGTCAACAAGGGCTTCACGCCGCGCATGGTCAACCAGCTGGAGGAGAAGATCCATCGCACGGCGGACGAGATCATCGACACCGTGATCGAGAAGGGCGAGTGTGATTTCGTCACCGACATCTCTGCCGAGCTGCCCTTGATCGTGATCGCCGACCTCCTGGGAGTGCCCCAGGAGGACCGTCACAACATGTTCGACTGGTCCAACCGCATGATCGGCCAGGAGGACCCCGAGTACCAGATCACCCCGGAGATCGCCCAGCAGTCCGCCATGGAGCTCTACGCGTATGCCAGCCAGCTCTATTCCAAGAAGCGCCAGAACCCGCACGAGGACCTCATGAGCGTCCTCACCGAGGTCGACATCGAGGGCGAGAAGCTCTCCGAGCTGGAGCTGGAGCTCTTCTTCCTCCTGCTCACGGTGGCCGGCAACGAGACGACCAGGAATCTCATGTCCGGCGCCATGCACACCTTCTTCCAGAACCCGGACCAGTGGCAGAAGCTCGTCGGGGATCCCTCCCTGCTGCCCGGCGCCGTCGAGGAGATGCTGCGCTACGTGAGCCCGGTCATGAACTTCCGTCGCCAGACCACCCGGGCCTTCGAGCTGGGAGACCAGCAGATCGAGGCGGACCAGAAGGTCGTCTTCTTCCACGTGTCGGCCAATCGCGACGAGGACGTGTTCGAGGACTCCGACCACTTCGACATCACCCGCAATCCGAATCCCCACATGGCTTTCGGGGGTGGTGGGCCCCACTTCTGCCTGGGTGCCAACCTGGCCCGAATGGAGATCCGGGTGATGTTCGAGCACCTTCTCTCCCGCATGCCCGACATCCACCAGGACGGAGACGTCCAGCGGCTCCAATCCGCCTTCATCAACGGCGTCAAGCACCTGCCGGTGGCCTTCAGCACGGGCGCTCCCGTCCGCCGCTGAGTTGCGCTTCCATCAAGCAGTCACGTTCCTGCCCGTCGACCAGGCCCTGGCCGTGGCCAAGGCGGCCGACGACCAGGGATACGCCGGGGTGTACCTGTCGGACCACATGTTCTTCCCCCGGGAGCGCCGGTCCCGCTACACGTACTCGACCCGGGAGGACGGGGCACCCGGCTTCGGGGACCACTGGGATCCCGACACCCATTGGCCCGACCCTTTGTGCTTCATCTCGGCGCTGGCGGCGGTGACCTCGCGTCTGCGCTTCACCACCGGTGTCTACGTGGCACCAGCGCGCGACCTCATCACCGTGGCCAAGCAGGTATCGACTGCAGCCGCCATCTCTGGCGATCGGGTGAATCTGGGCGTGGGGGTGGGCTGGTCCAAGGAGGAGTTCGACGCCACCGGGCAGGATTTCACCACCCGGGGACGGCGCCTCGACGACATGATCCCCGCCCTTCGCGCCCTGTGGGCCGGAGGCTGGGTGGAGTACCACGGGCCCCACTACGACGTGCCCGCCATGCGCATGGAGCCGAGCCCCGGCGCGCCGGTGCCCATCTACGGCGGCGGCCACTCCGCCCCGGCGCTGCGCCGGGCGGCGGAATTGTGCGACGGATGGATCGCAGCGGGGGCCTACTCCGTCGAAGAGGCCCGTCTCCACCTCGACGCACTGGCAGAGGCCCGGCGACGGGCGGGTCGCCAGGCCCCGTTCACCATCTTCCTGTCGCTGTGGGAGCGGCCCGACCTGGACCTGTACCGGCGCTTCGAGGAGGACCACGGGGTCACCGACTTCCTGTGCGCGCCCGGGCTCAGCGCCCACGTCGACGCAGATGCACCGCCCGACCAGCAACTGCGCACCCGGCTCGAGGCTTCCGCCCGCTTCGCCGAGCTCATCGTGCACAAAGCGGGCTAGGGCGCGACACTGCGGGCGGACAGCGATACGGAGGAGCACCGATGGGCGATCTGAAGCTGGGCCTGCAGCTCGGGTACTGGGGTGCGGGTCCCCCGCCGAGCGCACAGGACCAGGTGCTCGAAGCCGAGCGCCTCGGGTTCGACTCGGTGTGGACGGCCGAGGCCTACGGGTCCGACGCACTCACCCCTCTCGCCTGGTGGGGATCGCGCACCAGCCGGGTCCGGCTGGGCACCGCCTTGTGCCAGCTCTCGGCTCGCACCCCGACCGCCATGGCGATGGCCGCCATGACGCTCGACCACCTGACCGGAGGGCGCTTCGTCCTCGGGCTCGGCGTCTCGGGCCCCCAGGTGGCCGAAGGGTGGTACGGCCAGCCCTTCCCGAAGCCGCTCGCCCGCACCCGTGAGTACGTGTCGGTGGTGCGCAAGGTGCTGGCGCGGAAGGCGCCGGTCACCAACGACGGGCCGCACTACCCGCTGCCGTTCCCGGGCGGAACCGGCCTGGGCAAGCCCTTGAAGCCCATCGTCCACCCGCTGCGCGCGGACATCCCCATCGTGCTCGGGGCCGAGGGGCCCAAGAACGTGGCCCTGGCGGCCGAGATCGCCGACGGGTGGTTCCCGATCTTCTTCTCCCCCGACCACATGGGTGAGTTCACGGCGTCACTGGAAGACGGCTTCGCCCGGCCGGGCGCCAGGCGCTCGGCGAAGGACTTCGAGGTCATCGCCTTCTGCCCGGTGGTGGTCGACGAGGACGTCGAGCGGGCTGCAGACGCCTTCCGGCCCATGCTCGCCTTGTACATCGGCGGCATGGGAGCACGGGAGATGAACTTCCACTTCGACGTGTTCGTGCGCATGGGGTTCGGGGCCGAGGCCCAGAAGATCCAGGACCTCTATCTCGACGGGCGCAAGGACGAGGCCGCCTCGTGCGTGCCGACCGCCATGGTGGAGAACATCGCCCTCATCGGGCCGCGGGACAAGATCGCCGACGAGCTCGTGCGCTGGAAGGAATCGATCGCCACCACACTCCTGGTCTCCGGAGGGGTGGACGTCCTGCGCATGATGGCCGAGCTGGTGCTCTAGCCGGGGCGGCCCGATGACCTGGATGGTCTACGGGGCCTACGGCTACACCGGCCGGCTCGTGGCCGCCCTCGCCACCGAGCGCGGGGAGATGCCGGTCCTCGCCGGCCGGGACGCCCGGCAGCTCCGCTCGCTGGCCGAGGTGCTCCAGCTCGACCACCGGGCCCTTCCCCTCGACGATCAAGTGGCGCTGCGCCGGGGCCTCGACGGCATCGACGCAGTGGCGCACTGCGCCGGCCCCTTCTCGTCCACGTGGCGTCCCATGGTGGAAGCGTGCCTGGCGACCGGCACCCACTATCTCGACATCACCGGGGAGATCGACGTCCTCGAAGGCGTCCTCGACCGCCATGGCGACGCGGTTGCCGCTGGTGTGAGCCTGCTCCCAGGATCGGGGATCGACGTGGTGCCATCGGACTGTCTCGCCGCCCTGCTGGCCGGGCGCCTGCCGGGCGCGACTCGCCTGTCGCTCGCCGTTCACTTCGGTGGGGGCCCCAGCCCGGGGACAGCGGCTACCGCCGTGGAGTCGATCCGAAATCCGGGCCGGGCCCGGATCGACGGCGTCATCGGTCCCGTACCGCCGGCGCTTCGGCGGCGCCGGGTGCGCTTCCCAGATGGCGAATCGAATGTGCGCGCCATCGCCTGGGGGGACGTGGCCAGCGCCCATCACTCGACGGGCATCCCGACCGTCATCACGTATGCGGCGGTGCCCGCCCTCGTGAGCGGGTTGACCGCCGCCGCTCCTCTGGCCGGGCCGCTGCTGGCCAATCCGCTGTCCAAGCGGATGCTCAAGACGCTCGCCGGCCGGCTCCCGGGTCCGTCGGCCGCAAGGCGCACTGCGTCCGGTTCGGCCATTTGGGGGGAGGTCGTCGACAGCCAGGGGAAAAGCGTGGAGGGGACGGTCACCGGCCCGAACAGCTACGACCTCACCGCTGATGCAGTGGTGCGCATCGCCGGGTTGTTGGAGCGGGGCGACGTGCCCACGGGCGCCCTCACCCCATCGCAGGCACTCGGGCCGGACTTCGTCCGGAGTCTCGACGCAGTCGACGTGCGCCTGTCCTCGGATCCCTCTTCAGGCTCCTAGCCCCCGGGGCTGGGGCGAGCGCGGTTGGGGCCCAGGACGGCTGGGATCACGGCGCCCCGGCCAGGACGGCCCCCAGGCGAAGCAGGCTGGCCGTGGAGCCACCCAACATGGGAGCGAGGTGCTTCACCAGCAGGTAGTAGCGGTGCAGTGGGTAGTCGCGGTCCACTCCGACCCCGCCGTGGAGGTGTTGGGCGGCGTGCACGACGCGCTGGGCGCCGTCGTCGGCCCAGAACTTGGCCACCGCCACCTCGGCCGTGGCCGGCAGCTCCCGGTCCAGGCGCCACGCCGCCTGCCACGCCGTCAGGCGCACCGCTTCGGTGTCGATGTACGCATCGGCGGCTCGCTGGCCCACGGCCTGGAAGGTGGCCACCGGTTTTCCGAACTGCGCCCGCTCCCCCGTATAGCGGGCAGTCAGGTCGAGCGCCGCCTTGCAGGCACCGGCGATCTCCACGCACAGGGCGGCCGTCGCCCGCTCCGTGCACCAGCGCAACGCCTCGTCACCGGCGGCTCCCGGGGCCACGAGCAACGCGTCGGGCGACACCTCCACGTCCTGCAGGTCGAGCCAGGCCTCGACCCTGCCGTCGGTGACGTCCTGTCGCCGGCGGCTCACCCCCGGCGTGGCCGGGTCGAGGAGGAACAGGCCGTGGTGCGCCCCGTCGGAGGCAGGGACCACGACGGCGTCGGCCACCATGCCGGCCGGGACGTTGGCGAGCTCGCCCCGAAGGCGCCAGGCGCCACCGGGGCCGGCCCTTTCGGCGGTGACCGACGCGTGCCAGAGATCTTCGACGCCGGCCCAGGCAGCGCTGAGCACCACCTCACCAGTGGCAGCTCTCTCGACCCATTTCTTACGCAGCTCGTCGGACCCGAAGCGCGCCACCGGCAACGCTCCCCACACCGTGGCCGCCGTCAGAGGGACCGGTGCGGCGGCACGTCCCGCCTCCTCGACGACCACGCATGCCGCCAGGAATCCCAGGCCTGCTCCCCCGTCGGTCTCGGGGAGCGCCAGGCCGAGCAGGCCGGCCCCGGCCAGTGCGGCCCACAGCTTGCGATCGAAGCGCTCGTCGAGCGGCTCGGCGGCGGCCGTCTCGAGCTTGCGCTGGCTCTGGTGATCGGCCAAGTCGCCGAAGATCCGGGCGGCCAGCTCGCGGATCTGCTGCTGCTCCTCGTCGAGGTCGAAGTCCATAGGTGGGTTCCGTCCGTCCTGTACCGTGTGGCGCGGTCCTGTGCCGGCCCCTCAGCGCCTCAGCGCCTCAGCGCCTCAGCGCCTCAGCGCAACGACCGGGGCATGCCCAGTCCGAAGATGGCGATGAGGTCACGCTGGATCTCGTTGGTCCCGCCCCCGAAGGTGAGGATGACCAGGCTGCGCTGGTACATCTCGAGGCGCCCGAGGAGCACCGCGCCGGGCGAGCCTCGCCGCAGCGTGCCGGCTTGGCCCACGACCTCGGTCAGCAGACGCAGCGCCTCCATGTAGAACTCCGTGCCGAACACCTTGATGCTCGAGGCGTCAGCCACGTCCAGGTGGCCTTGCGTGGCGGTCCACGCCACCTTCCAGTTGATGAGCTTCAGGAATTGCAGCTTGGCGTGCACCTTGGCCAGGAGCACCTGAGCCCACTCCTGGTCGATCACGCGCCGCCCGTCGGCCAGGGTGGTCTGCTTGGCCCATGTGAGCACGTCACCGAGGGCGCGCTCGATGATGCCGGGCGAGCACAAGGTGACGCGCTCGTGATTGAGCTGATTGGTGATGAGCGTCCAACCATTGTGCAGACCACCCACGACGTTGGTGAGGGGGACCCGCACGTCCTCCCAGAACGTGTAGTTGATGTTGTGGTCGCTCATGAGCGACATGGGCACCACGCGCACGCCGGGCGTGTCCATGGGCACGATGACCATCGAGATGCCCTTGTGCTTGGCAGCATCAGGGTCGGTGCGCACCGCCAGCCAGCAGTAGTCGGCGTCGGCGGCCAGGCTGGTGAACACCTTGGCACCGTTGATCACGAGCTCGTCGCCGTCGACGACGGCCGAGGTCTTGAGCGACGCCAGGTCGGTGCCCGCGTCGGCCTCGGTGTAGCCGATGCA
This sequence comes from Acidimicrobiales bacterium, assembly GCA_030040015.1. Taxonomy (GTDB): domain Bacteria; phylum Actinomycetota; class Acidimicrobiia; order Acidimicrobiales; family UBA8190; genus UBA8190. Next base: position 6,921 of record JASHUM010000141.1, read on the forward strand.
GAAGTGGATCTCACCGGCGAGGATCTTGGGCAGGAAGAACGCCTTCTGCTCCTCGGTGCCGAACTGCATGATGGTGGGGCCCACGGTGTTGATGGTGAGCATCGGTACCGGCGCGCCGCAGCGCATGGACTCGTCGAAGAAGATGAACTGCTCGATGGCCGAGCGGCCCTGCCCGCCGTACTCCTCGGGCCAGCCGATGCCGAGCCACCCGTCGGCCGCCATCTGCTTGACGACCCGTCGCACGGTCGGGCCTATGCCGTGGCTCTGGGACAGCTCCGCCTCGACATCGGGAGTGAGCAGCGTCGCGTAGTAGCTGCGCAGCTGCTCGCGCAGCGTCACCTGCTCGTCGCTGAAGCCGATCTCCATTTGCAACACGTTACAGTTCTGGTGTCCCGAGCGCCCGTCGTGGGAGCCTGGGGCGTCCCCAGACGAGGAGAGCGATCCCCCATGCCCGAAGCCGTCATCGTCGCCACCGGCCGCACGCCCATCGGTCGCGCCATGAAGGGGTCGCTCGTGAGCTGCCGGCCCGACGACCTGTCCGCCCTCGTGATCAAGGAGGTGCTGGCCAAGGTGCCGCAGCTCGACCCCGCGCTCGTCGAGGACGTGCTGCTCGGCTGCGGACAGCCCGCCGGCG
>JASHUM010000142.1 GCA_030040015.1 Acidimicrobiales bacterium
CAGCTCGAGGGCGACAGCCTCAACCTTGTGGTGTCCAAGCTGCGCGAGATGGGATACCTACCGATCTCGGTCACGCCGAAGTCGAAGCTCGACGTCAACAAGGAGATCAACATCCCCTGGCTGTCCAACCGGGTGAAGCTGGCCGAATTGGCCGTGGCTACCCGCCAGCTGGCCACCATGGTCGACTCCGGCCTGTCGGTGGTCCGCTCGCTGGGGATCCTGGCCGGCCAGGTGGAGAACAAGGAGCTGGGCCGGATCCTGGGCGAGGTGCGCCTGGATGTGGAACGTGGCTCTTCGTTGTCAGCGGCGTGCGCCAAGCACCCCAAGGTCTTCAGCCGACTGTTCGTGACCATGGTGCAAGCGGGCGAGGCGGGGGGCACCCTGGACAGGGTCCTCACCGACCTGGCCACCACCATGGAGAAGCAGGCCGCCCTGATCCGCACGGTGCGCTCAGCCATGACCTACCCGGCCATCGTGCTCAGCGTGATGGTGGTCATCTTCTTGGCCCTGCTCATCTTCATCGTGCCGGTGTTCAAGAACCTCTTCGCCTCGCTGCACGCCACCCTGCCGCTGCCCACCTTGGTCATCCTCAAGATCTCCAGCATCGTCTTGAGCCCCTGGGCGCTGCTCGTGGTGGCGGTCCTGGCCGGCGGTGTCTACGCGTTCCGCCGCTGGATCCACACCGAAGAGGGACGAGTCAAGTGGGACGCCATGAAGCTGCGGCCCCCCATCTTCGGTCCCTTGATCCACAAGGTGTCGCTGGCCCGGTTCTCGGGGACCTTCGCCTCGCTGGTGGCGTCGGGCGTGCCAATCCTCGAAGCCCTCGACATCGTCTCCGACACGGCGGGCAACGTGACCGTGGGCAACGTGCTGCAGGAGGCCAAGATCGGCGTGCGTGACGGGCGCTCCCTGTCGGACTCGCTGAAGGGCCACGAGGAGGTCATCCCGCAGTTGGTGGTGCAGATGATCGAGGTCGGGGAGCAGACAGGTTCTCTCGACGGGATGCTCACCAAGGTGTCCCAGTTCTACGACGGCGAGGTGGAGGCGACGGTCAACAACCTCACCTCCATGCTGGAGCCGATGCTCACCGTCGTCATGGGCGCCGGGGTCGGCGTGATGGTCGTGAGTATGTACCTGCCGATGTTCAACTACATCAAGCACATTCCTACAAGCTGAGATCGGGAAGGAAACGTCGTCATGACGCAGGTTGTCGGGCTCGACATCGGGACGAGCGCGGTGCGGGGCGCCGAGATCGAGCTCACTGGACGCGGGCCGGTGCTCACCGCCTTCAGCCAGGTTGGGCTGCCTCCCAAGACCATCCTCGACGGTGAGGTCCAGGACGTGAACGCCCTGGCGACTGCCATCCGTCGGCTATGGGAGAACGGCGGCTTCAGCACCCACGCCGTGGTCGTCGGGATCGCCGGGCTCCGGGTCATCACCCGCGAGCTCGACCTGCCCTGGGTGCCGGACGACGAAGTGGACAGCGCCGTGCGCTTCCAGTCCGAGGAGGTGATCCCCTTCACCCCGGACAAGACGCTGCTCTCGACCCAGGTGCTGGCGGACGCCACGTCCGCCGACGGTTCCAAGGTCCGGCGGGTGTTGGTCGCTGCCGCTCATTCGGACCTGGTGCAGGGCGTGGTCGCCGCCGTGGATCAAGCCGGGCTGCAGGTCACGGGCGTGGACCTGGTGTCCTCGGCGCTGGTCCGGGCCTTGGTCGACCCCGCCCAGCTCTCCGAAGAGCCCGAGGCCATCGTGAGCGTGGGCGCCGGGCTCACCGTGATCGTGATCCACCAGGGGGGGCGCCCCCAGTTCGTTCGCACCGTCGGCACCGGGGGCAACGGGGCCACCGAGGCCGTCAGCCAGGCACTCGACGTGCCCCTCTCCGACGCCGAGGTGCTCAAGCGACGCCTCGATGGCTCGACGGCCCAGCTCAAGTCGGCGCAGCGGGCGACGGTCCCCGTCGTGGACGGGTTGGTATCGGAGATCCGCAACTCGATCCAGTTCTTCACCTCCATGCCCGGCCGCCAGGCACCCACCCGGGTGCTCGTCACCGGCGGCGGGGCGCAGCTGCACGGGCTCATGGAGGAGCTCCGTGGCCAGATGCTGGTGCCGGTGGTGGCGGCGTCCCCGCTGGCCCGGCTCGACACCAGCGGTGTCGAGCTCAACGAAGCCCAGACCGTTGCCGTGGCGCCGATCGTGGCGACGGCGGTCGGCCTGGTGCTGCCCGAGCCCAATCCTGAGGTCCGCAAGTTCAACCTGGTGCCGCCCGAGCTCGTGCGTCGCGCCTTCGAACGGCGGGTGACGCGGTACACGGTCATCGGTGCCGCCGCTCTCGGGTTCGTCCTGGTGGCCTTCGGTGGCTGGCGCCTCTGGTCGGTGCACGAGGCCGAGAGCCAGGTGGCGTCGCTGACGACCAGCGTGGCCCAGCTCAACGCGCAGGTCCCCACCTACAACCGGGTGGTGGCCACCGTGGACGAGCTCCACACCGCCCAGGGCCAGGTGAACCACATCACGACGCAAGCCGTCGACTGGGCCGCCCTCGTCAACCAACTCGATTCGATCACCCCGGCTGGGCTGGCCATCGAGTCGTTCCAGGGGACGGGCGGACCTGATATCGCCGGTCTGTCGAGCTCGAGCGGTTCCGCCGCTCCGCCGACTGGGACGACGCCCGGGGCCACGACGTCCGGAGGCATCGGCTCCATGACGGTTGCGGTGTCCGGATCCTTCCCCAACACCGCCCACTTCTCGCCTGTCGCCCAATGGATCGACGCCGTCTCAGGGTCGTCGATGTTCGCCCCGCCCAGTGTGGCCTCGGTGGCCAACGCCCAGAGCGGAGCATCGACCAACGTCACGTTCGAGTCGGTCGTCTCGATCCTTTCCGGTGCCAGCCTGTCCCAGAACGGGAGCTACTGATGGATCAGCTGAAGCGCTTCCGCATCCCCCTGCTCGTCGCCGCCGGCGCCGTGGTCGTGGCGGCCGTTCTCTACCTGGGCTTGGTCGCCCCTCAGGGCAAGAAGCTCACCAACCTCCACGCGAGCGAGGCCAAGCTGCAGGCCCAACAGGCGCAGCTCCAGGCGGAGATCGCCACCCTCAAGGAGGACAAGGCCCACATGGCCACCAACTGCGCCGCCCTGGCCAAGGCCCTGAGCGAGATCCCCGGCACCCCGGATGTCTCGGACTTCCTCCAGCAGGTGACCAACCTGGCCGTGCAGACCGGGAACCCCAACACCCCGACGATCAGCGTCCTCCAGGCGCCCAGCTCGAGCGGGACCGAAGGTGCGACGCCTGTCCAGGTGTCCCTGACCCTGAACGGGAATTACGGACAGATGGTGGCCTTCATCAAGGGCCTCGACTCCTTCCCGAGACTCTTCACGGTGACGAGCATCGAAGTCACGGGGGCACCCATCGCATCGGGCGGAGGACAGCCGGCTGCCTCGACGGCCGGTTACGACCTCAGCCTGACCGGCGCCATCTTCTACAGCGACGGCCAGCAGAACGCCTGCCAGAGCCAGTCGTCTGGCTCGTCGACGGCCTGACCCTGTTGACCAGGTCGTTTGGCGACGGCAACCACTTGGCCTTTTGAGGGGCCGTTGGTCCCATCCGGCCGAAACCCCTCAAGCCGCAGTCGCGGTTCGCCGATGCCCATCTTCGATAGTCATTGCTCATCAAGGAGGAAGTCCATGATCAGGTCCCTGCTCGCACGGGCTCACGAAGCCCGCGCCGCAGAGCTCGAGGGCGAGAGCGGCCTTGAAGGCGGCTTCACCCTGATCGAGCTCATGGTCGTGCTGCTCATCATCGCCATCCTGTTGGCGATCGCCATTCCGACGTTCCTGTCGGTGGCGGGCGGCGCTCGCGACCGGGCGGCGCAGTCCAACCTCACCAACGCCACGACTGACGCCATCGCCTTCTACCAGAACTCGCAGACCTACGACGCCAGCTCGGGTCAGTCGACCAACCTGCTGAACACCGAGTGCTCGCAGGCCACCGGCACCACCGGCTGCAGCGGCACGTCGCCGGCCGTCCTGGCCTCCACAGCCGGAACGTCGACGACCGGTCTCCAGGCGGCTGAGCCCGCCTTCAGCTGGTCGACCTCGTCGGCATGCACGACCTCGAACGCCACGAAGTGTGTGAACGTGCTGCCCGTCGACGTCGCCTCGACCGGTGACGGTCAGGGCGTCATCCTGGCGGTCATGTCGGCCACCGGTACCTGCTGGTACGCACTGAACCTGCAGGCGACGCCGGTTGCCGGCGCGGGCGAGGCCGCCACCTCGGGCTTCGCTGCCGGCCAGAGCTCGCTGCCGGTCAGCACAGCGGGCACGTACTACGCCAAGGAAAGTGGTTCCTCGGTGACCTGCACGGCGGCCCACGCCCAGGGCTTCGCCAACTGGTACAGCACCTACTCGAGCGCCGTGAGCGAGTGATCGGAAGCAGTCTCCAAGCAACCGTTTGTCGTAGGAGAGCCCCCGCCGTCGGCGGGGGCTCTCCTGGTTTCCTCCCCCCGTTCCTGTGGGCGCACACAGGTTCACTTTGTTGCTGGTTGTCGAAAGTCGTCGGGCGGTCGTGCCGATGATTGTCAACGGCAACCAGCGACAGCCAATCAGCAAGAAGCATTTGGATTGCTCATAAGGGGGGCTCCATGTTCAAGTCCCTGCTCGCACGGGCTCGAGGAGCCCGCGCTGCAGACCTCGAGGGCGAAGCCGGCATCGAAGGCGGCTTCACCCTGATCGAGCTCATGGTCGTGCTGCTCATCATCGCCATTCTGTTGGCGATCGCCATCCCGACGTTCCTATCGGTGGCGGGGGGAGCGCGCGACCGTGCGGCACAGTCCAACCTCACCAACGCAGTGACGGACTCGATCGCCTACTACCAGAGCTCGCAGACCTACGACGCCACCTCGGCCAACACGTCGACGTCGCAGAACATCGGCTGCAGCGGCACGTGTCCGGCGGCCGGATCCACAGCGGCTGCGATGAACTCGTCCGAGCCCGCCTTCAGTTGGGGGGACGGCGACGTCGCGTGCACCACGTCGAATGCCGGGAAGTGCATTAGCGTGCTGCCGGTTGACGTGGCCTCGACCAACGACGGACAGGGTGTCATCCTGGCGGTGATGTCAGCCACGGGCACGTGCTGGTACGCCATGAACCTTCAGGCGACGCCGGTCGCAGCCGCAGGCGAGGCGAGTGGCACGGGCTTCGCCGGCGGCCAGAGCTCGCTGCCGGTGAGCACGGCAGGGACGTTCTACGCCTCGGAGAGCGGCTCGTCGGTGACGTGCACGGCGCAGCACGCCCAGGGCTTCGCCCACTGGTACAGCACCTACTCGAGCACCGTGAGCGAGTAAGCCTGGCGGAATCCTGAACGTCCGCCCCGGTGCGGACTTCACCGAAGGGGCCCCGCTTCGGCGGGGCCCCTTCCTCTGTGGCGCCTGTCACCGGTGGGCAACGGTTTCTGTGCCAGCATCCGCGGCGTGAAGATCCTGGTGGGGCTCACCC
>JASHUM010000143.1 GCA_030040015.1 Acidimicrobiales bacterium
GGGCACTGGAACGTCACCTGGACGCTCGGACTCGTCACCAGGTTCCCGTACTGGTCCTCGACGGACACCTCGAGGGGAGCGCCGAAGGCCTCCCCGACCGTGGCCGTCTGGCCGCTGCCGCTGACGACCGCCAGCTTGGTCGCCGAGCCGGCGACGACGGCGTAGGTGTCACTGTTCACCGCAGTGGTGTCGGCGGAGGTCGACTCGGCGATGGTGTAGCTGGAACTGGCCGCGGTCGGGTTGCCCACCGACGTGATGGCGACCGACACCTGCACATCGGCAAGAAGCTCGCTGCTCGAAAGCGCGATCAGCACCTGGTTGTCCGTGGTGCTGCCGCTCGCCGCCGAGGGCGTCACCGAGCCCACGGTTGCGCTTCCGAGGGTCTGCGTGACGGTGTAGTCGGCCGCTGTGCTCGGGAACACCGTGCCACTGGGTGCGACGAACGTGATGGAGCACGTCGTGCACGGGGTGAGGATGGTGCCCAGGCTGGTCGCCGGAGTGAAGTCGACCGTGTACGTCGACGTGTCGCCCACCACGTCGTTGGAGAGCGTGACGGTCCCTCCCGTGACAGAAGTGGCGCTCGCCGTACCCTCGCCTACGGTCAGTGTCACCGCCGTCGTCCCGATGAGCGCTCCCACTCCGAGAAGGAGACGAAGGCCCCTGCTCCCTGGCGTCAGCCGTCCCATGCCCTCACCCCTCCCTGCTCAAAGCGCCCGCAGCCTACTTGAGGGCCATCCTCGTGAAGCGGGGTAGCGCGGTGGTCGTCCACAGCACGAGCGTGCCCAGGGCGAAGACGCCCCCGACCAAGCACACGCCGTCCCACCCGAGACGGTCATAGGCGAAGGCAGACCCGGCCGAGCCGATCCCTCCGCCCACGAAGTAGAGAACCATGTAGGCCGAGGTGAGCCGGCTTCGTGCCTCGGGACGACGCTTGTAGATCTCTCCCTGGTTCGTGATGTGCAGGCCCTGGGCGCCGATGTCGAGCACCACCACGCCGACGATGAGAGCCGCCAGGACCGACCCGCCCCACCACAGGAGCGCCCACGAACCGACGAGCAGCACCGAGGTGACCAGCGTGCTGTGGTGCGCCAACCCGCGGTCCGACAACCTCCCGGCGATGCTGGCGGCCAGGGCCCCACCCGCACCCACCAAACCGAAGAGGCCGATCACGGGGATGGCGTAGTGGTAGTGGCGCGACAACAAGAACGCCATGGAGGTCCAAAAGGCACTGAACGTCCCGAACGACAGCAACCCGTACTGCGCCCGGCGCCGGAGCACCGGTTCCTCACGCAGCAGCCGCAGCACCGAGGCGAGCAGCGCCGGGTAGGTGAACGTGTGGCGTTCGCGGTAGACGGGCAGCCGCAACCGAAGGGCGACGGCCTGGACCACCATGGCACCGGCGGCGACCAGGTACACGGTTCGATAACTCCCGCCGGCACCGGCCAACGCCCCTGACACGGTGCGGGCCAGGAGGATGCCGATGAGCAGACCGCTCATGACCATGCCGACCACTCGTCCTCGTTCTTCCTCGGGCGCCAGTGACGCCGAGAACGGCACCAGCACCTGGGCCAGCACCGAGAACGCACCCACGAAGGCGGCAGCCCCGAGGAGCACTCCACCCGAGGGTGACCACGCCATGCCCAGAAGCGCCACGGCGGTGAAGAGGGACAGCACGACGGCCAGACGGCGTCGCTCCACCAAGTCGCCGAGAGGCAGAATGAAGAGCAGACCCAGGGCGTAGCCGATCTGCGCCAGCGTGACGATCAAACCGGCCTCGCCCGAGGACATGTGCAGGCTCCGGCCGATCTCGGGCAGCAGGGGCTGGGCGTAGTAGTTGTTGGCCACGGCCAGACCGGTGGAGACGGCCATGACGCCGACCAGTGAGCGGCGCAGCCGCCCATTGGTGTCGAGGTGGTCCGCTGTCGCCGTCACCGGGCCAACAGGTACCCGCGGGTGGTCTCCACCTCTCCCGGATAGGCGACACGCAGCAACCGGGCGGAAACCGTGAAGCCGGCGCTCCGGGTGGCCGCCACCACCTCGTCCATCTCGAAGAAACGGAAGTCGATGTCCACCTCCTTGCCCCACCACTCGCTCAAGTGGCGCACCTCGGAGCCCACGTGGAACGACACCAAGAGGGGCGCACGCGGGCTGAGCACCCGGTGCATCTCGGTGAAGGCGGCGCCGAGCTCCCCCGGTGCGAGATGGATGATCGAGTAGAAGGCCACCGCGGCGCCGAACTCGCCGTCGCCGGCGGGCAACCGGAGAAGGTCGCCCCGGCGGAACTCGACCTCGGGGAAGAGCTTCCGGCCGATGGCCACCATTCCTGCCGAGAGGTCGATGCCGACGGCGCGAGCCCCTCGCCTGGCCAGAAAGGCGCCGACGTGGCCGGGCCCGCATCCCAGGTCGGCGACGGGCAGGTCGCCGGCCGCCTCATCGAGGAGGGCGGTCAACAGGGCGCGGTCGAGTGGCTTGTGGTCGAGCTCGTGGGCGAAGTGTGCGGCGTAGTCGGCGGCCACGGTGTCATAGCCACGTCCTGTCTCGTCGTGGTGGCCGTCCATGGCACTCAGACCGTGAAGCAGTGCAGGTCCAGGTGCCGGAGGTGCTCGACGAAGAGCTTGGGGTCCTGGAACATCCAGTCGTGGTCGACGCGCCGGCCGTCCTCGGACCACGCCACGGTGAAGGTGGCGCGCAGGCGCTCGGCGAACCTGCGGCCGTCGCCCCGGGGAAGGATCGAGTCACGATTTGCCCACAGCACGTGAGCCGGGATGGCCAGCCTGGCGATGGCGTCCATGTCCCCGTCTCGTTGGCTCGTGAATCCCCACCAGGCTGCCTGTACCAGCTGGCGTGGGTGGGACAGCCACTGCAGGGCGAACGCCGACGCCGCCTGGGTGGTGGCCAGGCGCAGGAGCCGGAAAGGATGGCGTACCGCCTCGTCGGCCAGGCCCCACTCGGCCGACACGGCCAGGGTGTCGGAGAACACGAGCTCTTCGACCCGCTCGGGGTGGGCGGCCGCGTAGCCGAGCTGGATGCCACCGCCGAACGAGTGACCGATCATGCTGGCGCGCTGGATCCCCATGTCGTCGAGGGTGGCGCCGAGGAGCTCCACCATCCTCTCGTACCTCCACGGAGTGCGCACGGCGAAGAGGTCGGGCACCACCACCCGGCACCCCCGGGCCAGGAGCTCCGCGGTGGCGGCGTAGGTCTGGGGCCGCATGGCGTATCCGTGCAGGAGCACGACGGCCGGCCCGGCCCCGATGTCGATGGGGACTTGGAGACGACCCGGGTCCACCGCCGAGCGACGGCTCGCCGCGCCGTTCAGGGAAGGACGTCGATCACGCCCGTGGCGATGCTCGACAGGGTGTCGCGATAGGAATAGGTGCCCGGTGTGGTGAACGTGTGGAGGTACGTCCCGCTCTCCATGCTCGGGCTGGCGAACGAGGCGAAGGTGACGTTGCCCGGGATGGGTGACTCCAGGAACTTCCATTCCACCGTCTGACCGGCTCGGATGGTGACGTGGGCGGGGGCGATGCTGTCGAACTGCAGGTCGACGACGACAGCCGGGCTCACGCCCGAGGCCGAGGGGGCTGAGTCGCTGCTCACCGGAAGGTTGCTCCCGCCGCTGCAGGCCGCCGTCACCAGGCCCGTCAGGGCGACGACCACTGCGGCAGGGAGCGCTCGGAGCGACATGGCCGTACATCTTCGTGCCTGGCGCTTACGGCTGTCCATGTGAGGCGCTTTCCCCCACCGGGCCGCGGGTCTCCAACCAGCGCCGGAATCCGGCCGCATTGGAGTGCACGCCGTTCAGCGTCTCCAGCTTCTCCCGATGCGCCTCCTCCACGCCTGAGAGATCCTCGGCGAAGGCCACCTCCAGGGCGCAGGCGATGTCCTCGCCGGCTCGAAATGCCTGCTCGGCCACGGAGGCCCACCGCACCAAGGTCTCCTCCGCCTCGGCCAGTGTGCCCAGTGGGTCGGGGACCAGGCCGTAGTGGGCCAGCGCCACACCAGCGGGCCGGCGCTCCACGAATCGGTGCAGGGAGTGCCGGGCCTGGTCGAGGTCGAAGTCGGGCGGGGGTGTGGAAGGGCGGAGCACCCCGGCGTCGGGCAGGCGCACCCCGACGGCATCGCCGGCGAAGAGCACCCCGCTCACCGAGTCGTGCAGGGCCAGGTGGTGCTTGGCGTGCCCGGGCGAGTCGACGGTGGTGAGCACCCGGTCCGGACCCACCCGCAGCTCTTCACCGTCGGCCAGCACGTGGATGCGCTCGGCCGGAGTGGGAGCGAGCCGCCCGTAGAGCGAATCGAGGAGCGCGCCGTACACCTGGGCGGCCGAGTCGACCAGGCGGGTGGGGTCGGCCAGGTGCCGGGCCCCCTTCTCGTGGACGTAGACCGTGGCGGCCGGGAAGGCGCGGGCCACGTCACCCACCCCGCCGGCGTGGTCCAGATGGATGTGGGTGACCGCCACCCCGGCCAGCTCCCCGGCGTCGACACCCAGGGAGGCCATGGCGTCGAGGAGGGCCGGTACCGAGCTCTGGCTCCCCGTCTCGATGAGGACGGGGGCGGCACCCGTGATCAGGTAGCCGGCGGTGACGCGCTCCCAGCCGCCGAGGAGGGTGTCGATCTGGATCACCCCGGGGGCGATCTCCTGGGTGGAGATCACCGGCCGTTCACTGGGCCAGCTCGATGACGACCTTCACGTCGTCGGGCTGGCGGTCGAGGGCGTCGCTCCACTTCTCGAGGGGGACGCGCCTGCTCACCAGCTTCTCGAGCCACGACGGGTCCGCCTTGGCCAGCGCGTCGGCGCCGGCCTGGTAGTGGCGGCGGTTGGCGTTGACCGAGCCCACCACCGCTTCGTTCTCGAGCACCATCGACCGGTTGAGCAGCCCGGCGTCGACGTCGAGGCAGCGCCCGCCCGAGGACACCCCGGTCAGGCACACCACTGCCCCCGGGGCCACGTGCTCCATGGCGTCGAAGACGAGGGACCCCACGCCGGTGCACTCGATGACGACGTCGGGGGTGTTGCCCGTGTCCTGGACCGAGCCGGTGTGGTAGGTGGCACCCAGCGCCGCCACCAGTCGGGGCTTGGCCCCCGTGGTCACCTGGTCGAGCACGTGGACGTCGAGGCCGCGCTGCACCCCCATCAGCGCGGCCAGCAGCCCGATGGGACCGGCCCCGGTGACCAGCGCCCGGGCCGGTTGCCAGTGGGCCCTGTTCCCGATGCGCTCCACCTGCTCCCACGCCTTGGCCACGACGCTGGCCGGTTCGAGCAGCACGCCCAGGGTGCCCAGCGCCGGGTCGACCTTCACGGCGAAGTCGGGCTCGATCCGGTAGCGCTCGGAGCAGTACCCATCGCGCTCTTTGATTCCCCGTTCGGTGTACTGGCCGTTGCGACAGAAATCCCACTCCCCCACGGCGCAGTTGCCACAGGGCACCGGGTCGGGACGGCGCACGATGCCGACGACCAGGTCGCCCTTGGCGACGTCGGCACCGGCCGGGGCGTCGAGCACCCGGCCCAGCGACTCGTGCCCGAGCACCAGGCGGTCCCGGCCGGGCGGCGCCCACCCATAAGCACCCGAGACGATCTCGATGTCGGTGCCGCACACGCCGATCGCCAACGTCTCGACCACCACCGGCCCGTCGCTCTCGGGGGGTTCGCCGACGTCGTCGAGCCGGGCCGAGCCGGCGGTGAGCGGCTGGACCGTCAGCGCCTTCACTTGGTCGCTTCCCGCTTCTTCTTCGTCTGCGCTGCTCCCCCACCTTGTCCGTCGGAGGACGGGCTGATCCGGGCGAAATGGCGGACGAGGGGATGTCCGCTCCGCCCACGCCGGCCGCGCAACTTGCCGAGGCGGAGCAGACGAATGGCTTCGGTCATCTCCGGTGTGCCGGTCGAGACCTGGCCGCTCAGGTTGTAGGCGGAGTTCACGAGCGACACGTGCGAGAAGGCCTGGGGGAAGTTCCCCACCTGGCGGCCCAGCGTGGCGTCGTACTCCTCGGCGAGCAGGCCGAGCTCGTTGCGAAGCGAGAGCAGACGCTCGAAGAGCTCCGTCGCCTCGTCCTTGCGCCCCATGGCGTGGAGACAGTCCGCCATCCAGAACGAGCACGCCAAAAAGGCGCCCTCGTGCCCTTCGAGCCCGTCGACGTCGTGGGCATCGGTGGCCTTGTAGCGAAGCACGAACCCGTCCTCGGTGAGCTCGTTGCGGATGGCGTCGATGGTGCTCACCACCCGCGGGTCCCCGGCGGGGAGGAAGCCCACGATGGGGATCATGAGCAGGCTGGCGTCGAGGGCGTCCGAGCCGTAGTACTGGGTGAAGGCGCCGCGCCGCTCGTTGTACCCCTTCTCCAGGATCTCGGCGTGGATCTTGTCGCGCGTCTTCTGCCAATCGGCCACCGGGCCTTTGAGCTCCGAGATGTCGCACATGCGCACGGCACGATCCAGCGCCACCCAGGCCATCACCTTGGAGTGGGTGAAGTGCCGGCGCGGACCTCGCACCTCCCAGATGCCGTCGTCAGGATCGCTGTAGTGCTTGCACACGAACTCGGCCAGGACCTGCTGCAGCCCCCAAGCGGTGTCGGTCACCGGGTCGCCGATGGCGCACGACCGGTACAGGGCATCCATGATCTCCCCGTACACGTCGAGCTGGAACTGTCCGGACGCGGCATTCCCGATCCGGACGGGACGCGAGCCCTCGTAGCCGGAAAGCCAATCGACCTCCCACTCCTCGAGGCGCCGCTCTCCCCCGGCCCCGTACATGATCTGCAACTCGGACGGGTCGCCGGCCACGGCGCGCAACAGCCAGTCGCGCCAGTCCATGGCCTCTTCGTGGTACCCGCCCTGCATGAGCGCCTGCAAGGTGAGCGAGGCGTCACGGAGCCAGCAGTAGCGGTAATCCCAATTGCGCACGCCGCCCACCGTCTCGGGAAGGGAGGTGGTGGGGGCGGCCACGATGCCACCGGTGGGGTGGTACGTGAGGGCCTTCAGCGTGATGAGCGAGCGCATCACGGCGTCACGCCACGGGCCCTCGAAGTTGCACGAGGCCGACCACTCCTCCCACCACTGAGTGGTATCGGCGACGGCGAAGGCGGCGTCGATGGGGCGAGGCGGGTCCTCGTGCGAACGGAACCAGGAGAGCACGAAGGGGACGGACTCGTGCTCGGACACGGTGAACTCGGCCACCGACGTCATGTCCTGGCCTTCGATGCGCACTGGCGTCCACAGGGCCAGGCCGTCGGGCCCGGCCACGGCCAGGAGCTGTCCGTTGATGAAGCGGACCCAGGGGACGACCTTGCCGTAGTCGAAGCGCATGACGAGGTCCATGCGCATGTCGACCGTGCCCCGCAACCCTTGGACGATGCGCACGACCTGGGGATGGGTCTCCCGGATGGGCATGCAGTCGACGAGGCGCACCGTGCCGGTGTCGGTCTCGAATTCCGTTTCGAGCACAAGGGTGTCAGGCCGGTACCGGCGGGTGATGCGGACGTCGCCGGCGGTCGGGCTGATCTTCCACAGCCCGTTGGACTCGTTCCCGAGCAGGCTGGCGAAGCAGGCCTCGGAATCGAAGCGGGGCAGGCACAGCCAGTCGATGCATCCGTTGGCACCCACCAGCGCCGCGGTCTGCGTGTCGCCGATGATCCCGTACGACTCGATGGAGAGGCCCACGGGACCCATTCTTACCCCGGCTTCCCCGGGCATCCTCGCCGCCGCGTGCCGAGGAATCAGCCGTTGACGCATCCCCCCGTGGAGACGGGTTGGCTGGTGGGGTGCCGCTCCCCGGTGGCGATGTCGGACATCACCTTGGGCATGGCCAGGGCGTAGCCCACGTTGGACTCGGTGGTGGAGCGGGCGAAGACGACCCCCACGACCACCCCGCTCGTGTCGACCAGTGGCCCGCCCGAGTTCCCGGGCTCCACCGTGGCCGACAGCTGGTAGACGGTGCGCACCGTCTGGTTCTGCCCGTAGATGTCGAGGCCGGTGGCCTGGAACACCGCTTCCACCGCTGCCCCGCCGGCGGTGAACGGCCCACCCTCGGGATAGCCGAGCACGGCGCCGGTGGTGCCCCGATCGACGAGCCCGTCGTCCAGGGTGGCCCTGGGGTCGCTGAGCCCGGGGACGTACAGCACGGCGATGTCGAGCTCGGGATCGAAGAGCATGGCGTAGGCGGCGTGGCGGCCCCGGACGTCGAGCACGCTGGGATGGGGGATGCCGGCCACGACGTGCGCATTGGTCACCACGTAGTCGGGTGCCACCACGAACCCGGAGCCCTCCTGGATCACCCCGCAGCCCTGGCCGGCGACCTGCACCGTCGACGGCTCGGCCACGGCCACGGCGTCGCGCACGGCGGTGTTGCTGGGCAGGGTGACCGGCCCCAGCGCCGAGGGGGGCAGGCCGGTGAAGACGACGGGGAACCCCTCGGCGGCGAGGAACGACTCGATGCGGGCGAACACTCCGGGCGGCGACGGGAGGATGCTGTCCATGGCCTGGAGGATCTTGGAGTTCTTGAGGGCGGCGTCGATGCTCGTGTAGCGGCTGTTGACCACGATGCTGGCCACGAGCCAGGCGGCGACCAGCGTGGCGAACACGGCGACGGCGGCGCCGAAGCCCGAATCGAGCGGTCCCAGGCGCAGACGCTGGAGGACCAGGCTCGAGTGGTTGCCGAGCACCCGCCCGAGCCCTCCCAGGAGCCCGGCCATGCCGAACATGATCACGGCGGCGAGCACCGTCTTGGCCACCGTGCTGTGCACGTCACCGAGGATCAGCGGGGTGAGCAAGGCGCCGATGAACAGACCGAGCCAAAAGCCCCCGAACGACAGGACCTGCATGGCGGCGCCGAGGCGCAGCCCGTGCACCCCGGCCGCGGCCACGAGGACCAGCAGCACCCAGTCGACCCAATTCACAGAGGTAGATCCTCCCCCACCCGGGCGCTACGACGCCTGCCGGGCAGATCCGCGGTGCGAAGATTGCCGCCCTGTGCCCATCCTGGCCTCGTGGTGGCAGCGGCTGGCTGCCTTCGTGATCGATCTCGTCCTCGCCGGCTTCGCCGCCTCGCTGTTGGCTTCGGCGCTGGCCCATCCCGACATCGGCA
This sequence comes from Acidimicrobiales bacterium, assembly GCA_030040015.1. Classification (GTDB taxonomy): domain Bacteria; phylum Actinomycetota; class Acidimicrobiia; order Acidimicrobiales; family UBA8190; genus UBA8190. Next base: position 9,075 of record JASHUM010000143.1, read on the forward strand.
CGACCTCGGGCGGGGTGTACCAAGTGGTGTGGACGCGGGGAACCGTGGCGTTCGTGGCCGTCACGATGCTCCTCGTCACCGCCTACTTCACCTTTCTGAACGGGTCACGCCGCGGCCAGACGCTCGGCAAGGTCCTCCTCGGCATCGCCACCCGGGACGCGGCGTCCTACGGGCAGCTGGGAGCGGGTCGGGCCTTGGCCCGCTCGCTCACCCAGGTGGTGCTGTACCTGCTCCTCGTCGTCCCGTGGGTGCTCGACGGACTGTGGCCCTTGTGGGACCCCAGACGTCAGAGCTGGCACGACAAGATGGCCGGCTCGGTGGTGGTCCGGGCCCGCTGAGCAGGGACGCGGGCTAGCGTGACCGGCGCCGCCGAAGCGGCGCTCGGGGACGGAGGAGCACGTTGGGCGACATCGCCGGACTCCTGGCCGAGGCGGTTGGGCCGGAGAACGTCCTCACCGGCCACGCCGTGCCGGACGACTACGGCCACGACGAGGCGCTGACCGTCACCCCCCGGCTGCCGCTGGCCGTGGTGCGACCGGGCAGCACCGCCGAGGTCTCGGCCGTCCTGCGCATCGCCCAGCAAGCGCGGGTTCCGGTCGTGGCCCGGGGCAGCGGCACCGGGCTCTCGGGCGCGGCGGTGGCCGGGCCCGAGGCCGTGCTCGTGTCCTTCGAGCGCATGGACGCCGTGCTCGAGGTCGACACCGCCAACCACGTGGCCGTGGTCCAACCGGGCGTCACCCTGGAGCAGCTCGACCGCCACGCCGAGCCGCTCGGCCTCGTCTACCCGGTGTTCCCCGGCGAGCCGAGCGCCTCGATTGGCGGGAACGTGGCCACCAACGCCGGGGGCATGCGGGCGGTGAAGTACGGCGTCACCCGTCATCAGGTCCTCGGGCTCGAGGCGGTGCTGGCCGGCGGGAAGGTCGTCCGCACCGGGGGAAAGTTCGTCAAGTCCTCGACCGGTTACGACCTCACCCAGCTCATCGTGGGGTCAGAGGGGACCCTGGCACTCGTGACCGAGGCCACCTTGAAGCTCTACCCGCGTGCCCCCGAGGCGGCGACGGTGCTCGCCCCCTTCTCGAGCCTCGACGAGGTGACCGGAGCGGTTCCCCCGGTGGTCCACAGCGGGATCGGTCCTCGGGTGCTCGAGTACGTGGACGCCATCACCATGGCCGCCATCACCACCAGCGCCGGGCTGGACCTCGGCATCCCCGAAGAGGTCCGCGACAAAGCGAGCGCCTATCTGGTGGTGGTGCTCGAGTCGACCCACGAGGACCGCCTCGACGAGGACGTCGCCGCGTTGGGCGACATGCTCTCGTCGCTCGGCGCCCTCGAGGTCTACGTCCTTCCCCCCCAAGCGGGCGCGCATCTCATCACGGCGCGCGAACGGGCCTTCTTCGTGGCCAAGGCGTCGGGCGCGGACGACATCGTCGACGTGGTGGTGCCCCGCGCCGTCATCCCCCGCTACTTGGCACAGGTGGGCATCCTTGCCCAGGAGCACCAAGCCCTCGTCACCGGGTGCGGCCACGTGGGGGACGGCAACGTGCACCTGTCGGTGTTCCAGCCCGACGCCGAACGCCGGCACGAGCTGCTCACCGAGATCATGCGGGCCGGCCTGGCGCTCGGAGGCGCCATCACCGGTGAGCACGGGTTGGGCACGGAGAAGAAGCCCTATTTCATGGCCCTCGAGGACCCGGCCAAGGTGGAGCTCATGCGCCGCATCAAGGACGCCTTCGACCCCGAGGGCATCCTCAACCCGGGAAAGGTCTTCGACTGACGTGAACGGCGCCCAATCGCTCATTCGCACCCTGGTGGGTTCCGGGGTGGAGGTGTGCTTCACCAACCCGGGTACCTCCGAGATGCACTTCGTGGCTGCCCTCGACGCCGTGCCCGAGATGCGCGCCGTGCTCGCCCTCTTCGAAGGCGTCGCCACCGGCGCCGCCGACGGGTACGCCCGCATGGCGGGAAGACCGGCTGCCACGCTGCTGCACCTGGGGCCGGGGATGGCCAACGGCATCGCCAACCTCCACAACGCCCGGCGGGCCCATTCCCCGGTGGTGAACGTGGTGGGCGACCACGCCACGTACCACCAGCGATACGACGCCCCGCTGCAGACCGACATCGCCAGCCTGGCCCGGCCGGTGTCGTGCTGGTTCCGGGAGACCACCAAAGGCGAGGAGCTGCCCCGCGACGGCGCCGACGCGGTGGTGGCGGCGCGCAAGGCCCCGGGGGGGGTGGCCACCCTCGTGGTTCCCGCCGACGTCTCCTGGGACGAGGCGCCCGACCCAGCCCCCCCTCGACCCGTGCCGGCTCCGCCCGTCGTCGACGGTGCCACCGTGCAGCAGGTGGCCAAGGTCCTCGGCGCCGAGGGCCCGGCCGTCCTGTTCGTGGGTGGCCCGGCCATGACCGAGCGAGGCCTGGTGGCGGCCAGGCGGGTGGCGGCGCGCACCGGGGCGAGGTTGCTGTGCGAGACCTTCCCCGCCGTGCACGAGCGCGGTGCCGGCGTGCCCGAGGTGGAACGCCTGGCCTACCTGGCCGAGCTGGCCGCGTTGCAATTGGACGGGGCGCGCCGTCTCGTCGCGGCCGGGACGCCGGCGCCGGTGTCGTTCTTCGCCTACCCGGACAGGCCCAGCGACCTCGTGCCCGTCGGGTGCGAGGTGCACGTGCTCGCCACCGTGGAGGACGACGTGGTGCAGGCCCTCGAGGACCTGGCCGACGCGCTCGGGGCCGGCGCCGACCCGGTGTCGTCACCCGGACCGGGGCGGCCCGAGCTGCCCACCGGTGGGCTCGACGCCGAGAAGGCGGCGGCCGTGATCGGCCGCCTCCTGCCCGAAGGTGCCGTCGTGTCCGACGAGTCCAACACGGCCGGCATCTTCGTGCCCGCCGCCACCGCCGGCGCTCCCCGTCACCACTGGATGACCCTCACCGGTGGCGCCATCGGCCAGGGGCTCCCCCTCGCCACCGGGGCGGCGGTGGCGTGCCCGGGACGCAAGGTGCTCTGCCTCGAGGCCGACGGCAGCGCCATGTACACGCTGCAGGCACTGTGGACCCAGCGCCGGGAGAACCTGGACGTGACCACGGTGGTGTACGCCAACCGTTCGTACGCCGTGCTGGCCATGGAGCTCGGCCGGGTGGGCGCCGGCGCGGGTGGGCCCAGGGCGCGGCGCGTGCTGGAGCTCACTTCACCCACGCTCGACTTCGTGGCCCTGGCGGGCGGGATGGGCGTCCCCGCCTGGCGCGCCACAACCGCCGAGGAATTCGCCACCAATCTCGGCCTCGCCTTGGCCGAGGACGGGCCCGCCCTCGTCGAGGCGGTCGTGGGCTCGGGGTTGTGAGAGGAGGACGACATGGCCCGCAAGTCCTACGAGGGACGAGACGTGACCGTCAGCTTCGACCCTGAGGTGTGCCAGCACTCGGGCACCTGCGTGCGAGGGCTGGCCGCGGTGTTCGACACCGGCCGCTCCCCGTGGATCACCCCTGACGGCGCCGGCGCCGAGGCCGTCGTGGCCCAGGTGGCCAAGTGCCCGTCGGGGGCGCTGCGCATCGAGGCGCGCCCGACGTGACAGCCGGCGCGGCGGGCGCAGCCCGCAGCCTTCCCCTGATCCTGGCCCGCGAGCTGGCGGCCAACCTGGCCACGCCGATGTTCCTCATCGACGCCGAGGGCGTCCTCGTCTACTTCAACGAGGCGGCCGAGCTCATGCTGGGCAAGACCTACGCCGAGATCGGACCGATCTCCGCCACCGACTTCGGGGCCCGCCTGGACCTGGCCGAGCTCGACGGGTCACCCATGCGCCGTCGGGACTCGCCGGCGGGGATCGCCTTCTTGAACCGGGAGCCCTCACACCGCACGCTCCTGGCCACCGGCCTCGACGGATCGAGGCGCAGACTGGAGGCCACCGCCTACCCGCTGTTCGGCAAGGTGGGCGAGATGCACGGGGTCCTCACCGTGTTCTGGGAGGCCAAGTCGTGAGGGTCCGGGTGTGGGGGTGCCGGGGTTCCCTGGCCGCGCCAGGTGCCGACACCTTGCGCTTCGGCGGGAACACCTCTTGCGTCGAGGTGCGGGCAGAGAGCGGGGACGTGGTCGTCCTCGACGCCGGGACCGGCATGCGCCCGCTCGGCGTGGCCCTGGACGACGAAGGCATCGAGCGTGTGCACGTGCTGCTCAGCCACCTGCACCTCGACCATCTCCAGGGACTCGGCTTCTTCCGTCCCCTGTACCACCCTGAGCGTGAGCTCCACATCTGGGGCCCGTCGTCGCCGGTGCAGTCGCTGGCCGAGCGCATCGCCACCTACCTCTCACCGCCGCTGTTCCCGGTCTCCCTGGTGGACGTCCCCTGCCACGTCCAATTCCACGACGCCCCCGAGGAGCCGATGCGCATCGGGTCGCTCACGGTGCTGGCCGCCCCGGTCACCCATCAGGGGCCGACGGTCGGCTACCGGCTCGAGGAGGAGGGGCGCTCGCTCGTCTACCTCCCCGACCACGAGCCGGCGCTCGGCCTCGACATCGCCGAGCAGCCCGGTGACTGGGTGAGCGGTTACCACTTGGCCCAGGGAGCCGACGTCCTGCTCCACGACGCCCAGTACAGCGACGACGAGTACCCACGCCATGTCGGCTGGGGCCACTCCTCGGTCGGACACGTGGTCGCCTTCGCCAGGAAGGCGGGCGTCGGGCGGCTGGTGCTCTTCCACCACGACCCTTATCACCTGGACCACGAGCTCGAGGCGCTGGTCGCCGAGGCCCGCACCTTGTGGGGCGGGAACGACCCGGGGGTGCTCGCCGCCTGGGAGGGCATGACCATCGACCTCGACGGCGCTGGGGTCGCCCTGGCCCAGCCGGCGGGCGGGTCGTGACCGGTTGAGCCGCTTCTTCCCCTACGCCGTCGACTACCGCTTCGCCCCGGTGCTCCTGGCGCTGGGGCTGCGGCCGTGGCACGACGGCGTCAGGTTGACCGACGACGCCCAGCTGCAGGCGCACCTGGGACCCTTCCGGGTGTCGACGCCGCTCACGAACGTGCGGGGCGCCCATGTCACCCGGGGATACCGGTGGTGGACGGCGGTGGGGATCCGGTTGTCGAGAGTCGACGACGGGCTCACCTTCGGGACGAACCGTGACGCCGGGGTGTGCATCCACTTCACCGAGAAGGTTCCTTCGTGGCTCCGGTCGGGCGGCCACTCGGCGCTGACCGTGACGGTGCGCGACCTCGAAGGGCTCGTCGAAGCCCTCACCGGCTAGGACACGAGCAGCTCCGAGACGTCGTCCCCGCTGGCCGAGGCCTGCAGGAGGCGCATGGCCCGTGACTCGAGCTGTCGGGCCCGTTCCCTGCTGATGCCGAGGGCGCGCGCCGTCTCCTCCAGGGAGCACGGGGCGGCGCCTCCCAATCCGTAGCGCATGGACAGGACGACCCGGTCCCGGTCGCGCAACGCGCCCAGCAACTGGTGGAGCTTTCGGGCCACCAGTTCGCTCGACAGGTGGTCGCAAGGGTCGCCGTCGTCGGCGGCGACCATCGAGCCCAGGTCGGCATCGGCGTGCTCCGAGAGGCGTGCATCGAGGCTGAGGGGGTCCCCGGGCAACCGCCGGAGCTCGTGCACCCGGGAGATGTCCCACCCCAGGTGCGTGGCCAGCTCGGCGTCGTGCGGGCACCGCCCGAGCGCCCCCTCGAGCTCGCTCTCGGCCCGGCGCAGGACGTGGAGATGGTCCACCACGTGGACGGGAAGGCGGATGGACCGAGCCGTGTTGTCGATGCCTCGCGCGATGGCCTGACGGATCCACCAGGTGGCATACGTCGAGAAGCGGAAACCCCTGCTCTCGTCGAAGCCGTGCACGGCGCGGATGAGGCCGAGGTTGCCTTCTTGGATGAGGTCCAGAAGCGCCATCCCCGACCACTGGAACTGCTTGGCGATGGAGACCACGAGGCGGAGGTTGGCGGTGACGAAGGCGTCGGTGGCCTCCCGGCCCGCCTCCACGTCCGCTCCCAGGACCCGGCGCTCCGGGCGCGTCAGCTCGAGTTCGGTCTCGAGCCGCTCCCGGGCCCGCTCACCTTTTTTGATGAGGCGTGCCAGGCGCACCTCTTCTTCCGGGTGGAGCAGGCGGTGGGACCCGACGTCGTGGAGGTACCGGCGCATGAGTCCCGGATCGGTGTGCGCGACTCCCACGTCTCTCGACGCTACGCCCGGCGTCACCCTTGCCGAGCTGCCAAAGGTCCTGTTCTCGACGGTCCTTCGGACGTCCGTTGAACGGCGGTTGCCGGCACGCTCCGTCGGCCACGCACCGGGAGATGCTTCCCCGCCGGGCCGCCGCCATCTAACGTGGTCGGGCCGACTCGATGCGAGTTGATTCCCATGCCGCCGTCAAGTGGGACACGGCGGAGGCCGATCACCAACGGTCGCCCCTGCACGTCGTCCCGGAGGAGCCCGCCGTGCCCGCACGCCCCCACGACACCCTCGACCTCGGGCCCACAGACGAGGTCGAAGAGGAGAAGTTCGTGCAGTGGATGGAGGACTCCGAGGACATGGTGAGCGACCGGCCCGAGACCGGTGGCTGGGCCGAGCCTCGCCACGCCGTGGTCGAGCGTCTCACTTCCCGGCTCCTGGGGCGACGCCGACGGGGATGAACGCTCCGGCCTCGGCGGGCTGGGCGCGCCTGGCGCGCCGGGGGGCCGTCTGCGCTGTCGTGGCCGCCTCGGTGATGGCGGGCGCGCTCCCCGGACCGCACCAGGCAGCGGCGTCGTTCGGCGTCGCCCTTCCGAGCGCCTGGGAGATCTGCGTCGTGGAAGGCGTGCACGCACCGCTCACGGCTGACAACGTGGCCGACCTCGACCTGTGGCAGATCGCCGAGGGCGGCTCCACCCAGAACGACAACTCCTACAACCCGTTCAACACCAAGCGAGCCGTGGACGGAGCTGGGAACCCGCTTCCGGCGTCGATCTCCTCACTCGGGTTCCCTGCCTTCGCCGACTGGGCGGCCGGGTGCGCGGCGACGACCGCCACCATCCTCCAGCCCAACATGGCCCTCATCGCCCAAGCCCTCCAGTCCGGCGGCGAGTCCCCCATCGGTTTCCTGGGCACGGTGAACGACACGCCGTGGTGCGCGCCTGAGGACGGGACCCCGTGCTACGCCCAGCTCATCGCAGACGATGCCCAGCCTTTCGGCACGGGAGCGGCCATGTCGCTGTTCTCGCACACCAGCGCCTCGGTGTCCGCCTACGCCGGCCAGGTCTCCGAGGTCGCCGCCATCTCGGGCCAGCTCGCCGCCGAACAAGCGGACCTGGTCGCCGCCGAGCAAGCGGTGGCAACCGACCAGCAAGGCGTACAGACCGCACTCGCCAGCATGCGCTCGCTGGCCATCTACGACTACACGTCGAACACCTCGGTCGACAACGAGCTCGATCTGAAGGGTTTCAACACGCCCGACATCAACGGCGAGCTCGTCCAGTACTACGAGAACCTCGACGCCGAGAACCAAGAGGCCGCCATCGACCAGGCCAAGCTCGTCCTGGCCCAGGCCCAGGCCCATCAGGCGGTGGTCACGTCGGCGATCGCCCAGACGAGCGCGGACCTGCGCGGAGCCCAGGCGACGCTGGCGCGGACGGTCAGGGACATGCAGTCCGAGGCCGCCACCTTCCTCGGCGCCGCCGCCTGCCTGGGCGTCGTCCCGAGCTCGCCGAGCTCGGCGTCGGGCGGGCAGCTGGTGTCGGGGCTGGGGGACTGCGTCAGCTCGCTCGCCTGACCGGGCTGGCGTCGCCGGGCCCGTCCGGGCGCCCGGGATCGACGCGTTCTGCCTGCTCAGGACCGACGTCACACAAATGTCACGCTCCGGAGCCCCGCGGTCCGGACCGGTCACGATCCCCAAGTTTTTCCATCTTGTGATCCCCAACGAGGACTGGTGAGGCTGTCGGTGCAGGGATCGGCCCCGAGTTCCGCCCACCCGCTCGGCCCGGGACCTGCAGACCCCGGCGGGGCGTGTCTTCGAGAGGGAGGATCGGGGAAACGGGAGACGGGGTGAAGAAGGCGCCGCTCATGCGACCCACACAGGCGGTGCCTTGAGTCGGCTACTCCCCTGCGATCTACTCCTCCGCCCAGATCGCAGGGGGTAGCGGCTCGCCGGCTCCTCGGTGCCGACGGCTGTGCCTACCCCTGAGCGGCCAGGGCGTGGAGGAAAGCGAGGGCCACGGAGGCGGCGTTGTCCGCCGCCAGCTGGCGGTAGACGAGGAACTGGGCCGGGTACCCGGGCAGCATGAGCGGGTCGCCGCCGGTCCCCGGGTCGTTCCCGGGTCCGTCCGAGGCGCCTCGGAACCCGATGAAGTCGACGTCGTTGGCTGCTGCCACTCCGGCCACCACCGCCGTCTCGTTGTCCTGGGACACGTAGGTGCCGGGCGGGGTGGTCTCCTCCAGGTAGTTGGTGAAGAAGCTGGGCTCGGCGAAGGGGACGATCCCGGTGGCGAACGCTTCGGCCTGGGCCAGCTGGCTCTGGTCCATCTCCCGGCACGGGACACAGCCGAAGACGTCGCTCCCCGCCGGCGCGCACGGGAGCATCCGCCCCCCGAAGGGGTCGGTGGTGAGCCCGGTGCCGCCCACCTCGACGACGGGGGTGTGCTCGACCGTCACCGGCGTCTGCACACCGTCGGCGAGCCCGCACACGCAAGCCGGGTCGCCGGTGGGCGTGGTCTGCTCGAGCGTGGCGCTCGCCGCCGCCGACTGGGCCAGGTCCACCCAGCTGGGCGTGCTCGGCACGAAGGTCGTGCCGTTCTCGGTCCACTGGTCGGGGACGAACACGTCGCCGATGTAGTCCCCGCCCGAGGTCCCGGAGAACACCACGCCGGAGATCTCCGAGGCGCCGTCGCACCGGTAGTGGGCGAAGGCGTCCGTGGTGGTCGTCATGGCGTTCTCCGGCCCGATGCCGGTGAGCCCCATGATCACCGGGTTCCCCTCGAGGGTGCCGGTCACGAAGGCGCGGTTGTTCAAGTACACCTGCGTACCGGGGTCGACGCTGGCCTGGGCCAGGATCGGGTCGAGCTCGAGAGGCATGGCGGAGAGCACGAGGAGCCGGGGGGTGCACGCCGAGGGGGCCGCGCCCGCCGGGTCGGCGGCGGTTCCCACCGTGAACAGAAGCCCGCTGACCATGGCGAGGAGGGCAACGGGGAAGAAGAGAAGAGCCGCCCGCCGTCGTACCGTCATGTAGACCTCGCAAGGACACCGCCCCTCCGCCGGGGTGGCCGCCGACGAGATGGTGGCACCTACGCATCGGGACGGTCAATCGCCCCGCAACTAGGTTGGCCGTCCGAACCGGAGGACCGCCGACGTGACCGACTTCGACACCGCCGTCACCGACCGCCTGCTCACCACCACCCGGGCCGTGCGCCGGCGCCTCGACCTCGACCGTCCCGTCGACCCGGCGCTCGTCACCGAGTGCCTGCGCATCGCCGTCCAGGCGCCGACGGCCAGCAACGCGCAGAACTGGCGGTGGATGGTGGTGACCGACCCGGCCAAGCGGGGGGAGCTGGCCCGTATGTACCGCCGGGGCGGACACGGCTACCTGCGGGCCGCCGCCGCCGGCGAGAAGGACGACCAGACCCGCCGGGTGTACGAAAGTGCTCTGCACCTCACCGACGTGCTCGACCGGGTGCCGGTCCACGTGATCCCCTGTGTGGAGGGACGGCTCGAGAACGCGCCGGGCATCGTCAGTGCCTCGACGTACGGCTCGATCATCCCGGCGGCGTGGAGCTTCGTGCTGGCCTTGCGCACCCGGGGCCTGGGCTCGGTGTGGACGACGCTGCACCTGCTCGAGGAGCAGGAGGCGGCGCAGCTGCTCGGCATCCCGGACAACGTGACCCAGGTCGCGCTCATCGCCGTGGCCCATGTGACCGGCGGCGACTTCAAGCCGGCGACGCGCCGGCCGGTCGAGGAGATCACCTACTGGGACACCTGGGGCGAGACGAGGTAACGAGACGGTGAGCGCCGCCGAGCGGCGACCGAATGCCATCGCCGACTACGCCCTCATCGGCGACTGCCACACGAGCGCCCTGGTCGGACGCGACGGCAGCATCGACTGGCTGTGCTTCCCCCGCCCCGACTCCCCGGCCGTCTTCTGCCATCTGCTCGACGACCAGCACGGCGGCAACTTCGCCGTCCGCGTCCCCGAGGCGAGCGTGACACGGCACTACCTGCCCGGGACGAACGTGCTCGAGACCACGTGGCGCAGCCACGAGGGCGAGCTGGCGGTCGTCGACTGCATGCCGGTGGCCCCCTTCGACCCGGCCCGGCCCGCCGCGGTGCAGGGCCGGCGCAGCGTGCTCCGCCGCCTCGAGTGCCGGGCGGGCCGGGTGACGGCACAGGTGCGGGTGACGCCGCGCTTCGAGTACGGGCTCGTGGTCCCCCGCTTGCGCACCCCGAGCCCGCACGTGGCCGACTTCGTGGGAGCGGGGTCCTCCTTGCGGGTGCGCGCCACCCACCCCCTCGAGCGCCGCGACGCCCACACCCTGCGACGCGGTGACGTGCTCGCCGCCGACTGGCAGCTCGGGCGGGGCGAGACGGCCTGGGTCGAGGCCACCTGGGCTCCGGCCCACCTGGCGCCTCACGACGTGCCCGCTCCCGACGCCGCCGGATGGCGCGTCCTGTTGGACGAGACGATCGGGTTCTGGACTTCGTGGTTGGAAGGGTGCCGCTACGACGGCGAGCACGCCGATGCCGTGCTGCGCTCGGCCCTCGTCCTGAAGGCCCTCACCTACGCCCCCACCGGCGCCGTGCTGGCTGCGGTCACCACCAGCCTGCCCGAGGCCATCGGCGGCGCCCGGAACTGGGACTACCGCTACGTGTGGATCCGCGACGCCACGCTGACGCTCACCAGCCTGTTCATCCTGGGACTGTCGGGGGAGGCGCGCTCCTTCAAGGAGTGGCTGGAACGCACCGGGGCGGGGCGACCCCAGGACCTGCAGATCATGTACGGCGTCGAGGGCGAGCGCATGCTCCCCGAGATCGAGCTCGACCACCTGGCCGGGCACCGGGAGAGCCGGCCGGTACGGGTCGGCAACGGCGCGGTGAAACAGCTCCAGCTCGACAGCTTCGGACAGCTCCTCGAGGCCGGCTACCTCTTCGCCCGGGCCGGCCAGGAGATCACCGACGAGAATTGGCGGTTCCTGGCCGGCGTGGCCGACATCTGCTGCGCGCAATGGCGCCGGGCCGATCAGGGCATCTGGGAGGTGCGCGACGAGCCCCGCCATTTCCTGCACTCGAAGGCCAACTGCTGGCTGGCGCTGCACCGCGCCGTCCAGCTGGCCGAGCTACTCGGCCGTCCGCCCGAGCCCCACTGGGCCGCCGAGCGCGACGGCGTCGCCGCCTACCTCCTCGACGCCGCTTCAGGGGGTTGGTTCCCGCAGGCCGCCGGTTCGTCACAGGCGGACGCGGCGTGCCTGCTCATCCCGGCGCTCGGCTTCCTCCCCGCCGCCCACCCGTTGGTCACGGCCACGGTCGAGCGGATCTGCGCCGAGCTGTCCGGGCGCCACGGGCTGATCCGCCGCTACCTGACGTCGGGCGGCGCCGGCGACGGGATCCAGGGCGGGGAGGGCGCCTTCCTGCTGTGCAGCTTCTGGCTGGTCGACGTCCTCACCCACGCCGGGCGGCTCGAGGAGGCCGAAGAGCTCCTCGGTCACTTGTTGGGGCTGGCCAACGACGTCGGCCTCTACGCCGAGGAGGTCGACCCGGAGACCGGGGCGCATCTGGGCAACGTGCCCCAGGCATTCACCCACATGGCTCTGGTCACGTCGTGCGCCCATCTCTCGGCGGCCCGGCGGGGCCTTCTGCCGACCGACGGTGCCCCCCACGACTTCGCCGAGCTCGCCCTGGAGCGCCTGCTCGGGAGATGACGCTGATCCCGGGCGATCAGCGCACCTGTTCGGTCGGGCGCACCAGGATCTCGTTGAGCACGACGCGGCGGGGCCGGGTCACGGCGTAGGTGACGGCGTCGGCGATGTCGTCGGCGTGGAGCATCTCCACCCCGCCGAAGGTCTGCGCCTGGAGCTCGAGGATCTCGGGACGCAGGTGGGTGGCCAGCTCGGTGAGGGTGGCGCCCGGCTCCACCAGGGTGACCCGGACGTGGCGCTCGGTCACCTCCTGGCGCAACGACTCGCTGAACGCACCCACCCCCCATTTGGTCGCGTTGTAGACGCCGCTCCCCAGCCTGGCCACCCGGCCCGCCACCGAGCTCACGTTGACCACGTCGGCGACGTTGCGGGGCCCGGTGTCGGCGGCCCGCAGGAGATGGGGCAGCGCGGCGTGGGTGCAATAGAGCAGTCCGAGGAGATTGAGATGCACCATGCGGCGCCACTCCTCGGTGGGGGCGTCGAGGATGGGGCCGAGCAGCATCACCCCGGCGTTGTTGACCAGGGTGTCGAGCCGGCCAAGCTCGTTGACCGTCCGCTCCACCATGGCGCGCGCCTGGGACTCGTCGGTCACGTCGGTCTCGAGCACCAGCGCCTGGCCCCCCGCCTTCTCGATGCGGCGAGCCAGGTCCTCGAGGCGTTCCAGGCGGCGGGCCGCCACGGCGACGGCAGCCCCGTCGGCCGCCAGCGACAGCGCCGTGGCCTCGCCGATCCCGCTCGACGCGCCCGTCACCAGCGCCACCGTCCCTTCCAACGTCGCCGCCATGGCGCCCTCCTCCTTGTCGTGGGGTGGTGCGCTGAGCGCCCCGGGTCGACCCTAGCGAGCGGTCCGCAACCGCCCGCCCCGCTCCCCGTCGGCGCCGGTGCGCCGTCCCCGGGGAGGCCGTTAGCCTGCGCATGAAAGGAGGCCTCCGGCCCGATGAGCAAGAGTGCCTCGCCGCCTCCCCAGGGCGACAAGCCCAATGCGCCCGCGCCTCCGCCCCCGCCGAGCTGGCGCCACTGGCTGTGGGCCATCGCCATCGGGCTGTTCATCGTCCTGTACTTCGTGGTCCCGGCCACCAAGGTGAGCCAGCCGGTCAGTCTCAACTACACGCAGTTCCTGGGCCGGGTCTCGGCCCACAAGGTGAAGACGGTCACCCTCAGCTCCGACGGGAGCGCTCAGGGCACGCTCTCCGACGGCAAGCAGTACACCACGGTCATCCCGTCGTTGGCCGGCTCGTCGCTGCTCGACGAGCTCGAGACCGACGGCGTGAGGATCACGGCCACCACGCCGGGGACCTCGTTCGGCTCCGAGGTCCTGAGCTGGATCATCCTGCTCCTGCCCTTCTTGATCTTCGGCTACCTGTGGTACCGCATGTCGCGGGGAGCGGGCGGCGCGCTGCAAGGGGCGCTCGGCGTGGGCAAGTCGCGCGCCAAGGTCTTCGACGCCGATCAGCCCAAGACCACCTTCCGCGACGTCGCCGGGTACGAGGGGGCCAAGCGCGAGATCGCCGAGGTGGTCGAGTTCCTAAAGAACCCGGACCGGTACCGACGAGCCGGGGCGGTGGCGCCGCGCGGGGTGCTCATGGTCGGCCCGCCCGGCACGGGCAAGACGCTTCTGGCCCGGGCCGTGGCCGGCGAGGCCGGGGTGCCGTTCTTCTCGGTGACCGGGTCCAGCTTCGTCGAGCTGTTCGTGGGGGTGGGCGCCGCCCGGGTGCGCGACCTGTTCGCCGAGGCCCGCAAGCGGCCGGCGGCCATCATCTTCGTGGACGAGATCGACGCCATCGGCCAACGCCGGGGCGCCAGCGCCGTGGTGGCCAACGACGAGCGGGAGCAGACGCTCAACCAGCTGCTGTCCGAGATGGACGGATTCGACATGTCCCAGGGCATCGTGGTGCTGGCCGCCACCAACCGCCCCGAAATCCTCGACCCGGCGCTCCTGCGACCCGGGCGCTTCGACCGCCAGGTCACCATCCCCCTCCCCACCCTCGAAGAGCGCGTGGCCATCCTCAAGGTGCACTGCCGGGACAAGCATCTCGACCACAGCGTGGACTTGAGCGTCGTGGCTCGGGGCACGCCGGGGTTCTCGGGTGCGGACCTGGCCAACCTGGCCAACGAGGCCGCCATCGTGGCCGTGCGCCACAACCGGAGCGTGATCGCGGCCGGCGACTTCGACGAGGCGCGCGACCGCATCATCCTGGGACGGCGGGAAGGATCGAACGTGCTGCTCCCCGACGAGAAGCACGCCGTGGCCGTGCACGAGGCCGGCCACGCCCTGGTCGCCGCCTACAGCCCCAAGGCCGACCCGGTGGCCAAGGTCACCATCCTCCCGGCCGGACAGGCCCTCGGGGTCACCGAGCAGCTGCCCCTGGTCGAGCGCCACCTCTACGGGGAGGACTACCTCCACGACCAGTTGGCGGTGCGGCTCGGGGGCCGGGCTGCGGAGCTGGTGGAGCTCGGACAGGGGTCGACGGGCGCGGCCAACGACCTGTCCACGGCCACCGACCTGGCCGTGCGCATGGTGCGCGAGTTCGGGCTCTCGAGCGAGCTCGGCCCGGTGGGGTACCCCGAAGGCGGGTCGGTGTTCCTGGGCGGCGGGGGCGCGGGCCTGTCGAGCCGGCCCTTCGCCGAGGAGACTCAAGCCGCCATAGACAAAGAGGTGTCCAACCTGCTCCGGGCGGCCGAGCAGCGGGCGGTGAAGCTCATCGAGGAGCACCGCGACCAGCTCCACCAGCTGGTCGAGCTCCTCGTCGCCAACGAGACCGTCGACGGCAAGGACGTGTACGCCATCGCCGGCGTGCCCGGCCCGGCCGACGCCGACGGCGGCGGCTCGACCGTCGCCCCCCGGCGCGCCGCTGCCTCGGCCTCTGGAAAGAAGGGCGGCGATTGAGCACCGGGCACGACGATTGGGGCCTGCGGTCGGTCCCGCCGGAGCTGGTCGAGCGTTACGTCGCAGAGGGTCTGTGGAGGGACGAGACCCTGGGCCGGTTCCTCATGGACGAGATCGCCGCTCGTCCGGCGCTCGGGGTGAAGATCCGCTCGGCGCGCCGGCCCTGGGCCGGCACGTTCGCCGACGTCCTCGAGGCGGCGAGGCGCCTGGCCACGGCGCTCGGGGCGCGGGGCATCGGCGCCGGAGACGTGGTCGCCTTTCAGTTGCCCAACTGGGTGGAGGCGGCGGTGACGTTCTGGGCCTCGGCGCTCATCGGGGCGGTGGTGACCCCCATCGTCCACTTCTACGGCGCCAAGGAGGTCGACTACATCCTGCGCCGCACGAACGTGCGCGCCCTCGTGACGGCGGACCGCTTCGGCCACCAGGACTACCTGGCCACGCTTGAGGGTCTCCGGGACGCCGCGCCGGCGCTGGAGCTGATCGCCGTCGTCGGTGACGGACCGGTCCCCTCGTGGGGGGCGCCGTTCGACCGCCTGCTCGACACCGATCCGCTGGGCGCGCCGAGCCGGGTCGACCCCTCGGCACCGGCCCTCGTCGCCTACACCTCGGGGACGACCGCCGATCCCAAAGGCGTCGTGCACTCGCATCGCACCATCGGCTTCGAGATCCGCCAGCTGGCCGGGATGCAACAGGGCAACCCGCCCCTGCTCGTGGGAGCGCCGGTCGGGCACGCCATCGGCATGTTGAGCGGGTTGCTCGTCCCCATCCTGCGTGGCGATCCCATCAACCTCATCGATGTCTGGGACCCCGGTGCGGTGCTGGCCGCCATGCTCGAGGACGACGTGGCGGCGGGGAGCGGGTCGACGTACTTCCTCACCAGCCTGCTCGACCATCCAGACTGCGGGCCTGCCCACCTGAAGCTCATGAGCCGCATCGGCCTCGGTGGTTCGCCCGTGCCGGCTGCGGTCACCGAGCGCATGCAGTCACTCGGGATCTCGGCGGTGCGCTCGTACGGGTCGACCGAGCACCCGTCTACGACCGGCAGCCGGCACGAGGAGCCCGCCGCCAAGCGCCACTACACCGACGGCCATCCCCTGCAGGGGGTCGAGCTCCGGCTCGTCGACGAGTCGGGCGACGAGGTCGGAACCGGCGAACGGGGGGAGATCCTGAGCCGTGGCCCCGATTGCTGCGTGGGATACACCGACCCGGCGCTCACGGCGTCGGCGTTCGACCCCGGGGGCTGGTACGCCTCGGGCGACGTGGGCGTGCTCGACGAGGACGGGTACCTCACCATCGTCGACCGCAAGAAGGACATCATCATCCGGGGTGGGGAGAACGTCAGTGCTCTGGAGGTGGAGGAGATGCTGCTGCGCATGCCGGGGGTGGCCGAGGCGGCCGTGGTGGCCGCACCCGACGCCCGGCTCGGCGAGCACGCTTGCGCCTTCATCCGTCTGACCGAGGGTGCCGGCCGGCCCGGCCTCGACGACGTCCGCGCCCACCTGCAACGGGTGGGGCTGGCGAGACAGAAGTGGCCAGAAGAACTGCACATCGCCACCGAGCTCCCACGCACCGCGTCCGGCAAGGTGAAGAAGTTCGTCTTGCGGGATCGGTTGCGCCAAACAGCCGTTGCAGGTGCCGTGAAAAGGGACGCCGACTAGGGCGGGAGCCGGTCACCGGGCCCGGCGCGACCCGCGAAATTCGATGGGTCCCGCGCATTTCGTATCGCGGGCATTGTCTCGTCACCCCCCCTCCGTCACACTGTGCGCATCCAGTAGGGCGGAGCGGAAGAGACAGAAGAAGCAGTGCCAGCCACCTCGAGGCAGAGGAGGGCAGGCGCGGATCACCAGACATGGGTCTCTGGCCGCGTTTCGCCCCGATCTCTGCACACGAACCAGCTCCAGTTCGCCGGCCCCGGGCGCTGTCCGGACAGCCCGACGTGGCTCGCTCATGACCAGGGGGGCGACCGATGAGACTGCGCACGATGCTGGTGGCCACGGCCATCGTGTTGGTGGCGGCCATGGTGTCCGACGGGGGCTTCCAGGTCCTGCGCGGTGGCGGCGGTGGGGGCGGCGGCGGCGGTGACAGCCACCAGACCACGACCACCACCACCACGACCACCACCACGACCACGGTCCCGACGGGCGGGCCTGCCCCGTCGATCTCGATCCAGGGCAACCGGTTCGTGAACGGCAACGGCCAGACCGTGGTGCTGCGCGGCGTCAACACCGAGGGGACCCAGTACGACTGCGCCCAGAGCGGGCAGGGCTTCTACGACGACACCACCGTCGTCCCCTCCGACTACCCGACGTCGACCACGAACGCCTCCACCGAGATCGCCGCCATGAAGGCGTGGGGCATCAACCTGGTCAGGGTGAACCTGAACGAGGAGTGCTGGCTGGGCATCAACGGGGTGCCCAGCACGACCTCGAAGACCTCCAGCCAGGGCGTGGCCTACCCGATCCCGGCCGGCGACTCCTACGACAAGACCGTCAACGCCTACATGTACGAGATGGGCCAGTACGTCCAGGAGCTGAACGCCAACGGCATCTACACCGAGATCGACCTCCACCTGAACGCGCCGGGGAGCGAGCTCATCAGCGACAGCGGCGACATGGACGCCCAGAACCCCCTGCCCGAGTCGAACTCGGACCCGTTCTGGAAATCGGTGGCCGCCTACTTCAGCTCTGACCCGGCCGTCATCTTCGGGATCTTCAACGAGCCCTTCCCGCCCAACGCCAGCACCGACGGCGACACCACCACCGGCTGGGAGTGCGTGCTCGACGGGTGCACGGTGCCGGACTACACCAACGTGAGCTCCTCGGACTACGGCGGCAAGGTCCCGTCCCAGACCTACGCCGGCGAGGGCATGATCCAGATGGTGAAGGACATCCGCGCCTACAACACGACCGCCCCGTTGGTGGCGGGCGGACCGGACTTCGCCGGAGACATGGACCAGTGGCTGTCCTACTACTACCCGAACGGCACCTCCATCGACCCGAGCAACGAGTTGGCGGCCAGCGTCCACGTCTACTTCCCCTCGGGCAACTCGCCGTGCTCGAACACCACCAACGTGTCCAGCGCGTGCCCGAGTCCCGACACCGACGCCATCACCCAGGTGGCGGCGGTGGCCCCGGTCCTCATCGACGAAGTGGGCGACTTCAACTGCTCCAACAGCAACGTCTTCCCGTTCCTCCAGTCCGTGGACAGCATCGACGCCTCGAGCGGGCTGGACATCGGGTACGCCGGGTGGGCGTGGACGACCTACAGCTGTGACCCCAACCTGATCACCAGCTTCTCCACCGGGACCCCGTCGAAGTACGGCGAGGCGGAGTACTGCGAGCTGCTCAACTTGGGCTTGGCACCGGAGTCCAACGGGTTGTTCAGCCCGTCCTCGTACTGCAAGGGAACAGTGCCCAACACCACTCCCCACTAGTCCCGGCGTTTCCTCCTGACACCAAGGGCACGTTGCTCAGGGCCGGCAACGTGGGCAGTTGACCGATGAGCGGCAGCTGGATCGGCTCGTTGGTGGCCGGTGTCGGCGCCTGCAGCGGCCGGCTGGCGGACGGCGACCGCGGCGTCGTGCTCGTCGACGGCGCCAGGGTGCCGTTGTCGAGGTTGTTCGTGTTCTCGAGGTCGTGGTGCTCACGCGGCCACGGGCCGCTCGACGCCGCGGCGGGGGTCGGGGTCGTCCAGAGGAAGAGGTCCCCGTCTCGCGTCCCGGCCACGACCACCTGGTCGGCCAACGTCCCCAGGGGACCGAACGAGGGGCTGTTCACCAACCAGCCGCCGGTGAACTTGGGGAAGCCGGGCGCCTCCTGGCCCTCGGCGTCGATGGCCCGGAGGTCCGAGGTGGCGCTCCCCTCGACCACGTACGGTCCGGCGCTCGCCCCGCCCACGTCGGCCACGATGGGCTGGTCGAAGAACTGCAGGTCGTTCATGACCTGCGGGAAGGCGGCCTGCATGGTGGCGGTGGAGGTGTTCCAGGCGTCGAGCTGGCTGTCGTTGGCGTACTGCTCGCCGGGCAGGGCGGCGTCGAGGGCCTTGCCGAGCGAAGTGGCGGGGGCGATGAAACTGATCCCCGGCGCCCCGACGCCGAGTTGGGCGAAGACGGGCATCCCCAACGACGGGATGCTCGGCAGGTCGTGTGAGTCGGCCAAGGCACCTGCGGCGGTCATGGACAGCGTGATGGGCTCGCCGTCGGGACCGGTCCCGAAGTACGAGGTACCCGACGGCGTGAAGATGTAGGCGGGACCGACCGCCGTCATGTCGCCCACGTCGAGCTGGCCGTCGCCCGAAAGGTCGGCCAGGGCGGGGGTGGCGGTGGTGCCGTCGGCCACGTCGGGAAGGAGCCCGGCGTCGAGGTCGACCATCGACGCCGGCCACCCCGGGAGGATGGCGCAGGCGTCGGGCTGTGCCGTGCCGTCGCCACAGTTGCTCGACCCACTCGTGGGCGCGGTGTCGGTGCCGGTCGGGGCCAGCGCGTAGATCTGGCTGTTGGCCGGATTGAGCAGACCCGAGAGGCCGGCCACGGCGGTGAGCCCCCAGTTGACGGCGTTCACCACGCTCACGGCGCAGGCCGGCTCACCGGGGTCGGCGCCCAGCCCGGTGCCGGGGATGCTGGCCGGGTCACAGCCGTACTCCTCGTCGGTCCCCACCACCAGGTCGGGAGGGCCCGTGCCGCCGGAGAGGTTCCCGACGGCCGGGGTGTCGATGATCATCGACCCCATCTGCACGTTCACGCCGGGATCGAAGGTGACGTGGTCGGAGGTGGGATCGACGCTCTGGACCACCGCCGGGTCCACCACCAGCTCGGGATACCCCGGCACCGACGTCACCGACTGGTCGCCGGCGCCGGCGTTCGTCACCTGCCAGGCGTAGACATGGCGGTCCATCGACGACGCCACGATGTCGAGCTGGCCGTCTCCGCTCAGGTCAGCCAGTGCCGGCGCGCCGAGGATGCCCGGCAAC
Source organism: Acidimicrobiales bacterium (assembly GCA_030040015.1). Lineage (GTDB taxonomy): Bacteria > Actinomycetota > Acidimicrobiia > Acidimicrobiales > UBA8190 > UBA8190. Next base: position 28,782 of record JASHUM010000143.1, read on the forward strand.
AGCCGGTTGTCCGGGTCACGGGGGTCCACGGCGTAGTCCTGGACCTGGGGGCCTCCCGGGCTCTGGGCGCTGCTGGCGAAGGGCGCCGGGTCGGCCGAGTACGCGGGGTCGGTGCGCACCGGGAAGCCCGGCAGCAACTGGCCGGTCGCGTTCCAGGCGTAGACGTAGCCGCACATGTCGGTGGCGACGACGTCGTCGACGGCTTGTGGGGGGCCGGTGGCACCGGTGAGGTCCCCGACCGCCACGCCCCCCACGATCGAGCAGTGGGGCACGGCGGTCACCGCTCCGCTTCTGTACGCCGGTTCGTTGGCGGTGATCTCGGCTTGACCCGGTACCTCCTCGGTCTGCACCGGCCACCCGGCCATGTCGGTGAGCGTGGTGGCGGTCCCGGTGTTCTCGGGCAGATAGGCGTGCACGGTGCCGTCGGCGGTGGCGACGATGAGGGCGTTCTCACCACCGGGGCCGATGGGGGCAAGGGTCGGCGCCGCGTCCACCGACCCGCCGAAGCTGGTGGCGAGCTCGGTGTCGGGCCCGGTCCCGGCGCCCTCTGACGGCTGGAGAGCCGCCTGGGTCAACAGCGTCGGGTCGTGGTCCAGGTATTCGGTGCGCCGGTCCATGCCGACCAGGCCCTTGGCGTCCTCGACCACCAACCGCAACGTGAAGGCCGGGGCGTCGGAATCGGGGGCGCCGTCGGCGCCGGTGCCGTTGTCCGACGGGGGAAGCTTGGCGGCGATCTGCCCGAGCAGCGACGGGGTGAGGCTGAGCGTCTCCGACAGGGGCCGGCCGCCCGGGCCACCGGTGCCGGAGCCGCCGGTGATGTCGTACCAGTCACCGTTGGCGGGCTCGGTGCCCACCCCGTACTGCAGCTCCCAGGTGTAGGTGCCCGGGGTGCGCACGGCGGCAGCGAACACCGGTACCTGCACCGACTGCGAGTCCGGGTCGTAGGTCTGGAACCACTGCATCTCGCCGAAGGACGCTTCGGGCGGGATCCTGCCGTCGGCCAGCCAGGACAGGATGGTGGCGGCGTCGATGCGCCCGTAGCCGGTGTACATGTCGTAGCCAGGCTGGCTCGGATAGCGCGTGGTCGGGTAGGGGAACACCACGGCGTTGTTGTCGGGCGGCTCGGGCAGGGTGGTGGCGGCGTCGGAGAGGGTGGGCACGACCGGCGTCTCGAAGTCGATGGGGTCGGCCGACATCTCGATGAGCTCGCGGACCTCCGTGCTCGAGAGCGCCACCGGTGCTCCGGCCACCGTGGTGAGCCCCGGATAGGCGGCGAGCTTGCCCTCCTGGAGGAGGTTCTTGGCCTCGGACTCGATCAACCCGGTGATGCCGCCGGTCTTGCCGGTGGCTTCGGACGAGCAGCTGGCGCTCTCCACCGTCACGGCGATGTTGGCGCCGTAGTTGGTGCAGCCGTTCAGGTACAGGTAGCTGGGCGGGTCGTAGAGGTCGGTGCCGTCCTCGGTCAGTCCCTGGGTGGTGCTGTTCACCACGATGGTGCCGGGCAGGTCGCCCGGCTCGTTGTGGTGCTCGGCCTCCTCGTCGGCCGCGCTGGAGATCACCGGGACGCCGTGGTCGTTGGCGTAGGCGATGGCCTGGGCGTCGGTGGTGGTGATGTCGATGGTCCCGAGCGCCTCCTGGACGACGCTCGCCCCGCTGTCGACGGCGAACAGCACACCCTGGGCGAAGGCGCTGCCCTCGGCGATGAAGCTCTCCCCCACCCGGATGGGCATGACCATGCAGCTCGGGCAGGCCCCCACCTCACCCGAGGAGTCGGCCGCTCCGGTCGAGTCCTCGGCCTCCCCGGTGCCGTGGCCGTACAGCACGTCGTCATAGGGGTCGTCGGTGTCGTCGACGAAGTTCCACCCGGCGATGGCCTCGGTGAATCCGGGCGGTGACTGGCCCGGGTAGGCCGGCGCCTCGTTCACGGCGGGCAGGCCGGCGGCCGGGGTGTGCGGGCTCGGGTAGTAGTACGGCGAGGCCGGGTTGCCGAAGGTGCGGATCAGGTCCTCGGCGCTCATGAACGTCCCGCAGAAGAGCCCCCCGTACTCGGCTTTCGTCCAGGCGAGCACGCGTGGGTCGTTGGCGTACTGGGCCACGTCGAGCACGCCCGAGCCGTCGAGGTCGTAGGGGTCGGGGTCGGAGAAGCTCTGGCCCTCGCCCTGGAGCTCGGGCTTGGTCAGCCCGGCGCCGTTCTCCGGATAGGGGAGCGCCGCCGCGTTCAGGGCGATCTTGTCCACCACCGTGGTGTCGCACCACTCGATGCCCGAGTCGGTGATGGCGATGACGGTGTCGGGCCGTCCCGTCGTCGTCTCCCAGGCGGCGTCGACGGAGTTGCCCTCCACCCCGCACAGCTCCTGGGGGTTCTCCGACAGCTGGGGGTCGGTGCTTCGGGCACTGGTGAGCATCCAGTTGCCGCCACCGGTGGACCAGTTGGTGGGGCGCTCCGGATAGCCACCCACCGGCGTGGTGTGCAGGTAGGCGGAGTAGTCCTCGGGGTTGGTGGCGGAGGGAGCCGAGGGCCACGGGACCGTCCCGGCGGCCGTGGCGCTGTCACCGTCGTTGGCGGTGTTGGGATCGCCGTCGGAGGCGGCGCACCCCTGGGGCGGCGACGCGTCCGACGGTGCGGCCGGGGCCCGGGCGGCGCTGGCCGACGAGACCTGCAGCGAGGTGTCGGTGGTGGGGAGAGCGCCGCGGGTCGTGGACAAGAGCGACAACGCCGCGATCACCGCCGCCAAAAGCGGCCATCTTCCCGCCCGGAGCACCCTCGGCCAGCCGCCGGGGCTCCTCCCCGCTCCTTGCATCCCGGTTCCTCGCCGCCCCCCGAGATGACGTGCGTCCCGGGACGTTAGCCGGTGTTGTCAGGAGCAGGCACGGGCACGGGCAGGATGCTCGAGCAGTTGAGCCCGCCGGGCAGCGCCGGCCCGGGCTCGGCCAGCACGGGCGGCGTGAGGAGGGCCGGCGTGTCCTGGAGGAAGTCCATGACGGTGTTGGCGTTGGCGTCGCGGTACGTGCACGCCGGCAGGTTCCACTTGTGCTCGATGGTGGCGAGTACCGACGTGTGGTCGTAGACCATGTTGGAGACGCCACCCGGCTTCGAGTACGGCGAGACCACGACCGTCGCCACCCGGGGGCCGTAGACGTCGTAGCCGCCGGAGAAGTCGCCGGTCCCGAGGTCGGGCATGATCCCGTCGGGCGGGATGGCCGGAGGCGGTGGCACGTGGTCGGCGAACCCGCCGTGCTCGTCGAAGGTCCAGACGAGCAGAGTCCTCGGCCACGCCGGTGACCGCATCACGGCGTTCACCACCAGGGCCACGAAATCCTCGCCGTAGGCGACGTCAGCGGGCGGCTCCTCGTCGCCGTTGACGGTCTGCATGAAGTTGTTCAGGTCCTGCACCTGGGCCAGGCTCCCGATGCCCGGGATGGAGGCGATCCCGCTTCCCACCTCGGTCACGGCGCCGAACTCGGGGTCGACGAAGCTCACCGCCGGCAGGGTCCCTGCCGCGCAGTTGGCGAAGAAGGCCGCCACGGGCTGGATGTTCTCCGGGTACTTCTCGATGATGGTGGGGATGATCCCGGTGGCGGGCAGGTCGGTGAAGAAGTTCGCCCACGAGATGCCGTACTGGGTGAGCCGGTCGAAGATGGTGCCGTTGGCGGGCGGGGCGGCGATGGCGTCGGCGCCGTTGGACGGGTCGATGATGGTGTCGAGGTCGGTGGCGATGTCCCCGAAGGCGGTGCCCGACATGAGAAAGCGCCGGTTGGGATAGGTCTGGCACGGCGCCGAGCAGAACCAGTAGTTGGCGATGGTGAAGGCCTGGGCCATGGAGTGGGTGAAGGGGATCTCGGCGGAAGTCCAGTACCCCATGGGGTCGTCGTCGCCGTTGGCGATGACGAAGCCCCGCATGTTCCTGGGAAGCAGCGGGACCTGGGACAGCGGTTGCGACCAGTCGAAGCCGGCCGGGTTGTAGGAGCTCGTCGTGTACTCGGAGGAGGGCTCGCTCCCTAGCGCCCAGTACATCGACCCGTGGGTGCAGTCCCAGCTCTGGTCCACCCCGCCCGGGTCGCAGGTGTTGTCCAGCTGGTAGGGCGGGATCAGGTTGCCGTCGGGGTCGGAGTTGACGTACACGCCGTCCACGTAGTTGGGCCAGCCGCCCGGAGGGGCGCCGGTGGAGTTGAACGGGCCCACGACGTCGGATCGGGTCTTGGACAGGTCGCCCAGGAAGTTGTCGAAGGAGTGGTTCTCCATCATGAGGACCACGACGTGGTCGAAGGGCATGGTGGGGTTGACCGTTCCCGGTGGCAGCGTGGGGTACGGGAGCGAGTTCGGCGTCCGCAGCGAGGCGCTGCTCGACAGGAACGGAAGCGACGAGCCCGTCGTCCGCAGCAGTCGCGCCGCGCCCACGACACCGGCGGCCGCCATGCCGGACCGGAGAAGGGCGCGCCGGGACAGGCGCATGGCCAGTGGTCTCGCCCAAGCTTCCGTCACGTCCGCCTCCGTGTGACTGAGCCGACCCCCCGATGGTACCCGTCGCCGGACACCCGGCTGTTTCGGTCCGCCCGTTCGCGTTCCGGTAACCCTCAGACCACCGCTTGTGCCGGCTCGGTCTCGACGGGGAGCGGCGCGGCGGCGTCGCGCTTGCGTCGTCTCACGATGGTGCTGGCGGCGTCCTCGTCCTTGACGGTGGCGGACACGATGGCACCGAGCAGGGCGAACCCGGCTGCCGCCAGGAAAGCGGCGTGGAAGCCGGACAGATGCGTCGTGGGGTGGCCGACCGTGGCGGCGGCGGCGCCCACCCCGGAGAGCACCGTGGTCAGGACGGCCACGCCGATGGCCCCGCCGAGCTGACGCTGGGCGTTGAAGAAGGTCGAGGCCCGGCCCATGTCGGCCTGGGTGATGGTGGCGAAGGCGGCGGCCTGCGTGGGGACGAACACGTGCGCCATCGAGATCCCCATCTCGAAGAGCAGCGCCCGGGCGATCCACAAGCTGGTGTGGTCCCCCACGAGCGTCATGCAGCCCATGCCGGCGGCGATGCCGATGAGCCCGCCGATCATGAGGCGGCGGGGGCCGAAGCTCGGGTAGAGGATCCTGGTGACGATCTGGGCACCGATCATGACCCCGACGGCCTCGGGAAAGGTGCTGAGCCCCGAGTTCAAGGCGGTGAGACCGAGGCCGTACTGGTAGAAGAGCGCCACCATGTAGAGCACCCCCAGGAAGGCCGCCGCCCCCATGAACATCACCCCGTTGGCCGAGGTGAAGAGCCGGTCGCGGAACAGGCGCAGGGCGATGAGGGGCTGGGCCCGGCGCAGCTCGACTCGCACCAGCCAGGCCAGCAACACGGCGCCGGCGACGCTGGTCGTGATGACGTCAGCCGTGTGCCAGCCCTTCACCGGCCCCTCGGACAAGCCGTACATGAGGAGCCCGAATCCGGCACCGGAGAGGATCAGGCCGGACAGGTCGAAGGGCCCGGGATCCTCCTTCTCCTGCTCGTGCAGGAACAGCAGGCCGAAGCCGAGGGCGACGATCCCGATGGGCACGTTGACGTAGAAGACCCACCGCCAGGTCAGGTCGGTCACGAACAACCCACCGAGCACCGGGCCCAGTGCCGGGGCGAAGGCGGTGGGCACGAGCAGCACGGCCGACGCCCGGATCCGCTCGGCCGGGGGAAAGGCGCGCCACAGCATGGTCATGCCCACCGGGGTCATGAGCCCTCCGCCCACGCCTTGCACCACTCGGAAGAGCGTGAGCTCGCCCAGGCTCGAGGCCTGCCCGCACAGCGCCGAGGCACAGGTGAAGATGACGATCGAGGTGAGGAGCACGCGTTTTGGCCCGAAGCGGTCCCCGAGCCATCCCGAGGCGGGGATGGACACGGCCAGGCTGACGAGGAACCCGATGACCACGGTGTCGACGCCGGTGGAGCGCACGTGGAAGTCCCGGCCCAAGGTGGGCAGGGCGACGTTGACGATGGTGGTGTCCATGATCGTCATGAACAGGGCGCCCACGTAGACGACGCCGATCGCCACCTTCTGGCTGATCTCCCGGCCGGGCATGCTCGGGCCAGGCTACCGGCCGTCCTCCGGGGCGGAACCAGCCGCCCGCAAGCTCGTGCGGCGGCGACCCGGGGGGTTCAGACGTTCCTCGCCGCCTCCATGAGCGGCGCCACGGCGTCGAAGCCGGCCGGCACCTGCTCCACGTCGAAGGCCAGGAACAAGGCGGCGATGCAGTCGGCGCCGGCCTTGGCGTAGGCCGAGACGTCTTCGGGGGTGAGAGCGTTCATGTACGGACAGATGGTGATCTCGATGTCCTGGCGGCGGCGTCCCTCCCGGGCCAGACGAGCGTCGAGGCGTTCCACCAAGGCGGCCAGCTCGTCGGGCCGGCAATTGAAAGGAACCCAGCCGTCGGCCAGGCTGGCGACCCGCCGCAGCGCAGCGTCGCTCTCACCCCCGACGTGGACGGGAACGGGGCGCTGCACCGGCTTGGGGTACAGCCGGCAGGGCGGGAGCGAGACCAGCTCGCCCTCGTAGCTCGAGACGTCGTCCTCCCACAACGAGCGCATGAGGCCGAGATACTCGTCGGTCCGCTTGCCCCGCGCCGTCCACGGGACCCCGAGGGCCCGGAACTCCTCCTCGAGCCACCCGACCCCCACGCCGAGATCGACGCGCCCGCCCGACAGCCAATCGAGGGTGGCGACCTCCTTGGCCGTGTAGAGCGGGTTGCGCTGGGGGACGAGGCACATGGCCGTGCCCAGTCGCACGGTCGAGGTGTGGGCGGCGAGGAACGACAAGGTGACGAACGGCTCGAGCAGCCCGATCTCGTCCCCGACCGGGATCTTGCCGTCGGCGGCGTAGGGATAGTGCGACGCGTACTCGTCGAACAGCACGACGTGCTCCCCCACCCACATCCGGTTCACCTGGTGGTCCTCGGCGCCCTTGCACACGGCGGCGAGGAACTCCGGCGTGGCGAAGGGATTGGCGGCGGGCACCCACAGGTCGAAGCGCATGCCCGGAGATTAGGCAGGACGAGTACGAGTACGCTCTGGTGGACGAGAGGCCGGATCGACGCCTCTTCACACAAGGCTCACCCGCGCCGGTGGCTGGGCGATCTCCCCGTCCGTGCCGGTGCCCTCCCGAAAGGCTCCCGTTCCCTTGCGTGTCCTCGCCCGGACCTGCTTCCGCCACCGCCGGCTGGTCCTGATCCTGTGGCTGGTCGCCCTGGTCTCGATGACCATGTTGTCCAAGGCGATCGGGACCAACTACTCGAACTCCTTCTCGCTGCCCAACACGCAGTCGACCCGGGCACTGGAGCTGCTCGAGAGCGTGTCCCCCAAGAACTCCGGGGACACCGAGCGCATCGTCTTCGAGACCTCGGGTGGGCAGACGGTCGCCGACCCGGCCGTGCGGGCCCGGATCACGTCGATGCTCGACCAGGTGTCCACGTTGGCGAACGTGACGTCGGTGCAGTCCCCCTACGCGGCACCGGGGGAGATCAGCCGCAACGGGACGATCGCCTTCGCCAACGTGCAGTACGACATCCAGCCCCAGAACGCCACCACCGATCAGGCCGTGAAGTTGGTGCACACGGCGAGAGCCGCCGACGCACCGGGGCTCAAGGTGGCGGTGTCGGGCCAGATCGCCGAGGCGGCCAACCCCCGCTCGATCGGGGGGACGGGACCCGGAGTGCTGTTGGCCCTGGTGGTGCTCCTCATCGTCTTCGGCTCGGTCTTCGCCGGCATTCTCCCCATCCTGTCCGCTCTGGTGTCGCTGGGCACGGCCGTGGGGGTGATCGGGATCTTGAGCAATGTCATGAAGATGCCCGAGTTCTCGAGCCAGTTGGTCCTCTTGATCGGGCTCGGAGTGGGCATCGACTACGCGCTCTTCATCGTGACCCGGCACCGTCAGGGACTCCTCGCCGGGTGGGACGTCGAGAGCTCGGTGGCCAACGCCGTGAACACCTCGGGGCGCGCCGTGCTCTTCGCCGGGATCATCGTGTGCATCGCCCTGCTCGGGATGTTCGCCCTGGGGGTGTCGTTCCTCTACGGCCTGGCCGTCTCGGCCGCCATCGGGGTGTTCCTCACGATGATCTCGGCGCTCACCCTGTTACCCGCCATGCTCGGCTTCATCGGCCCCAAGGTCATGAGCAGGAAGCAGAAACACAGCCTGGCCACCCAGGGCCCGAGGTTGGTGGGTACGGGGACCAAGGGCTTCTGGCCTCGTTGGGCCGACTTCCAGTCCCGCACACCGATCGGTGCCGTCGGGGCGCTGGCCATCGTCGTGATCGTGGCCCTCCCCTTCTTCTCCATGCGTCTCGGCCAGTCCGACCAGGGGAACGATCCGCTCTCGACCACGACCCGCCAGGCCTACGACATGCTCGCCACCGGCTTCGGGCCGGGTTTCAACGGCCCGTTCGAGGTGGTGGC
>JASHUM010000144.1 GCA_030040015.1 Acidimicrobiales bacterium
CTTGAACCTCACAATCGGTGTTCGTATGATCGCTCTCCGAGGGGGCGGCTTTAGGGGGGTGACCACGCATGCGGCAGAGTCGCCGGGCTCGCCGTCAGGTGTCGGCCGGTACGTCCGGCCGGATCGGGCGCAGGATTTCCGTTCGTTCTCCGCTGGCGATAGGGGCGCTGGCGGTCGCCGGGGCTCTGGGCACCGTCGTCCTGCCCGCCACCCCAGTCGGAGCGAGCCTCTTCAGCACTTCTCCCTACATCGTGGGGGCTCTCGGTGTCGTGGGGTCATCTACGGCTGAGGCTGTCGTCGCGTCGGTGGGGGGTCAGCTGGTCGAGCCGTTGCCAGCCGCCAACGCGGTGCTCGCCCAGCTCAACTCCCTGGAGGTTTCGCTCCTCGATGCCATCCCGGGCATCGTCCTCACGCCAGACGTCACTGTGTCGGTGCAAGGCAGTAGCTACAGCGACCCACCACACACTCCGTCGACAGAGTTCATCCAGCAGACCCGGGCCAACCAGCTGTGGGCCCAAGGAGACACCGGCTCGGGTGTGAGCGTCGCTGTACTCGACACCGGCATCGATCCACTGCCGGACTTCGCCGGACGCCTGGTTGGTGGGGTCGACCTGTCCGGTGGTGGAAACCCGTACAAGGACAGCTACGGACACGGCACGTTCGACGCCGGGTTGATCGCCGGTGACGGGGCATCGTCGAACGGCCAGTACACGGGTGAGGCGCCCGGCGCCGGCCTGGTGTCCGTGAAGGTGGCGGGTGCGAGCGGAGAGACCGACCTGGCCACCGTCATCGCCGGCGTGAGTTGGACGATTGCCAACCGTCAGGCGCTGCACATCGGCGTGCTCAACATGTCGCTCGGTTACGAGCCCATCGAGTCCACCGCCATCGATCCGTTGGACATCGCCGTCGAGGCAGCCTGGGATTCGGGCATCGTCGTGGTGGTCTCAGCCGGCAACGCCGGACCATGGAACGGCACCATCGAGTCACCTGGGGACGACCCCATGGTAATCACCGTCGGCGCCCTCGACGACCTGGCACAGCCCAACGTCGCCGACGACGTGATGACGACCTTCAGCAGCATCGGACCGACCAACCCCGACGGGTGGTTCAAGCCCGATCTGGTGTCCTCTGGCCGGTCCGTCGTCAGCCTGGCCGCTCCAGGGTCGACCATCTACGACGAGAACCCCAGCGCCCTCGTGGGTAGCTCGAACTTCGTCGGGTCGGGAACGTCGTTCAGCACGGCCATCACCAGCGGAGCGGTGGCACTCCTGCTCGAAGCACACCCCGGGTACACGCCGAACCAAGTCAAGGCGGCACTGCTTGCCTCCACGAACCCCGGTCCGGTCGGCAATCCAATGGTCGACGGACACGGGGCACTGGACGCCGCCTCTGCTGTGGCCCTGGCGCCGCTCACGTTGCAACAGACCTCCTCCGCCGTCGCCGTCGCCATGGGATGCACGGTCAACCTCGAGGGCACGTGGGAGGCCTCGTCCTGGGACCCGTCGAATTGGTCGTCCATGGCCTGGGACGGGGACAGCTTCGACGGCACCGCCTGGGACGGCACCGCCTGGGACGGCACCGCCTGGGACGGTGAGAGCTTCGACGGCACCGCCTGGGACGGCACCGCCTGGGACGGCACCGCCTGGGACGGCACGGCCTGGGACGGCACGGCCTGGGACGGCACCGCCTGGGACGGCACCGCCTGGGACGGCACGGCCTGGGACGGCTCGTCTTGGAGCTGAGAGGACAGGCCTCGATGACGCACCGGTCCTTGGGTCTCCCGCGACCGGCAGCCGCGATCGTGGGCAGCGCCGCGGTGGGTGGGCTGACGGTGCTGGGCATCACCCTCGCCGATTTGGCGTCGCGTTCGGCACTCACCTCCGCCGAGTGGGCAGTGGTGGGCGCCGTCGGCGCCCTCCTCACCGTCAGTTGGCTGTGGCCGTTGCGGGTCTCGGTGGGCCGGGAGTCGCGCACCGTGCATTTCGACGACTACTGCCTGGTGGTCCTGCTCCTGCTCGTCCCTCCCCCGAGTGTCGTGGTGACCTTCCTCGGTGCCGCCGTCTTGTCTCAGATGCTCCGGCGCCGGCCGGTCGTCAAGTCGGTGTTCAACGCCGGACAGGTCGTGCTCTCGGTGGGAGCGGCGGCCGCCGTCTACAGATTGATGGTGCCGGCCAGCCTGGTGGTGAACCACAACGGCCTGCCGGCGATCGTCGCCGGCGACGGTGGGTTCCGCATGTTAGCCGCGGCGACCGTGGCCGCTGTCGCATACATGGTGGTGAACTCCGGATCGGTGATCGCCGTGATGAGTGCCAACGGGACGCCCTGGCACATTGCCGTCGACAACGGCCTCGATCTCCGCTTCGCCATCGGCAGCGTCCTGGTCGCACTCACGACGGCGATCGTCGTCTCGGCCAGCCCCTGGCTGATCCCCCTGGCTGTGGTCCCACCGCTCATCTTGCGCCGAGTCCTGGCCGAGCAGTTCGAGGCACGCCGGGACAGGGCGAGGGTGAGGGGCCTGTTCGACGCCACGTTGGAGGCGAACCGGTCGATGGGCGAGCGAGAGGTGACGGATGCTCTCCTGTCGTCTGCCCGCACCTTGTTCTCCTGCACCGAGGCGTCGCTCGAGCACCGCTCCATGCTCGACAGTGCCCTCCAGGCGCGAATTCCGGGAAAGAACCTCTGGCTCACGATCTCCGGCAGGGTCCGAACCGAGCCGTACGGCAAGGCGGATCAATCCCTGCTCGACGCTCTGGCCGCGGTGGGGGCCGGAGCCCTCAGCAACGCCCGGCTCTACGAGGAGGGACGGCGCGACCGCAACAGGCTGTCGGCCATCACCTCGAGCATGGGGGAAGGCGTGTGCGCCGTGTCGGAGGCCGGTGAGATCACCTTCGTCAACCCGGCCGCCTGCTCCATGTTGGGATGGCGGGAGCCGGGCAGCGAGACGCCCGACACCAGCAAGGGCCGTCGCCCGCTCAGAAGTTCGGTACTCGAGGCACCGAACTTCCTGCTCATGGCAGCCAGACGCTGCTTGAGCAGTCAGTCGACCGTCACCAGTTACGACTCGCGCTTCATTCGTTCCGATGGCTCGTCGTTCCACGTCGCCTACACGGCATCTCCCATTGTCGACGCCGACCGGCCCAGCGGCGCCGTCATCGTGTTCAGGGACATCACCGAGCGAAAGGAGTTCGAGGAGCAGCTGGCACGCCACGCCTTCCACGACTCGCTCACGGGCTTGCCCAACAGGCGATTGTTCCTGGACCACCTCGACCATACACTGCGACGGGCTACCCGCAGCCAAGAAGTAGGGGCGGTGCTCTTCGCCGATGTCGACCGGTTCAAGCTCATAAACGACAGCCTCGGGCACAACGCCGGTGACCACCTGCTCATCGCCATCGCTCAGCGCTTGCGGGCCTGTCTGCGTCCTGGTGACATGCTGGCGCGATTCGGCGGTGACGAGTTCACCATCCTCCTCGAACAGATCGCCGGGGCTGATGACGCCGCTGCCGTGGCTCGTCGCATCATCGACGAGATGGCCCGCGGCGTCACTCTCCCCGATGGACACGAGGTGGTCGCCTCATTGAGTATCGGGATCGCCCTCACTGTTCCCGGCAAGAGCCGCGACGACCTTCTCCACGACGCTGACGTGGCCATGTACCGCACCAAAGGAGGGGGGCGCCGAGGACAGTTCGAGCTCTTCGACGAGGAGGCAATGGGCGTGCGCTCCGCCGAGCGAATCGAATTGGAATCCAGCCTTCGTCGGGCGATCCAAGAACGTCAACTGGAGGTCTACTACCAGCCCTTGTACGACCTGTTGGAGCGCAAGATCGTTGGGGCCGAGGCGCTCGTGCGCTGGAACCATCCCGAGCGAGGCATGCTGCCCCCCGAGAAGTTCATCGGCTTGGCCGAGGATTCCGGCCTCATCCTTCCCCTGGGGCGACAGGTACTCGAAGACGCTTGCCGCCAGGCCCGTCATTGGTACGAGCGCTACGGTCTACGGATGGTGGTGAGCGTCAACCTGTCGGCGAGGCAGTTCCAGCAGGCTGCCTTGGTCGACGAGGTGGAAGAGGTGCTGCGCACGACCGGCGTCGACGCCACCCAGCTGAGCTTGGAAGTCACGGAGAGCCTGGCCATGGACGACGCCGCACGGACGCGCCAGATCTTGTTGGCCCTCAAGGCGCTGGGGGTCGGCGTGGCCATCGACGACTTCGGGACAGGTCATTCGGCGCTCGGCTACCTGACACAGTTCCCCGTCGACGTGGTCAAGATCGACCGCAGCTTCGTCGAGGGCGTCGAGGTCGATCCCGTGAAATCCGCCATCGTCGCCGCCGTGATCAACCTGTCCAGGGCCATCGGCAGCACGGCCGTGGTCGAAGGGGTCGAGACGAGAGAGCAGCTCGATCATCTCGAGACGCTTGGATGTTCAGAGGGCCAAGGCTTCTACCTGGCCGGCCCCATGCCCGCTCGGGCGCTCGACGAACTCCTTCGAATCGAGCTCGGTTTCGAAGCACCTGTTCCGAACGAGCAGACGACCGTCAGTGCCTTGGCCTGCTGACCACCGCCGAACGCACCCGGGCGGGCCTGAGTGGCTCAGTAGACGGAACATCACCAATTCAAGGACGTAGCGTCACGACACGGTATTTGGCCCTGCATTGTCGTCGAAGCGTTGCTAGATGTGGACCGTACAAGAGGTGTCTACTGTCAACCCAAGTGCCTTGGAAGGGCGGGGGCGGATGGAACCACAACTCCGACGGCGCACGCCGAGAATCAGTGTCGATCACTGGCCGGCGAAGTACACCGTCGCCGACGACCCTCAGTCCGGTTGGCACGAGTGTGTTCTGCTCGATGTCTCCCTCCTCGGCATGGGAGCCGAACTCTTCGGGCCGACCTCCTCCGCGCTGATCGGTCGACGCCTCTCCGTGGAGGTCGACGTGGGCACAGAAAGTTCGATCAGTCTCCGACTCGCTGGTGTCGTGAGGAATGTCCGACCCGGGGAGGAAGGCGGCACAAGGGCGGGCATCGAGTTTGTCGGTCTGTCCGAGAGCGACCTGTCGGTTCTGAAGCTGATGGAGCAGCTGAACATACGCTGGTAGCCCGGACATTGTGTGACAGGAAGGGAAACGCCTTCGTGGCATCGCCGCTCTGTCCGCAGATCCCCAGGGAAGTCCCCAGCTTTTCCCCTTCCACCCTGCCGGGCGTTGGCGGAGAATCAACCTGACCGCACCGGGCGGAGAGGGAGGGCAGTTGGAGTCATGCGAGGTTCTAGCCCTCTGCAAACGTCGCCACTGACGCGCAGGTCCAGCCTTGAGGTGAGGCGATGACCGGGCTCGTCAGCCCGGCCGTCGGCGACGCAACGGTCGGCACGGGCGACGTCGACCTGATCGACGG
>JASHUM010000145.1 GCA_030040015.1 Acidimicrobiales bacterium
TGGGCGTGTTCCAGGCCGGTGTGGCGTACCCGCCGGTGGCCCGCAACGTCCTCGGCGCCATGCTCCCCATCGCCTACGTGGCCACATTGGCGGCTACGGGCTGGCACATCGGGACGGCCACGATCCTCCTCCGCACTGGGATGATCCTGGCCACGGCCGCCGTCGCCGACGTGCTCTCCATGCGCCTCACGGGCGAACTCTTCTTCCACGCCACTGCGACGGCCGAGTCCGAGGAGCGGGCCCGGCTATGGAGCCGGGTGGCCGGGCTGGGCCGGGCGCTGTCCACCCTCGACGAGCAGTCGATCCTGTCCTGGGCGGTGGAGGCAGTGAGCCAGTTGGGCTTCGAGGCCGCCAACGTCTGCATGTTCGTCGACGGGGGGACGCGCTACCGGGTGCTCCATCCCGTCGGCCTGCCGCCTTCGTACACGAGCCCCGTCCCCCGGTCATCCGATCGCGGCATGGCGTCGCTCGTCCGCCAGCAACGCACGACGGTCGTGGTCGACAACTACGCCGCACTGCCCGAGACGATTCCCGAATTGCGCGACGAAGGCTTCCGCCACGTCGTCGCCACTCCGGTGTGGGTCGACGGCGAGCTGGCCGGCGCGCTCGTGGGGGGAACACGGGCGGAGCACCCCGTGACCGCCGAGGAGGTGGCCGCCATCGAGCTGCTGGCGGCCCACGCCGGCACCGGAATCTCCAACGCCCGCAAGCTCGAGCACCAGCGTCGTGACGCCGCCCACTTCCGATCCTTGGTGCAGTCCGCGCCCGACGCCATGATCGTGCTCGACGTCAGCGGCACCATCCTCGAAGCCAATCACCAGGTACGGTCGCTGTTCGACTACGAGCTCGACGAGCTGGTCGGCCGACCGCTCGAGATCCTCTTGCCCGAGCGGCTCCACGCGTCGGCCGCGGCCTACCTGGAGCGCTTCGTGGCCGACCCCCGCACCATGGTGCTCGGAGAGGTCGACGAGCTCTGTGGCCTGCGCCACGACGGCACCGAGTTCCCCATGGAGGTGGTGGTGGGCCCGATCGAGGCCCCCGACGGTTTGGTCGTCACCGCCGCCATCCGCGACGTCACCGAACGACGCGAATTCGAACGTCGCCTGGCCCACCAGGCTTCTCACGACGACCTGACGGGCCTCCCCAACCGGACGCTGTTCGTGGAGCGACTGGCCGACGCCCTGGACCGCAGCTCACCTGCCGGGCCGTCAGTGGCGGTCTGCTTCCTGGACGTGGACCACTTCAAGTACGTGAACGACAGCCGGGGCCACAGCGTGGGCGACGCCCTGCTGGCTGAGGTGGCCACCCGCATCTCCGGCACCGCCCGGGGCAGCGACGTGGTGGCGCGCTTCGGCGGGGACGAGTTCGCCGTCCTGGTCGAGGGGCTGACCGACCGTCAGGACGCCACCGCCTACGCCTGGCGCCTGCTCGCCGCCCTCGACCGTCCCTTCCTCCTCCACGGGGTGGAGTGCTACGTGTCCGCCAGTGTCGGCATCGCCTTCGGGGGGCGCGGGGACGACGCCCATGACCTCTTGCGCGACGCCGACGCCGCCATGTACCACGCCAAGCAGCGAGGACGGGCCCGTGTCGAGGTGTTCGACGAAGTGCTCACCACCAGGGCGCTCGAGCGGGTCGAGACCGAGGCGTCGCTGCACCAGGCGCTGATCGGCAACGAGCTGTCGCTCGTGTACCAGCCCTACGTCGACATCCGTTCAGGAGAGGTCGTGGGAGTCGAGGCGCTGTTGCGCTGGCATCACCCACGCCGGGGCGAGGTGCCGCCGGCCGCCTTCATGCCCATCGCCGAGGAGTCGGGCCTGGTGGTCCAGCTCGGCCGGTGGGTGCTGTCCCGGGCCTGCGAGCAGGCGGCCTCCTGGATGCAGAGCCGCTCCGACACCTCGCGACTGGACCTGAGCGTCAACGTCTCCAACCGTCAGCTCGAGCACGACCACCTCATTGCCGAGGTGGCGTCGGTGCTCGACGCCACCGGGCTGCCGCCCGAGTGCCTGGTGCTCGAGATCACGGAGAGCTTCTTCATGCGCGACCTGACTGCTGCGGTGCGCCGGCTCCACTCGCTGCGGCGGCTCGGCGTGCGCATCGCCATCGACGACTTCGGCACCGGCTTCTCGTCGCTCAATTCCCTGTCTCGGCTTCCCATCGACGTGGTCAAGATCGACAAGACGTTCGTCGACGGGCTCGGCACCCGTTACGACGCCGTCATCGGTGCGGTGGTCGACGTGGCCGAGGCGTTCGACCTGACCGTGGTGGCGGAAGGGGTGGAGCAGGTCGCCCAGCTCGAGCGGCTCAAGGCGCTCGGATGCCACCTCGCCCAGGGCTACCTCCTGGGAGCGCCGGCACCGGCGCAGGCCATCGAGAGCATGCTCGCCGTCGCCAGCTGACCGAAGCGGGCCCGTAAATACCCAAGGGCCCTAGTCGTAAATGGCTACGGTCGACTAATCACAAGTGTAGCTCTTGTTTCGGCCATAAAGACGCGTCGAATTCCCGCCTATCGGCGTATCATCGAGGCAGGGAGATACGAGGAGAACCCTCCTTCCTCCCTAAGGGTTCAGGTGAACCCGAGGAGGTGCATATGCACGTATTCGCGTTGTTCCTCTTCTTCTCCTTCGGCGTGATGGGGCTCACCATGTTCGGCGAGCGGTACCTGCATCAGGCCAAGGAGCGCTGGGTGGCGATGGCATGCGCCTGGGGCGTCGCCTTGGCCTGGCTCGCCGGCCTCAACATGTGGGCAGCCTGGAGCGTCGGCAACCTCCGCTACGGCTGGGTGGGCGTCACCCTGACCGGCCTGGCCATCGGCGGCGCCGCAACCTTCCTGCACGCGGTGACCGAGTTCTTCTCCGGTCTCCATCGCAAGTTCCACGACCAGGCCGAGGTCATGGAGCAGCGGGAGCTGCGCAGAGCAGCCTGACGGCCACATCGTCCCGTCCAGCAACCAGCCGCCGGCCACCGACCGGCGGCTGGTGCGCGTCCGTTCCTCGTGGGCGCGCCCCGAGCCGCTACAGCGAGGTTCCCGGCACGGTGGGGTGGATCCCCCACGTGCCGGTCCACGTCGCCCCCGGGTCCAAGGTGATGAGATCGGTTCCCGAGCGCAGGGCGTCGGGCGGACAGGTCATGGGTTCGAGAGCGAGCGCCCTCCGCCGGCGTTCCGGTGAGGTCACGGTGTCGCCGGTGTAGGCCATGACGTACGCGAAGCTGCGGTCCATCCAGATCTCGACGCCGCGCTCGATCTCGGGATGGCGGAGCTCGACCCGGGCGATTCCGGCCTCGTCACGAGCAAGCTGGGCGAAGGCGGTGTCCACCCGTGTGGGCCCGACCGGCCGCGCCACGCGGAAGTCGACCTCGGAGCCCGCCACCGTCTCCTGGCCGACCGGCAACCCTCGTTCGTCACCCTTCAAGTACCAGCCGGCGACGACCCGGAGACGAGCCTCGTCCACGCTGTCCGTCCCGACGGTGAGATAGGGATGGAAGCCGATGCCGAAGGGCGCAGCGGCGTCGTCGAGGTTGTGCGCCGTGGCCCGCACGGACAGACCGTTGCGGCCGAGGTGGTACTCGACCTCGAGCGACACCCTCCAGGGGTAGCCGGGTTGGGGCTCGAGCGTGCATCCCATGGTGAGGGTGTTCTGTGCGTGGCTGCGCAGCTCCCAGGGGAGCCAGCGCACCAGGCCGTGAATGGCGTTGCGCCGTGACGGCTCGTCCCACGCGGCGCGGCCCTGCCTGTCGCCGAACCGGTAGCGGCCCTCCCCCAGCCGATTGGGCCACGGAGCAAGGACCTGACCCCGCCCGTCCGTGCACAGATCTCCCTCTGAGAACCCGTCGACGACCGCCTCCCCGGCGACCGTGTACGAGCGGAGGGTGGCGCCCACCTCGGTGACCACCACCTCACTGGCCCCATGGGCGATGACGTGCTGCCGACCGGACGGCGGCAGGTGCCGAGACCCCGGTGGTGAGCCGGACCGAGCGCTGTCCATGGCGCCGGTATGGTACCGGCAGGCACCCGAGGCGACCTGCGCTGACCGGCTGGAGAAACGTGCGCATCCTGGTGACCAACGACGACGGAGTGCGCGCACCGGGCATTGCCGCGCTCGCCCGGGCCGCCCACGACACCGGTCACGAGGTGGTGGTCGTGGCTCCCCTGGTGGACTACAGCGGTGCCGGTGCCGCGGTCGGGCCGGTGCACTCCCGGGACGGTGTCGACTACCGGTCGCACGTCATCGAGGAGCTCGAGGTCCCCACCTACGGCATCGACGGCCCGCCGGCCCTGGCGGTGATCCTGAGCTGCGTGGGCGCCTTCGGACCTCGGCCCGACATGGTGTTGTCCGGGATCAACCATGGCATCAACGTCGGCCGCTCCACGCTGCACTCGGGCACGGTCGGCGCCGCGCTCACCGCTGCCCACTTCGGGCTGCGCTCCATGGCCACCTCCATTCGCTGGGGCGAGGAGCCGGTGCCGTGGACCACGGCGTCGACGCTTGCCGCAGCGCTCGTTGCACGGCTGGCGGAGAGCCCCGAGGGCACCGTGCTCAACCTCAACGTCCCCAACGTGGCGCTGTCGGAGGTCCGAGGCGTGCGACGCGGACGGCTGTCGAGAGGGGGGAGCATCCGCTCTGCCGTCCACGACACGGGCGAGTCCGGTACCGGGGAGGCGCCGCGGCCGCACCTCACCCTCCCTCCAGCGGGGTCGGGCACGCTTCGGCTCGACCTCGTCGCTCCCGGCCAGCCCCGATCCGACGAAGACCTCGAGACGGACGCCGGGTTGATCACCGCGGACTTCGCCTCGCTGACCGCCCTCGCCGGTGTGCGGGAGGCAACCGGCGCTGCCGACGACGTGGTCCGGGTGAGCGTCGAGCTCCTTCAGGGGGTGCTCGCCGAGGCCGGTGGCGGCTCCGGGGCCGTGGTCGGGGGGGCCCCGGCCGGCACGTCCACAGGCCGCCCAACCACACCCTGAGCGCGACGGCGGGCACCAGAGCGGGTCGTGCCCGGCTTCATGAGATTTTTTTCACTTGCTAGCAGCAACGAGGAGCCGCGTCCCAGCTAGACAGCTCTTTTTGCCTTGTGTGCTTGCGCCCGCTCGCGGCAGGCTTCGTGCCTGTCCACGGGCGTTGCCTTTGCGATCGCGTTCACAAGCCCCCTAGCCTCGGTTTCGCAGCCTCCCTCCTGAGGCATGTCCGCCGAACGGCATCGGCCGTTCGACCCGGTGCAGCGGCCCCCGTGGGCCCGACCCGGGTGGACCGACTGGTCCTTTGCCCCGACCCCGGCGCGCCCGTCGCCAGGAGTCCGGTGCGGAGCACGAGGTCGACGCGGACCGAGGAGCGGGGGCTGCCGGCGACCGCTCGCCTGGCGCGAACCAGGCGCGGGTGCCGACGGCGAAGCTCACTTGAAAGGAGAGGTCAGACAGGAACAGCCCAGGGTTGCTCCGTCCGCACCTCGTTTGGACACATCTACGTTCAGGGCCGCCCGCCCTTCCGGCACCGGCTCGCGAGACGCATGCGCACCTGACGGGCGCCCGCATTCCCAGGCCCGCTTGAAGCCCTCCGGGGTTTCGTGACTTCAAGGAGCCGCAAGATGCGGAAGCACCGACACTTCGCCGTTGCCATCTTCGTGTTGCTGGGCGCCGGTTTGGCCGCCCAGCTCGCCGACCTTCCCCAATCGATCGCCAGCCTGGCCGCGGGCGGGGCTCCGCTGGCAGCCCCCGGCCGGGCCGCCACGACCACGCCCGTGGTGCACATCCAGGCTGTCGCCACCCGTACCGAGACGGGGGCCGCCGGCGACGCCTTGCTCGCCCTGACCTCGGCCGTGGTCCCCCTTCCCCCTCCCCCACCTCCGCCTCCCCCGCCCCCCCCTCCTCCTCCGGCACCTCCTCCGGCCCCGGTTGTCGCACCGGTGACGTCGGGGACGCCCCAGGCCTTCGCCGAGCTCCGGCAGTGCGAGTCGAACGACGACTACGCGGATGACACCGGCAACAGCTACTACGGCGCCTACCAGTTCAGCCTGGGCGCCTGGGAGGACCTGGGCTACGGCGGCCTCCCTTCCCAGGCGCCACCGGCCGTTCAGGACCAGGCAGCAGAGCGGCTCCACGCCGAACGCGGGTGGGAGCCGTGGCCCACGTGCTCGCGGCGTCTCGGCTTCGTCTGACCTCATCTGGACTTTCCGCCCCACCCTCCCAACCTTCGCCCCGCGTCTCGCTGGGTCGAGATCGGCCGAGTCCGCCCCGACGCTGGCCGAAACACGTCAGTTGAGCGATCGTGGTCGTGATGGAGCGCACCGGCGCGGATGGGGCCCGGTTGCCGGCCGACGGCACCGGGACGCGGAGGCCCACGGCGAGCCCGTGGACCCTCGCCGTCGTCGCGCTCCTCGTGCTGGCTGTAGGCGTGCAGGCCTTCGTGTGGGGCACGGCCCCGGCAGCGTCGAGCGGCGGCGCACTCTTACCGGGGCTACGGCCCGATTTCGGAACCCCCTTCGCGGCCGTCATGCTCGGTGCCGAGCTGGCCGTGTGCTTGTTGGTGCGCCGCACCGACGCAGCTTCTTGGGTCATCGTCGCCGCGGCCCTGGTCGACATCGTCTTCTGGTGCGCCCACGCCGCCGGGGCGCGCTTCGCCGTGGGTGGGGCGGCTGCGATGACCTCGGCTTTCGGCGCCGTGGCCATGGTCGCCTCGTTGTGGTGGCGTAGAGCCCGGCCCCGCTAGGGTTGGGTTGGCAGAGCACGCACAACGGTGCTGCGACCACAGTCTGCAGCATCAGGGGAGGTAGGAGGGTGGGTGTGGCCAGGAGCGGGCTGGGTCCTCTCGGGTCGCTGCTGAGCCGGACGCGATCGCTGGCGCCGGTCGTCTCCCTGGTCGACCGAGGGGCGTTCGAGGAAGGCGAGTTCTCGAGCGACGGCATCCGCCTCCATTACGAGGTCCACGGCATCGGGCCCAAGGTGGTCGTCCTCACCCACGGCATCCTCCTGGACAGCCGCATGAACCGCCGCCTGGCAACCGACCTGGCCAACCGGGGATTGCGAGTGGTCCTGCTCGACCTCCCCGGGCACGGGAAGTCCGAGAAGCCGCGCCACGCCTCCGCTCATCGCATGGACTCCTACGCCCGGCACGTCATCGCCCTGCTCGACGAGCTCGGCGTGGACCAGGCCGCCGTCGGGGGCGTCTCCCTGGGCGCCAACGTGGCCCTGCAGGTCGCCGCCATGGCACCGGACCGGGTTCGCGCCCTGGTCCTCGAGATGCCGGTCCTCGAGTGGGCGGCACCCGGGGCGGCCCTCGTCTTCCTACCCTTGCTCCTCGGGGTCCACTACGCCGCTCCGGTCGTGCGGTTCGTGGCCCGACTGGCCCGGCACCTCCCCGATACCGGCATCGGCGCCCTCGACTCCTTCACCGGCACCCTGCGCCTCGATCCGGAGGAGTCGGCGGCCGTCCTCCACGGGATGCTGGTCGGCCCGATCACCCCGACCTACGAGCAGCGCCACACCATCACCGTCCCCACCCTCGTGATCGGGCACAAGATCGACTTCATCCACCCCTTCACCGATGCCGACCACCTCACCCGGCAGCTGCCCAACGCCCGCCTCGTCGAGGCCCACTCGATCATCGAATTGCGGACGATGCCTGCCCGGCTCACCGGGGAGATCGCCGACTTCCTCCTCGACGCGCTGGGACCATGGCGCCTGAGGCGCTCCTCGCTGTCCCCCAACGACGGAGATCCCGGGCTGGCCGGCCACGGCTGAGTCCTCGGGGCTCGCTCACCTGGGCTGTTGGGCCCGAGGGCCCTTGCCCTCACGGAACAAAAGGCTGATGCTGAGGGAGAAGTCCGGTGCGGGTCGTCCTGGGGGAAACCGAGCGGGTCGCATCGCCGAGCCGAGGGGAAGGCGCCGTGCGGATCGTCGACCTCGTCCACGAGGAGCACTTCTCCGAAGGTGAGCCCGACCTGGAGCCGCCCGAGGAGCTCGCCGTCGAGGAGCTCGACGACGAGACCGTTCTCGAGGAGGAGCTGGACAACGACCAGATCGACGAGGAGGACGTCGACGACGACGTCCTGACCGTGACCCTCGAGGACCTGGTCCACGCTGACGACGGGGAGGACGGTGAGGTCGAGGTCGAAGCCCTCGTCGCCTTCGACCCGCTGGCGGCGTCCGGCATGGACGAGGCGATCGAGGAGCTCGAGGAGCTCGACGTCGCCGAGCTCGAAGACCTCGAGGAGAGCCTGGACCGCCTCCTCGTCCTCCGACTGGCGCTCGAGACCGAGGGCGACGAGACCGTCGAGCCGGCAGAGCTGGCAGAGCTGGGGGGCCCGGGGTCGGCGCCACCGGGTGGCCTCGTCGGGTGCCGCCCGGACGAGTTCGTCTGCCGAGGGTGCTTCCTCGTCCGTCACCGGACGCAGCTGGCCGACACCGCCGCCTGGCTGTGCCGCGACTGCTCGGGCTGACCTCTTCGAATCCAGAAAGGCCCGGCCCGGACGACTGCCCCGGCGTTGATAGGGCCGCCCCCGGCGAGCTCCGCGGTCAAGCGTTGGCCCGACCATCCCGCCGGAGGCGGCCAAGAGCACGTCCCAGGTGGGCGGCACTCCGGACGCACTCTGTGGGCAACCGCACGAAGGGCGGCCGCCGGCTTGGAGCATGCGCCCCCCGGTGCATGCTCCGACAGGGCCGAAGGTCCCTTCCGTCGTTCAATCGGTCTCGGGGCGGCCGGTCCGTTGACGCTTGAGCTCCGAACGTCGGCGCTTTTGCTCGAGACGGCGGGCGGCGGCGGCCGCAGAGGGCCTGGTCGGGACCCGGGTCCGCGGCACGGCGAGGCCGTCGGCCAGGCGGCCGGCCAGGCGCGCCAACGCCACCTCTCGGTTCCTGGCCTGCGATCGCGCCTCACCGGCGCTGGCTCTGACCACCGGACCAAGCCGCGACAGGAGGCGGGCGCGTTGGCGCGGACCGAGCGTGGGTGAGGATTCGACGTCGAAGAGGACCTCGGCCCGCGTGCTCGATCGGTTGGCGTGCTGCCCCCCGGGACCACCACTGGTCGTGAACCGCCACTCGAGCTCGTCGAGCGGGATGCTCAAGCTTCGCGTCACCCGCAGGCCCGTCACCGGGCGGTGTCGCCGGGACCCACGACCGGGTTCTCGAGCGTCCCGATCCCCTCGATCTCGACGCGCACCGTGTCGCCGGGGACCAACCATCGCGGCGGGTCGAACCCCACGCCGACTCCCGGCGGCGTCCCAGTGGTGATGACGTCGCCGGGCTCCAGGGTGCAGGCAGTAGAGAGCACCTCGACCATCTCCGAGACCTTGAAGATCATGTCGTCGGTGCGCCCGTCCTGGCGCAGCTCGTCGTTGACCCATGTCCGCAGGCCCAGATGGTGTGGATCGGGGACCTCGTCCCTGGTGACGATCCACGGGCCCACGGGACCATGGGTGTCGAAGGACTTGCCCAACGTCCAGGTGGGCGCCCGCCACTGCCAGTCTCGCACGCTCACGTCGTTCATGACGGTGAAACCGGCGATCACCGACATGGCGTCCTCGGCCGGGACCCGGCGCGCCGGCCGCCCGATCACGAAGGCGAGCTCGCCCTCGTAGTCCACCTCCTCCGACACCAGCGGGATCTCGATGGGCTGACCGGTGCCGATGACGCACGTGCGCTGCTTGTTGAACCACAGCTGGTGTTCGGGTCTCTCCCTGCCGGTCTCGGTGATGTGGGCGGGGTAGTTCAAGCCAATGGCCAACACCTTCGGAGGCCGCGGCACCGGGGCGAGGAGCTGGACCTGCTGCAACGGGAGGCGCCGCGCCCCAGTGCCCGGGGCCTGGGCGGCGCGCTCCATGGCCCCCTCGCCTCCCACCAATAGCTCGATCATGTCCCCGGGGAGCCCCACCTCCGTGTCGGTCAGGTCGACCACCTCGTCGCCCACCACGACGCCCACACGCCACAGGTCGGACGAGCGCCATGGTTCGGCGGGCTCGGTCGGTGCTTCGGGAGGCTCGGCGAACGTGACCAACCGCATGACGAGCACGCTACCCACGCAAGTGGAGCGCCAGTAGCCTGCGACGCCGATGCCCAAGGACCTCAACGGCAAGGTGGCCCTCGTCACGGGCTCCTCGAGCGGCATCGGGGCGGCCACGGCCCGGACACTCGCCGCCGCCGGGGCCACCGTCGTCGTGAACTCCGTACGTTCCGTTGCCGAGGGCGAGGCTGTCGCCGCCGAGCTCCCCGGTGGCGGCTACGTCCAGGGCGACATCGCCGAGTTGGACCAGGCGAACCGGTTGGTGGAGGCGGTGGTGGAGCGCCACGGCCGGCTCGACATCCTCGTCAACAATGCCGGGACCACCGTCGTGATCCCGCACCACGACCTCGAGGCGGCCACTCCCGAGGTGTGGCGGCGCATCCTCGACGTCAACGTCATCGGCACCTGGCAGGTGACCACGGCGGCGGTTCCCCATCTGCGGGCCAGCGGCAACGGCGTGGTCGTGAACGTGTCGTCCATCGCCGGTCACGCCAGCACGGGCAGCTCCATCCCGTACGCCACGTCGAAAGCGGCGCTGAGCCACCTCACCCGCCTGCTCGCCAACGTGCTCGCCCCCGAGGTTCGGGTGAACGCCGTGGCCCCCGGCCTGATCGACACGCCATGGACAGCCGACTGGGACCCGGCCGTGAGGCAGTTCTTCGCCGAGCGGACCCCCATGAAACGAATGGGCAGCGCCGAGGACATCGCCGACGTCGTGCTGGGGCTGGTCCGAGCCGATTACGTCACCGGTGAGGTGGTCCTGGCCGACGGCGGCCTCCACCTGTTCCGCTGATCAGGCAGAGCAGACCGTGGGGTCGTAGGACGGCACCGAGGAGCTCGAAGACGTGCCCGAGCTCTTGGACGATCCGCTCTGGCTCGCGCTCGACGGGGACGTGGTGGTCGTGGTCGGTGGCGGCGGGTCGATCGGCGCTCCGTAGGCGTCGACCGGCGGGGTCGAGACCGACCCGGGCGCACCGCCGAGGAACTGCATGATGACCTGCTCGGCCTCGGGCTGGTCCACGACCTCGACGTCGCCAGCGGTGGCCGACGTCGCCGGCACGGTTGGGAGCGTGTAGGTCTGGAGGCTCGACGGCGAGAAGGCGTGGTACGTGGTCGCCAATGAGAACATGTCGCCGAAGGTCATCCCCTTGTCCACCGTGACGTCGTGGACGATGGCCCCCAAGAAGGCGTTGAGCGTCAGCGGGTTGTCACTCCCCCGTGCCCGGGTGATGAGCGCGTCGATGATGATGTTCTGCCGTTCGATGCGGCCGATGTCGCTCGTCGGGTCCGAGTACCAGACTCCGTCCTCCTCGTACTGGTAGTACCGGGACCGGGCCAGCGCCAGGGTCGTGGTCCCGTTGAGCTTCTGGCACCCCGTCTTGGTGATGAGCAGGCCGGAGTTGTTGTGCCCGTCGTCGTCGTCGCGGACCCGGTAGGGGAAGTCGAGGTAGATCCCGCCCACCGTGTTGACCGCGTTCGTCAGACCCTCGAAGCTCACGATGACGAAGTGCGAGATGGGGATGCCGAAGGTGTCGTCGATGGTGGCGATGAGCGGATCGGGCCCGTCGTTGAACGCGGTGTTGATCTTCTGGTCCCCGGACAGTCCGGTCGAAGCCGGGATGTCCGACATCTGCACGAACGTGTCGCGGGGGATCGACAGCAGGCGCGCCGTGCCCGTCGCCGGGTCGACGTGGAGGATCTTGATGGTGTCGCTGCGCTGACCCGCCACCTCGGTGGAGTTGCCGAACGACCCGGTGGCCGACCCGGTGATGCCCGCCCGGCTGTCCGAGCCCACGATGAGCACGTTGAAGGGCTGGCCGCCGGCGACGGCAGCGCAGGTCGCGCACGACGCCGTCTGGACCTGTCCCCACCGGTAGCGCACATAGCCGTAGCCGGCGGCGGCGAAGGCCACGATGACGGCGAGCACCACGAGGGCCCAGCGCACGATCCGTTGGCGACGGGT
>JASHUM010000015.1 GCA_030040015.1 Acidimicrobiales bacterium
GGGGCCCGGCGACGTGGTCGCCTTCCAGCTCCCCAACTGGGTCGAGGCGGGCATCACCTTCTGGGCCTCCGCCTACCTGGGCGCAGTCGTCGTCCCCATCGTCCACTTCTACGGGGCCAAGGAGGTCGGGTACATCCTCCGGGCCACCGAGCCCGACGTGGTGGTGACGGCGGAGCGCTTCGGCCACAGCGACTACCGCGGTGTGTACGAGGAGCTGCTCGCCGGTTCGGACGCGCTGTGGCTGGTGGTGGGCGAGAGCCCCGAGGCCGGGCTTCCTCGGGGCGCGACCCGGTTTGCCTCCCTGCTCGGGCACGAGCGCATCGACGCCCCGGCCCGAGTCGATCCCGACGCCAGCGCCCTCATCGCGTTCACCTCCGGCACCACCCGCGATCCGAAGGGCGTGGTGCACTCCCACGCCACGATCGGCTTCGAGAGCCGCCAGCTCGACCACATGTTCCCCGAGGGCGGCCCGCCCCAGATCACCGGTGCTCCCGTCGGCCACTTCATCGGCATGGTCAACGCCTTCCTGGTCCCGCTGGTGCGGGAGCGGTCCGTCGACCTCGTCGACGTGTGGGACCCCGGCGAAGTCCTCCGACTCATGCGCAGCCAGGGCCTGGGTGTGTCGGGAGGCTCGACCTACTTCCTCTTGAGCCTTCTCGACCATCCCGACTTCGGCCCCGAGCACCTCGCCCTGATGCCCTTCGCCGGCCTGGGCGGATCGCCGGTCCCGGTGGCGGTGACCCGGCGGGCAACCGCCCTCGGCATCGCCTGCTTCCGTTCCTACGGCAGCACCGAGCATCCCTCCATCACCGGGTGCGTCCTCGACGACCCGGAGGTGAAGCGTCTCACCACCGACGGCCACGCCCTGCCCGGTGTCGAGATCAGGCTGAGCGAGGACGGCGAGATCTCGAGCCGCGGTCCCGACCTCTGCCTGGGGTACACCGACCCGGGGCTCACGACGTCGGCGTTCGACACCGAGGGCTGGTACCACACGGGTGACGTCGGCGTCCTCGACGACGACGGGTACCTGACCATCACCGACAGGATCTCCGACGTCATCATCCGGGGAGGTGAGAACGTGAGCGCCCAGGAGGTCGAGGAACTGCTCCTCGGTCTCGGGACCGTGGCCGAGGTGGCGGTGGTGGCCGAGCCCGATCCGCGCCTGGGAGAGCGGGCGGCGGCCTTCGTCCGGCTTCGGCCGGGCGCGGCGCTGCCCACGCTCGACCAGGTGCGGGAGCACCTGGCCGCCGCCGGGCTCGCCAGGCAGAAGTGGCCGGAGTCGATCTACGAGACGGCGGAGTTCCCCCGCACCGCCTCGGGCAAGGTCCAGAAGTTCCGGCTCCGCGATCAGCTGCGGGCGCGCGCAGAGAGGCGGGCGCCGTGACCGGGCCCGGGACGCCCCCGATGCCGCGGACCGCCATCGTCACGGGCGGAGCGTCGGGGATCGGCCTGGCCGTCGCCGAGCGCCTGGCCGAGGACGGCCACGGGATGGCGGTCTTCGACGCGAACGGGGAGGCGGCGACGGCGGCAGCGGAGAAGATCGCCGCGTCGGGTGCCAGGGCCATGGGCCTGCGAGCCGACGTCACCGACCGCCAGGCCATCGCCACCGCCTTGGAGGCGGTCCACCGTGGGCTGGGTCCGGTCACCGTCCTCGTCAACTCGGCCGGCGTCGACGGGTTCGACCCCTTCTTGAAGATCGATCCCGAGAGCTGGGACCGCATCCTGTCGGTGAACCTCACCGGGACCTTCAACATGTGCCAGCTGGTCCTCCCGGACATGGTGGAGGCGGGCTGGGGCCGGATCGTCAACATCTCGTCATCGAGCACGCACGGCGGCCAGCCCTTCATGGCCCACTACGTGTCGGCCAAGTCGGGGGTCAACGGCCTGACCAAGTCGCTCGCCCTCGAGTTCGGCCCCAAGGGCATCACCGTGAACGCCGTGCCGCCGGGGTTCATCGACACCCCCATGCTTCGGGCCGCCGAGGAGAGAGGGCTCCTGGGCGGGACCGTGGGGGAGCACGCGGCCCGCACCCCGGTGCGCCGAGCGGGGCGTCCCGCCGACATCGCCGCCGCCTGCGCCTTCCTGGTGCGCGACGAAGCCGGTTACCTCACCGGCCAGATCATCGGCGTCAACGGCGGGCGGAACACCTGAGGTGTCGCGGCTCTCCCCGCTGCCACCGCGACAGTGGCCGCCGCTGATGGCCGACGCCCTGGCCGCACTGCGGCCGGCCGACGCCCGCCACCCGGCGCCCCGGCGCCAAGGCCGGCCCAAAGGGCTCAACGTGCTTGGCACCCTCGCCCACCATCCGGAGCTGGCGCGCGCCTACCACGTCTTCAACGGCCACGTGCTGTTCTCGACCACCCTGAGCGAACGCCATCGGGAGCTGGCCGTGCTCCGGGTGGCGGCGCTGCGCCGCGCCGAGTACGAGTGGCGCCAGCACGCCGTGCTGGCCGGCGACGCCGGGATCAGCGAAGAAGAGTTGGCCGCCGTGGCCGAAGGCCCCGACGCCACGCGCTGGGAGGCGTCCGATGCCGCCTTGCTGCGCGCCGTGGACGAACTGGTGGCGGGGGCGGCGCTCTCCGAGGACACCTGGGAGGCGCTCGCCTGCTCGCTCACCACCGAGCAGGCCATGGACCTCGTGTTCACCGTCGGCGCCTACGACCTCCTGGCCATGGTGTTCGGGGCCTTCGACATCGAGCTCGACGACGACCTGGCGACGCTCCCGCCGTCTCCCTTCGCCGCCGGCGCCTAGCCGCCGGCGCCCGGAAAACGATATTCTCATCGACAAGAGGCCTGTTATCGAACGAGACGGTGGACGAGCGGAGGTGCGTCATGTCTGATCGATCGCTCGGCATCCCCGTGTTCGACGCCGACAACCACCTCTACGAGACCCGGGAGGCGCTGACCAAGTTCCTCCCCGAGCGCCACCGAGGGGTCATCGACTACGTCGAGGTCCGAGGGCGGACGAAGATCGTGGTCCGGGGTCAGATCAGCGAGTACATCCCCAACCCGACCTTCGACGTCGTGGCCCGCCCCGGGGCGCAGGAGGAGTACTACCGGCGCGGCAATCCGCAGGGCAGGAACCGCCGGGAGATCTACGGCGAGCCGGTGCGGTGCATCCCGGCCTGGCGCGAGCCGGGACCACGGCTGGCGCTCATGGACGAGCAGGGTCTCGACCGCACGCTCATGTTCCCCACGTTGGCCAGCCTGGTGGAGGAGCGCATGCGCGACGACCCCGAGCTCATCCACGTCGTCGTCCACGCCCTCAACCAGTGGCTGTACGAGACCTGGCGGTTCGACTACGCCGGCCGCATCTTCGCCACCCCGATCATCACGCTCCCCATCGTCGAGAAGGCCCTCGAGGAGCTCGAGTGGGTGGTGGAGCGGGGCGCCAGGGCCGTGCTCGTCCGCCCGGCTCCCGTGCCCGGCTTCCGGGGCTCGCGGTCGTTCGGCTTGCCCGAGTTCGACCCGTTCTGGGAGAAGGTCGTCGAGCACGACCTCCTCGTCGCCATGCACTCCTCGGACAGCGGATACGAGCGTTACGCCAACGACTGGATGGGTGCCGACACTGAGATGCTGCCCTTCAAGCCCGAGGCGTTCCGCATGCTCCAGGCCTGGCGTCCCATCGAGGACGCCGTGTCCGCCCTGGTGTGCCACGGGGCGCTGTCGCGCTTTCCGCGGTTGAAGGTGGCGGTGATCGAGAACGGCAGCTCCTGGGTGGCGCCGCTGTTGGACCGCATGGCCGACACCTACAAGAAGATGCCGCAGGACTTCGCCGATGACCCCGTCGCCGTGATCAAGCGCCAGGTCCACGTGAGCCCCTTTTGGGAGGAGGACCTGGGCGAGCTGGCCAAGGTCATCGGCGTCGACCGGGTGCTGTTCGGCTCCGACTACCCGCACCCCGAGGGACTCGGCGACCCGGTGACCTACATGGAGGAGCTGAAGGGGCTCGACGACGGGTCGGTGCGCAAGATCATGGGCGGCAACCTGTCCCGCCTCATGAACATGGACGCCGCCGTTCCGGCATGACGGAACTCGAGGAGACGATCCCGGCGCTGTTGCGTTCGGCGGTGACTGAGCACCCCGGGACCGTCGCCATCGTCGACGGCGACACGACGCTCTCCTACCCGGCGCTGTACGACGCGGCGCGCACCTTCGCCGCCGCAGTGGTGGCGTCGGGACTCGATCCCGGGGACCGGGTGGGTGTCTGGGCCTTCAACTGCGCCGAGTGGGTCGTGTCCGCCCTGGGGACGTGGCTGGCCGGGTGCGTCCTGGTTCCGGTGAACACGCGCTTCAAGGGCAGGGAGGCCGCCGACGTGCTCGGGCGGAGCCGTGCCCGCTTGCTCGTGACCGTCACCGGGTTCCTCGACACCGACTACGTGGGATCGCTGCGGGGCTCGGGGGTGGAGTTGCCCGACCTCGCCTCGGTCGTGGTGGCGCGGGGCACGGCGCCGGCGGGCACGGTGTCGTGGCCGGATTTCCTGGCCCTGGCCACGAGCGAGGCACGCGCCGAGACCGACCGGAGGGAAGCGTCGCTGCGTCCCGGCGACCCCGCCGACATCCTCTTCACCTCGGGCACCACCGGCGTGCCCAAGGGTGTGGTCCAGACCCACGGCCGGACCGTGCGGGTGGGCACCGACTGGGTGGCCATGACCGGCCTGCGCCCCGGTGACCGCTATCTCATGGTGAACCCCTTCTTCCACATGTTCGGGCTCAAGGCCGGCATCCTGGCCTCGGTGGCGGCCGGGGCGACCATGCTTCCCCAGGCCACCTTCGACGCCGGGGTCGTGCTGGCCCGGGTGGAGCACGAGCGCGTCACCGTGCTCCCGGGGGCTCCCACCCTCTACCAGACGATCCTCGACCACCCGGCCCGTGGCGCCCACGATCTCTCCAGCCTGCGGGTGGCGGTGACGGGAGCGGCCGACATCCCCGTGGAGCTCATCCGTCGCGTCCGCGACGAGCTGCCCTTCCGCCTCGTCGTCACGGGCTACGGCCTCACCGAGGCGGGCACGGCCACGGCCACCTCGCCCGAGGACGACGCCGTCACCGTCGCCACCACCGTGGGCCGTCCTCGGCCGGGCTTCGAGCTGCGCGTCGCCGACGACAACGGACTGCCCGTTGCCGGCGGCGAGCCGGGGGAGATCCAGCTGCGCGGTGGCAGCGTGATGTCGCACTACCTGGACGACCGGGAGGCGACCCAGGCTGCCTTCACCGGGGACGGCTGGCTGCGCACCGGGGACCTGGGGGTGCTCGACGACGGGGGCTGTCTGCGCATCGTGGGGCGATCCAAGGACATGTTCATCGTGGGCGGGTTCAACGTGTACCCCGCTGAGGTCGAGAACTCCCTCCTCGAGCACCCCGACGTCGCCCGGGTGGCCGTGGTGGGGGTCCCCGACGAGCGCATGGGTGAAGTGGGCATGGCCTTCGTGGTGCCCGGGGACGGGGCGACGCCGTCTGCATCGGCGCTGATCGAGTGGGCCCGAGGGCGCATGGCCAATTACAAGGCACCCCGGTTCGTCGAGGTCGTGGACCAGCTGCCCGTGAACGCCACCGGCAAGGTGGAGAAGGAGCTGTTGCGCCAGCGCGCCGCTGCGGGTCGCACCGGCTCGTCTCGATGAGCGAGTCAGGCCGGGACGAGTCCCAGGGTGCGGGCCTTTCCGCCCTGTCGGGCCTGCGCGTGGTCGAGCTGGGCGTGTGGGTGGCGGCGCCGGCCGCTGCCGCCCTGCTCGCCGACTGGGGCGCCGACGTCGTGAAGGTGGAGCCTCCGGCCGGCGATCCCATGCGCTACGTGTTCGGCTCCATCGGCATCGAAGGAGACCTGCCCAACCCCGCCTTCGCCCTCGACAACCGGGGTAAGCGCAGCGTGGTGCTCGACCTGCGCACCGGCGAGGACCGTGCCACCCTGGAGGAGCTGCTCACGGGGGCCGACGTGTTCGTCACCAACCTGCGCCCCGACGGGCTCGACAAGCTCGGTCTGGAGCCCCACGCCACGCTCGAGCGCCACCCGCATCTCGTCTATTGCAGCGTGACCGGTTACGGCCTGCGCGGTGAGGACCGGAACCGCCCCACCTACGACATCGGCGCTTTCTGGGCACGGTCGGGGCTCTCCATGCAGATGGCCGACAGCGACGGCAGTCCGCTCAACGCCAGGGGAGGGATCGGTGACCACATCACCGCCTTGGCCGCCCTGTCGGGCATCCTGGCCGCCGTGCTCGAGCAGCGCCGCACCGGCCGGGGCCGGGTGGTCGAGGTGTCGTTGTTGCGCGCCGGCGCCTACGTCCTCGGCTGGGACCTCGGGCTGCAGTTGGCCCTGGGCAGGGTGGCCGGCTCCGAACCCCGCACCGCCAACCAGGCACCGCTCATGAACCCGTACCGGACCGCCGACGGACGCTGGTTCTTCTTCACCGGCCTGGAAGCCGGGCGCCACATCGCCGCCGTGCTCCGGGCCCTCGGCCGCCCCGACCTCGTCGACGACCCGCGCTTCGCCGACGCCCCGGCCATCCGGCGCAACCGCGTCGAGGTGATCGGCGTCCTCGACGAGCTGGTGGCGCAGCGCCCCCTGGCCGAGTGGGCGGAGCGGTTCGACGCCGAGGGGGTGTGGTGGACGGCTGCCCTGACGCCGGCCCAAGTGGTGGACGACCCTCAGTTCCTGGCGAACGACGGCGTGGTGGAGGTGGACGGCGGAGCCATCCGCACGGTGAACGGCCCGTTCGACGTGTCCGATGCCCGCATCCGCCGAGGGCGGGTGCCGCGGCTGGGCGAGCACTCCGACGAGGTGCGGGCCGAGATCGCCGCCGCCGCCCGTCCACCGCCAGCCGGCGGCTGAGGGTTACGCCTGCTCGTCGGCTCGGGCCAGCAGACCCCGGGCGATGACCAGGCGCTGGATCTCGTTGGTGCCCTCGCCGATCATCATGAGCGGGGCGTCGCGGTAGTAGCGCTCGACGGGGAGGTCGGTGGTGTAACCCATGCCGCCGTGGATGCGCATCGAGTCGGTGGCGAGCTCGAAGGCCGTCTCGCTGGCGAAGAGCTTGGCCATGCCCGCCTCGACGTCGCAGCGCAGTCCGGCCATCTTGCGCTCGGCGGCGTTCTTGGTGAGCAGACGTGAGGCCTCGAGCTTCGTCGCCATGTCGGCCAGCTTCAGCTGCACCGCCTGGTGCTCGCCGATGGGCTTGCCGAACGTGGTGCGTTGCCTGGCGTAGGCCAGCGCGGCGTCGAAGGCCGCCCGCCCCACCCCGCAGGCCCGCGCCGCGATGTTGATGCGACCCACCTCGAGCACGCCGAGGATCTGGGGCAACCCGCGGCCAGGCTCTCCCACCAGGTTGGCCACCGGCACCCGGTGGTCCACATAGCTCATCTCGACCGTCTCCACACCGCGGTAGCCGAGCTTGCCCACGTGCCTGGACACCGAGATGCCCTCGAAGGAGGGGCCCGGCTCCTTCTCCACCACCAGGGCGGAGATGCCCTCCTCGGTACGCGCCGCCAGTGCGACGATGCCGGCCCGCTCGCCGTTGGTCACCCATGCCTTGGTGCCGTTCACCACGTACTCGTCGCCGTCGCGTACGGCCTTGCACGAGATGTTGCGGGTGTCGCTGCCGGCATCTGGCTCCGACAGCGACAGCGCCCCCCTTCGCTCGCCCGTGGCCATGGCCGGGAGCCACCGCTGTCTCTGCTCCTCGGTGCCGTGCGCCATGAGCAGGGTGGCCACCATGGTGTGGGTGTTGACGATGCCGGTGAGGCTCATCCATCCGTAGGCCAGCTCCTCGATGACGCCCACGTAGGTCACGAGGTCGAGGCCGAGCCCGCCGTAGCGCTCGGGGATGGTGACGCCGAAGAGCCCGAGCCCACGCATCTGCTCCACGATGCCGCTGGGGTAGGTGTCGGCCGCCTCGAGCTCGGGGGCCACGGGCACGACCTCTTTGGCCACGAATCGACGAACGGTGTCGACGATCTCGCGCCGGAGCTCGGCGTCGTCGCCCGGGGGCCGGTCGACGGGCGCGGACACCATGCGAGAAGACTACAAGCGGCTCGTGTTGACAGTGATATTCATTATTGAGAAGAATGTTCTCCTATGGGGCTGGGGCCGTTGCACGGCGGGCTGGCACGCGCCGCCGACACGCTGGGCAAACGCTGCGCCGTCCGTTCTGCCGACCATTCCTTCACCTTCGCCGAGCTCGACGGCTGGGCCAACACGCTGGCCGGCGAACTGGCCGGTGCCGGGGTCGCCCCTGGCACCCGAGTGGCGGTCCTCATGGCCAACCGGGTCGAGTTCGTGGTCGCCGTCCACGCCGTGAGCAAGCTCGGCGCGGCCAGCGTCCTCATCAGCCCGGCCTGGAAGGCCGCCGAGGTGAACGCCGCGGTGGAGCTCACCGAGCCCGTCCACGCCGTCTCCGACGCCGACGGGCTCGCCTTGCTCGCCCCGCACCTCGGGACCGACGGCGTCACCGACGTCGACCACCCGGCGTCGTCCGGTGTGGGGCAGCGCCCCGAGCCTCCGAGCGCCGAGATCGCCGGGGACGACGAGGCCGTGCTGGTGTTCAGCTCGGGCACGACCGGCCTGCCCAAAGCGGTGCGCCACACCCACGACTCCATCGGGCACGCCACCCGGCACTGGTGCACGGCCCTCGGCCTCGGGCCCGGCGACCGGTTCCAGGTGGCCACGCCACCCTCGCACATCCTGGGGTTGCTCAACCTTCTGGCCGCCATGTCGGCGGGCGCCACCGTGCGACTGCATCGGCGCTTCGACCTCGACGAGGTGCTGGGCAGCATCGAGCGCGACCGCATCACCCTCGAGATGGCGGTGGCCCCCATCGCGCTGGCCATGGCCAACCACCCCCATCTGGAGGAGTACGACCTCTCGTCCCTGCGCTACATCATGTGGGGAGCGACCCCCGTCACCGAGCACGTGGCCGAGGTGGTCACCTCCCGCACCGGCGTGCGCTGGATCGCCGCCTACGGCGCCAGCGAGGTCCCGGTGATCGCCGCCAACCCGGTGGACCGCCCGGACCAGTGGCGCCTCGACTCGGCCGGGCTGCCCCCGGCCGGCGTCGAGCTCCGTGTCGCCGACGTCGACACCGGCGACGTGCTGCCCCCGGGGGGCGTGGGGGAGATCCAGGTACGCAGCCCGTCGCGCATGGCCGGCTACCTGCCCGACGTCGCCACGGCCGAGTCGGTGGTGGACGGCTGGTACCGCACCGGCGACGTGGGATATCTCGAGCCCGAGGGGTGGGTGCACCTCACCGACCGGCTCAAGGAGATGATCAAGGTCAATGCCTTTCAGGTGGCGCCGGCCGAGATCGAGGGGGTGCTGCTCGGGCATCCCGCCGTGCTCGACTGTGCCGTCTTCGGCATCCCCGACGACAGGGCCGGGGAGGTCCCCGTGGCCGCCGTCCAGCTCGACCCGGCGGTGCCCGTCGACGAGGGGGAGCTCCAGCGCCTGGTGGCCGGCACCCTGGCCAATTACAAACAGCTGCGGCACGTGCTCGTCGTCGACGCCATCCCCAGGCTTCCCTCGGGGAAGTTGCTCCGCCGGACGCTGCGCGACGAGTGGGGGCCGGCGCTCGTCGGCACCGGGGCGGGAGCATGACGGACGTCCGCCTGTCTGCCGAACAGCTCTCCTTGCAGACGACGGCCGCCCGGGTGGCCGACCGCCTCGGCGTGCGTGCCGTGGCGGACCTCGACGACGCGACGCGTGCCGGCGAGCTCCACGACGCGGTCGAGGCTTCCGGCTGGTTGGAGTTGCGCCAGGCGGGGGAGGGAGGCGCCCCGCTGTCCTCGGGTGTCGAGGTCGCCATCGTGGCCGAGCAGCTCGGCCGCGGTCTCGCCGACGTCGGTTTCCTCGGCCCGACCTTGGCCGCGGATCTGCGCCGTCGTGCCGGCGCCGCACCGGCGTCCGACGGGGAGACGGTGGTGCTCGACCCGGGTCTCGGCGCCCCGGCCACCGCGGTGGGCAACGAGGTCCCGACGGGAGTGGCCCTCGACGCCGGCACCGCCACCGGGGCGCTCGTCGTCGTGAGGGGCCCCGGGCCGGATGAGCTCAGCCTCGGCCGGGTGGCGCTCACGTCCGGGA
The DNA here is from genome assembly GCA_030040015.1 of Acidimicrobiales bacterium. Taxonomy (GTDB): domain Bacteria; phylum Actinomycetota; class Acidimicrobiia; order Acidimicrobiales; family UBA8190; genus UBA8190. The sequence continues at coordinate 10,067 of JASHUM010000015.1, forward strand.
CCACCGAGCTCGATCTCACCCGCCCCAGCGCCCTTCCCGATCGGCGGGTGTCGCCCGAGCCGGTGGCAGGTACCGACGCCCTTCACCACGAGGACGTGGTGGCGTGGCTGGCGCTCGGCCTGGCCGTCACGTGTGCCGATCTCGTGGGTGTGATGACCGGCGCGCTCGAGCTCGCTCGCAGCTACGCCGTCGACCGCCGCCAGTACGGATCGCCCATCGGGTCGTTCCAGGTCGTCGCCCACATGCTGGCCGACGCCCTTGTCGCCACCGAGGGCTCGCGCAGCGTCGCCTTGCACGCCGCCTGGGCGGTGGACGCCCTCCCGCCTTCCGAAGCGCTGACCGCCGCCGCGCTGGCCAAGGCCTATTGCGCCCGCGCCGCCCGCCAGGTGTGCGAAACGGCGGTGCAGGTACACGGGGGCATCGGCAACACCTGGGAGTGCCTGGCTCACGTCTTTCTGCGCCG
>JASHUM010000146.1 GCA_030040015.1 Acidimicrobiales bacterium
GCCCCGTCCCAGCGAGGCCAGGAGCCGGGAGCGGCCCATCACATCGACTTGGGGGCGCCGAACACCGAGCGCAGGCGGGCCTCGAAGTGCGACAACGGCTTGGTCGGGTAGTCGGGGTCGAAGCTCGTCTGGTCCCACTCGTCGGCGAACCGCTCGCCCAGGGAGAACCACGGCTCGGCCCGGTACTGCTCACGGGCGTTCCGGTCACCGCCGAAGTGGTGGTAGTAGTGCCGGCCCTGGAAGTCCTGATGCGTCCTGATGACGTGGTAGACGTCCTCGCCGACGTACGGCTTCAGGATTTCGGCCGCGATGCGGGGGTGGTTGGGCACCGACACGAACTTGCCGATGTCGTGGCACAGGGAGGCCACCACCATCTCGTCGTCGGCACCTGCCTCCTCGGCCCGGGTGGCCGTCTGCAGGGAGTGGGTGAGCTGGTCGACGGCGAACCCGTCGGTGATGGCCGACAGGCCCTGGAGCATGATGAGGACGGTGTCGGCCACCCGCTCCTTGTTGGAGAAGGTCTCGGTGCCGATCTTCGCCCACTGGTCGGCGGTCGACTGGTCCATGCGCCGGAAGGAGGTCACCTCGGTCATGGCGCCATTGTTTCAGCCGGCCAGGGCGAGGAGCACGTCGGCGGCGGACACGGTGCGGTCGGCCCCGCCCTCGGCGTCCGAGTCGGCCGACGGTGGGGCCCCCAGCCCCAGGCTCAAGGAGGCGCCCAGGCCCCGGAGCAGGTCACGCAGCTCGGGGGGCGGAGGGAAGTACTCGTCCTCGTCGGTGACATGGACCTCCTCGACGCCCCGGGCCGGTGCCAGGCGGGCGACGACCAGGGCCACCAGCTCCTCGGGGGCCGACGCGCCTGCCGTCACGCCCACCGTGCCCGACAGGTCGTCGGGGAGCTCCTCGGCGTGGTTGACGCGCACCACCCGAGGGCACAGGGCGGCGGCGACCTTCTCCAGGGCGCGGGTGTTGGACGAGTTCTCCGAGCCGATGACCACCACCGCGTCGGCCCGGCTGGCGATGACCTTGAGCGCCGCCTGCCGGTTGGTGGTGGCGAAGCACAAGTCGGAGCGGTTGGGCATCCACAGCTCGGGGAAGCGGCTTCGAGCACGGGCCATGATCCCGGCCCACTCGTCGTGGCTCAACGTGGTCTGGGCCAGAAGGGCGACCGGCGTGCCCTCCTCGACGGCCAAGGCGTCCACGTCGGCCTCGGACTGGACGAGATGCACGGCGTGCGGTGCCACTGCCATCGTCCCCACCGCTTCCTCGTGACCTTGGTGGCCGACGTAGACGACGGTGTAGCCCTTGCGGGCCCTGACCTTGAGCTCGTGGTGCACCTTGGTGACGAGAGGGCACACGGCGTCCACCACGACCCGACCCCGTTCCCGGGCCGAGCTGACGACCTGCGGCGGCGACCCGTGAGCCGAGAGCATGAGTGGCGCGCCGGCCGGCACGTCATCGACGTCGTCGACGAAGACGACGCCTCGGGCCCGGAACTGCTCCACGACGTGCCGGTTGTGGACGATCTCGTGGTAGCAGTACACGGGCGGGTCGAACACCCGCACCATCCAGGCCAACGCCTTGATGGCCTTCTCGACCCCGGCGCAGAAGCCGCGGGGTGAGGCGAGCAGCACGCGTTCGGCGGGCACCTGTTTCAGGCTAACCGCCGGTGCGGCGCGCCCCGGATCGGATCGTCGCTGGTGAGGCAGGAAGTACCCTGGTCCCATGCCGGCCCCCCGGGTTGTCTCCGTGGTGGCCGCCTCCCCGGCGGCCCGGGCCGGGATCGAGGCCGGTGACGAGCTCGTCTCCGTCGAAGGACGCGTGCCCAGGGACGTCATCGAGTACCGGTTCCTGGTCGACGAGGCCGATCCGCGCCTGCGCCTGCGGCGGGGGGACCGGGAGCTCGAGGTGGTGGTGGCCAAGGAGGCGGGCGCCGCCCTCGGCGCCGAGGTGTCCTCAGCGGTGTTCGACCGCGTGCGCACGTGTGACAACCACTGCGAGTTCTGCTTCATCTACCAGCTGCCCAAGGGCATGCGCAGGAGCCTGTACCTGAAGGACGACGACTACCGTCTCTCCTTCCTCTACGGGAACTTCACCACCCTCACCCGTTTCACCGAGCTCGACCTCGAACGGGTCGTGACCGAGCGCTTGTCCCCGCTGTTCGTCTCCATCCATTCCACCGACCCCGAGCTGCGGGCCCGGATGTTGCGCAACCCCCGGGGCGCCACCAGCCTGCGCTGGCTTCGGGCCCTCATCGACGCCGGCATCGAGGTACATGGGCAGGTGGTCGTGTGCCCGGGCGTGAACGACGGCGACGCCCTCGAGACGACCATGGCGGGCATCCTCGACCGGTTCCCGGAATTGGCCACCGTGGCCTTGGTGCCTTTGGGGTTGAGCCGGTTCTCGAACGAGCCGGCCATGCGGCCGCATTCGCGTGCCGAGGCCGAAGCGGTGCTCGAGACCGTGGGGGAGTGGCAGGAGATCGCCCTCACGCTCCTCGGCCGTCGTCTCGTGTTCGCCGCCGACGAGTACTACCTCATGGCCAGGCGACCCTTCCCGACAGCCGAGGAGTACGAGGGGTTCCCGCAGCACGAGAACGGGGTGGGCATGGCCCGGGCCCTGGAGGCGGCTTTCGGGGGTGACACCGCGTGCGCCCAGGGGGTGCGTCCCGGCTTCTTCTCCTGGGTGGACGGCGCGCCCCAGGCCGGCTACCGGGCGCCACGCCTGGGTGACGGCGCCGAGGTGCCGGGGCCAGACCCCCGCTCCGGGTCGGTCACGGTGATCACCGGCGTGTTCGGTGCCCAGGTGCTGTCGCCGGTCCTCCGGCCCTACCTCGAGTCGGGCCTGCCCGGGGGTGGCCGTCTTCGGCTGCTTCCCGTCGACAACCACTTCTTCGGTGGGACCATCGCCGTGACCGGGCTCCTCACCGGTGCCGACGTCGCCGCTGCATTGGAGCACCAGCCCGCGGAGGGGCGACTGCTCCTGCCCGATGTGTGCCTGTCGGGCGGCGTCTTCCTCGACGGCATGGCGCTGTCCGAACTGCCCCGCCCGGTGGAGGTCGTCGCCACCGACGGACGGTCGCTGGCGCGGGCCCTGGGGATCGGGGGCGCTCCGCTGGCGACGCCCGTCCCGGTGTCGCTGGCGGCGCGATGACGGGCTCGAGCGACCGGGCCGCTCTCGCGGCGCGGGCCCCGTCGAGCACTCGCCCGGTGGTGGTGGTGGCCGGGCGGCCCAACGTCGGGAAGTCCACGCTGGTGAACCGCATCCTGGGCAGGAGGGTGTCGGTGGTCGAGGAGCGTCCCGGCGTGACGCGCGACCGCCTCGCCCTGGACGCCGAGTGGAACGGTCGGCCCTTCACCGTCGTCGACACCGGGGGGTGGACCCCTCGGGGCGACGCGCTCGAGGCCAAGGTGACGGCCCAGTCGGACCGGGCCATCGACGAGGCCGATCTGGTGCTGCAGGTGATCGACGTCACGGTGGGGGTCACGAGCGAGGACGAAGAGGTGGCCCGGCGCGTCCGCCGTGGCGGACGCCCGGTGCTGCTCGTGGCCAACAAGGTCGACAACGAGCGGCGCGAGCCCGACGCCTGGGAGGCGCTGTCCCTGGGGCTCGGCGAGCCCTTCATGGTGAGCGCCCTGCACGGCCGGGGGACGGGCGACCTCCTCGACGAGGTGGTGCGCCGGCTCCCGAACGCCGACGAGGAGGCGGCCGAGCTCGGCCCAGGGGGGCCGGCAGGCGCAGCGGTTCCGGACGACGCGGGGGCGCCCGCGGCGGCGCTGGCGGTGTCGCTGGTGGGGCGGCCCAACGTGGGCAAGTCCACGCTCTTCAACCGGCTCATCGGTGAGGAGCGCGCCGTGGTCCACGACGAGCCCGGGACCACCCGGGACGCCGTCGACACCGTGGTGGAGACCCCAGACGGGCCCGTCCGCTTCGTCGACACGGCGGGCATGCGCCGCTCGTCGCGCACCCAACCGGGCACCGAGTACTTCGCCCTGGTCCGGGCCCTGTCCGCCCTCGACGGGGCGGATGTCTCCCTTCTCGTCATCGACGCCACCGAGGGCGTGACCCACCAGGACCAGCGGCTGGCCGAGCGCGTCGTCGCCGCAGGCAGCCCGGTGGTGGTCGTGCTCAACAAGTGGGAGCTCCTCGGCCGTGCCGACCGGGAGCGGGTGATCCTCGACGTGGGTGATCGGTTGGCGTTCCTGGGCGAGGCGCCCGTGCTCAAGGTGAGCGCGCACAGCGGCCTCGGTGTGCATCGCGTCCTCCCCGCCCTGCGTGTCGCTGTAGAGGCGTACCGCCAGCGGATCCCGACCCCCGAGCTGAACCGGGCGCTGCGCGCCATCCAGTCGGCGCACGCCGCTCCCGGGGCCCGCGTCCGTTACGCCGTGCAGGGAGCCACCGATCCTCCCACCTTCACGCTCTTCGCCACTGGCCGGCTCCCGGCGACGTACCTGCGCTACGTGGAGCGCCAGTTGCGCGAGCGCTTCGGCATCGGGCCCACTCCCATCAAGATCCGGGTGCGGTTGCAGGCGTGAGCACCACCGTGACCTGGTGCGAGAGCTGTGAGGCGGACGTCCCCGACAGTGAGATCACCGACGAAGGCGCCTGCCCGCAGTGCGGCGCCCTCCTGCGCGACGAGCGCCGGCCCGTGCCTTGGCACTTCAAGCTCATGATCGTGGCTTCGGTGATCTACCTCGGTTACCGCGCCTATCAGGGCGTGGGCTGGCTCGTCCACCACGTGTGACGATCCCACCCTCCTGAGAGGGGCACCTCAGGCGGAGAACGCCTCAGGCGGAGAACACGGCCAGGTCCATGACCTCGCACACCGGCGCCGGCCGTGACCCGTCGTCCACAGCCCGCCGCAGCCGCTCGAACCCGGCCGCGAAGGCGTCGTCGCTGATCACCGCCAAGGCGCTGTCGGCCCGCAAGGCGGTCCGGGCCAGGAAGTCGTCCGTGGTCTCGGCCACGACTTGCTCGACTTTCTCGTGGGCCACGAGGTGCATCCCGGCGCGTTCGAGGGCGGCCGTGATGTCCGGCAGCCGGGCGAAGCGGGTCCGTCCGGCTGCCACGGCTTCGGGGAAGTAGGGGGCGAGGGGCCACTGGAGGGCCAGCTCGTCGTACATGCCTCGCACCAGCACCCGTCCGCCCGGGGCGAGCACCCGGCGCAGCTCGTGCGCGCAACGACCGAGCTCCGCTGGGTGGTGCAGCACCTGTGACGCCCACACACCGGCGAACCGGGCGGCGCCCAACGGCAGGGACTCGGCCCGCGCCGCCACGAGCGACACCGTCTTCGGCAATCGGCGGGCCGCGGCCCGCGCCCGCATGCCCTCGGCCGGTTCGACACCCACCACCGGGACACCGAGCGCCATGCTCAAGGGGGCGAGGAAACGCCCCGTCCCAGCACCGAGGTCGAGCACGGGCTGGCCGGTGGAAGGGAGGTGCCGGCGCGCCGCGTCCGCCCACAGGGCGACCGTGTGGTCCGGAAGGTGGCGGCCCCGGTCGTAGACGGCGGCCATGCGCCCGTCGTAGTCGACCTGCGGCATCGGCCCGAGCCTACGAGGTGCGCACCTCGGTCAGGACGGCTCGCAGGATCTCCTCCACCTCGTCGAGCTCGGCGTCCCCGAAGGTCAACACGGGGGAGAGCTGCACGACCGGGTCGACGCGGTCGTCCGCCCGGCAGATCAATCCCCTCTGGAACAGCTTGGGCGCCACCTGGCCGCGGATCAGGGCCATGCGCTCCTCGGGGGTGAATCGGATCTCGGGATGGTCGGGATCCTTCACCAGCTCGAGGGCCCAGAAGAACCCCGCCCCCCTGACGTCGCCGACCACGGGCAGGTCGCGAAGCGACTGCAGGCGTTCGGCGAATCCCTTCTCCGCCTCCTCGACATGGGTGAGAAGGCCCTCCTCCTGAAGCACGTCGAGGTTGGCCAGCGCCACGGCGCACGACACGGGGTGGCCTCCGAACGTGATGCCGTGCGCGTACGAGGCGTCACCTTGGAGGAAGGGCTCGGCCAGGAAGTCCCGGCACACCACACCGCCCAGGGCCGCGTAGCCGGACGTGACGCCCTTGGCGAACGTGATCATGTCGGGCAGGAACCCGTAACGCTCGGCGCCGAACCACGCACCGAGGCGCCCGAAGCCGCAGATGACCTCGTCCGACACGAGCAGCACCCCGTGGCGGTCGCACACGTCGCGCACCTTGGCGAAGTAGCCGGGCGGGGGAGGGAAGCAGCCCCCGGTGTTCTGCACGGGCTCGAGGAACACCGCTGCCACCGTCTCGGGGCCCTCGGCCACGATGGCGTCCTCGATGGCGGCGGCACAGGCCGAGGCGAACCGCTCGTCGTCGGCGACCGCTTCCGGCTCGAAGTCGGAGCGGAACCGGTTCGTGTTGGCCGCGTGCACGGCACCGGGGACGAGTGGCTCGAAGGCGGACTTGATGGCGGGCAACCCGGTCACGGCCAGCGCCCCCATCGTCGTGCCGTGGTAGGCGAGAGCGCGCGACACCACCTTGGTCCGCTGGGGCTGGCCCACCTCCTTGAAGTAGGCCCGCGCCAGCTTCCACGCCGACTCGACCGCTTCCGACCCGCCCGTGGTGAAGAAGACGCGGTTCAGGTCCCCGGGTGCCACGGCGGCCAGCCTGGCGGCCAGCCTGGCGGCAGCGGGGTGGGCGGCCGACCAGATGGGGTAGTAGGCGAGCTCCTGTGCCTGGCGTCGCCCGGCTTCGGCGAGGTCGGCTCGGCCGTGGCCGGCCTGGACGACGAACAAGCTGGCCAGCCCGTCGAGGAAGGACCGGCCGTGCACGTCGTAGAGCCGCGGGCCCTGGCCGCGCGTGAAGACGGGAAGAGGACGGTCCTGGTAGGCACCCAGCCGGGTGAAGTGGGTCCACAGGTGCCTGCGGGCCAGCGCCTCGAGCTCCTCGGCCGTCACGGCAGGCCCCACTGGTACGTCTCCTTGTGGATGCGCAAGTAGATGGTCGTCTCCGTCTCGCGCACACCGGGGAGGGTGCGGATCTTGTCGTTCAGGAGCTCGATGAGCCGCTCGTCGTCCTCGACCACGACTTCGGCCAGGACGTCGATGGAGCCGGCGGTGAGCACCACGTACTCCACCTCGGGCATGGCGGCCAACGCGTCGGCCACCTGCCTGGTGTCGCCTTCGACGCGCAAGCCCACCATGGCCTGGCGGCCGAAACCGAGGACCCGGGGATCGGTCACGGCCACGATCTGCATGACGCCGCCGTCCACCAAGCGCTGGACGCGCTGACGCACGGCCGCCTCCGACAGTCCGACCGCGGGGGCGATCTGGGTGTAGGGACGCCTTCCGTCGGTCTGGAGCTCGGCGATGATGCGCAGGTCGACGTCGTCGAGGGTCACTCCGTCACTTCGCGCCATCGCCACCTCCTTTCCCGGCACGGTTTGTGGTGGCACCGTGCCGATGCCAGCCTGGGACCACGGAGCGCGCCCCGCTTTCGCCGTCGTACGCATCGACACCGTATTGGTGGGAGGACGCGCCGCGCCGGGCCGGTCCGGACGGCGCCGGCACGTTGCCCGGGTCCGCCGACGTGGTCGTCGTCGGCGCCGGCTACACCGGCCTCAGTGCCGCCCTGGAACTGGCTGGTCGAGGCCGGCACGTCGTCGTCCTCGACCGCCATCGGCCCGGTTTCGGCGCCAGCGGGCGCAACGGGGGCATGGTGCATCCCTCCGTCCGCCACCACATGGCGGACGAGCTCGCCACTCCAGGCGGCCGGGCCCGATGGGAGGAGTCGGTGGCCGCCTTCGAGGCGCTGGCGGCGCTCGCGGCCCGCATGCCCGTCGACTGCGCCTGGCGGCGCACCGGCCACGTGGAGCTGGCCGGGCACGGGCGCCATCGGCGCCTCCTGGAGTCGAACGTCCGGGCCCTGGAGTCCTTGGGCGAGCCGGCGCGCCTGGTGGACGGGGACGAGCTGGCGGCTGAAGTGGGCTCGTCGCGCTTCGATGCCGGCCTCGTGCTCGAGCGCAGCGGTGCCGTGAACCCGGCGGCGCTGGCCCGCGGGCTCGAGGCGATGGCGAGCGCGGCCGGTGCGCAGGTCCGACCGGGCGTCGGCGTGGTGTCGGTGTCGGCCCCCTCCGGCGCGGGCCGGCTCGTTCGCACCGGCGCCGGGGACATCCGGACCGGCGAAGTCGTGGTCGCCACCGGGGCCGACCCGGCCGGTCTCTCGCCCGTCCTGTCCCGGCGCCTCCTGGCGGTGGGGAGCTACATCATCGCCACCGAGCCGCTCGACGGCTCCGTCGCCGCCGAGCTCGTCCCCGGCGGGCGCATGCTCTTCGACACCCGCAACTTCCTCAATTATTGGCGCCTGTCTCCCGACGGGACCCGGCTGCTGTTCGGCGGCCGGACGTCGTTCGCCCCCACGTCGCCGGACCGGGCCCGAGACCAGCTCTACGCCGCCATGCTCGGTGTCTACCCGCAGCTCCACGGCGTGCGGGTGGAGCGCGCCTGGGGCGGGCTCGTCGACCTGAGCCGGGACCGTCGGCCCCACGTCGGCAGGGACCCGACGACGGGCGCCTGGTTCGTGGCGGGCTACTCGGGTACGGGCGTGGCCCTCTCCACGTACCTCGGGTCGTATCTGGGCAGGTGGATCTGCGGGGAGGCGGGACCCTCCGCGTACGCGGACGAGGACGGCTGGCGGCCCGTCCCCCGGGCGGCTCGGGTGGGCGGCGCGCTGCGGGTCGCCGGGTGGTGGTTCCGTGCCCGCGACGTCACCGGTCGGTGAACGGCTCACCCGGCCACGGTCGCACAGAACTCGCCGAAGACCTCGACGAGGCGGTCGACATGGGCATCCTCGTGTTGGACCGACAGGGTCCACTGCTCCTCGTTCCCCGGGGTCATGAAGACGCCCCGGTTGACCATCCACGCCCACGAGGCGTCGAAGAGGTCCGGGTCGGTCTCGAGGAAGCTCCGGTAGTCGACGAGCGGCTCGGCTCGCCACGACACGCACCCCTTGCACCCCAGG
>JASHUM010000147.1 GCA_030040015.1 Acidimicrobiales bacterium
GGTTGGAGCCGGGATGAGCCGTCCTCGTTGACCGTCGAGAGCCACGTCGTGCGAGCGTTGTGGGCGTCTGGGGCAGGCGACCCTGCGTCGAGCTTTTCGACGACGTTCGCCCAGTCCACCGGGGGCAGCCCGTCCGTCGCGCCCAAGTTGATGATTTCCATTGCCTCTCCGTTCTAGTACTTCGGCGACATTGCTCAAGATGGTGCAGTTCCCTCTATGAGACGTTGACCGCTTGGAAGGTTCGTCGCGTACAAGCACGGTGTATCCCCGATTAGTGGTCGCGGGTCGATTCAAACAGGAGCGCCTGCAAGGACGATGACCAGACCGATCGCTCCAGCGATGAGGAGCCCACTGACCACTCCTTTCCGCAGGGCAAAGAGCCAGAGGATCCCGCCTGCCAGGACTGGGATCTGCCACAGGTGGTCGAAGGCAAGACCGAGGGGGATTGCCGAGCCTGCGATGGCACCGATGACAGCCGGCCCGGCTCCGGTTAGGAAGGCCTCGACGGCGCCATTCGCCCGGATCTGGTCGAAGTGTCGACCGCCGATGAGGACGAAGGCGAACGAGGGGGTGAAGGCGATCAGTGCGGCCAACAGCCCTCCTCCGATTCCCCCGGCCGCGTAGCCGACCACGGCCACGGTTTGGACGACCGGACCAGGGGTGACCTGCCCCAGCGCGACAGCATTGAGGAACCGTCCGCCGGTCATCCAGTGGTAGGTCGTGACGGCGTCGTGCTGCATGAGGGGGACGATGACGAACCCGCCGCCGTAGGAGAGGGCACCGACCTTGAAGGCGACCCAGACCAGTGCTCCCAGTCCGCCGGATACGGCCCCGTGCAGGACGACTGCCGGAAAGAATGCTCGCATCGACCTGGGCGCCATGGGTCGGCCGGCACGGCGAACGAGGATCTCCGTCCCGCCGCAGGCCAAGAGGACGAGCACCAGGTATGGTCCGACGGTGGCCGCAGCTGCCGCGCCGACAAGTCCGTAGAGGAACCAGCGAGTTTTCTCGGTTGGTTTGTTTCCGATGCGTTGTCGGCTGGCCGGCACAAGTCGCCACGCCGCGTTGAGCGCGACCGCCGGTACGGCGGCACCCGCGCCGGCGGCGGCGCCCAAGATCCAGTCGGGCGGGTGACTGGCCAAGAAGACTGCCGACAGGGCCAGGATGAGTGCGAGTCCGGGCACAATGAAGCACAGCCCACCAACAACGGCACCAGCCCAGCCCCTGAGCCGCCAGGCGCAGTAAATGGCGAGCTGCGTGGACGCGGGTCCGGGTAGGAGGTTCGTGGTGGCGATGGCGTCCTCGAACTCCTTTGCCTCGATCCACTCCCGGTCCTCGACGCACAGTCGGCGCAGCAACGTGATGTGAGTAGGGGGTCCACCAAAGCCGATGCACCCCAGGCGCAGCCATTCCTTGCCGATAGTTCCGAGTGCCACCGGCGCTGGCGGGGCGGGCTCGACCTCGTTCTCGCCACTCACCGGGTCTCGTCGCTGAGTACCTCGCGGGCCAACTCCCGCAGCTGACGCTTGGTCGAATCCAGCTCTTTGCGTCCCTTGGCCGTCGCCTCATAAGAGCGGCGGACCCGGCCCTCGACGACCCGCTGTCTCGAGCGGATCAGACCCTCGGCCTCCATCTTGTGGAGGGTCGGATAGAGCGAGCCCGGACTGATCCGGTAGCCGTGTTCGGCCAACTCGGCCGCCATCCACGCTCCGTGTACTTCCCCTTGGGCGGCGTGATGAAGGACATGCAGCCGTACGGCACCGCGCAGGAACTCCCGCATGGCATCACAGTACTCGATATCGGATTTCGATATCTATTTTAGATATCGTACCTCGGTGCCTCTTGATCGCTCGCGAACCGGCGCCACATGGACCAGGGCGTTGTACGTGACGAGCGCGATGGCCAGGTGCATGCACATGAGCACGGCCACCGCTTTGGCAGGCTGACCTTTGACCAGGATGTAGAGGTCAGGAAGCCACAGGACCAGGGTTACGAGGATTGCAAGTCGGAAGAAGAGCCACCGTGGGGCGGAGGAGACGCGAGTCACGATCGGCCAAGCGAGACACGCGATGACGACGCCGATGATGGTGAGCTTCGCGTAGTCGTGAAACTGGAGGTGCACGTAGCCCTTCGTCGATGGGAACACGGCAGTGCCGATGGCGACGAGTGCCGCGTCGACGGCCAGCGACCCGGCCAGGGAGATCGCACTCGCCAGGATGCCTCGGAGGGGCGGAGGCTGTCGGTGGCGAGGAGCGAAGTCGACCTTGGCCAGCTTGAGCGATCGCTCGATGATCGTCGGTTGGGACACTGATCTCTTTCTCCGATGCGAAGTTGATGATGCCCCAGTGCTGGGTGTTCCTGCTCGTGATTCGGTTCAGCCGCCGAGCGCCTTACGTATTGCAGCCAGACGGTCCGGCTCGACCCGCCACCACATCCAGCGACCGCGCTTTTCACCTACCAGCAGACCGGCCTCTACCAAGACCTTGGTGTGATGCGAGATGGTGGGTTGGCTCCTGCTCAGGGGTACCTCCAAATCGCACGAGCAGACCTCGACCTGGGAGGCCACGAGGGAGAGCAGTCGCAGCCGTACCGGGTCGGCCAGCGCCCCGAGCACACGGGCCAGCTCGTTCGCCTCGCCGTCGGCCAGCGGCGTCTCGGTGAGTGAACCGCAGCACAATCCGCCCTCGCTCGGAGGAAGCTTCTTCGTCTTCGCTGCTGGCATGACGCTCCTCAAGCATTGACAGAGGTCGATACGTCGGAGATACTAGGTATCGACATCTGTCAATGTATCAGGAGAGCACCATGTCCCGTGTTCAGCTCGCCCTCAATGTCGCCGACATCGACGAAGCCATCGCCTTCTACTCGAAGCTGTTCGCTACCGAGCCGACCAAGGTCCGCCCCGGCTACGCCAACTTCGCCGTTGCCGATCCACCGCTCAAGCTGGTGTTGATCGAGAACTTCGATGAGGCAGCCTGCTCACTCAACCATCTCGGCGTCGAAGTCGAGACCACTGGTGAGGTCGCTGCGGCCCAGGCGCGCCTCAGCGCCGAAGGGATGCCCACTGCCGTTGAGGAGCAGGTGAGTTGCTGCTACGCCGTCCAAGACAAGGTGTGGGTCGACGGCCCCGGCGGCGAGCCGTGGGAGATCTACACCGTCCTGGCCGACGCAGAGTTGCCCGCTGGTGGTCTGCGCGGCGCCGGCCCGTCCGGGGCCGGCTGCTGTGCCACCCGCCCTGATCTTGCCGTCACGGGCAGTGGGTCGTCCTGCTACTGAGGGCGTCGTCCGCCGTCCCCGGCAAGGAACCCTTGCAGGTGGTTGAGCCGCCCATCTGGCGTCGGCTGGTGGCCGAGTTGCTCGGCAGCGCGTTCCTGGCCGCCATCGTGATCGGCTCGGGCATCGCCGCCCAGCAGCTCTCCCCGGGCAATACCGGGCTGCAACTCTTCGAGAACGCCGCCGCCACCGCCGCCGGGCTCTTCGCCGTCATCTTGATGTTCGGGTCCGTCTCGGGCGGCCACTTCAACCCGGTGGTCTCCTTCGTCGATGCCGCCTTCGGTGGTCTGTCCTGGCGAGACGCCGGCGCCTACCTACCCGCTCAGGTGGCTGGCTGCATCGGCGGAGCCATTGTGGCCAACATCATGTTCGCCGAACCCGTGGTCAGCCTCTCGACCAAGCACCGGGCCAGCGGACCCCACTTCCTCTCCGAGATCGTCGCCACCCTCGGCTTGCTTCTGGTGATCTTCGCCCTTGCCCGATCGGGTCGAAGTCGCAGCGCGCCGGCGGCCGTGGGCGCCTACATCGGAGCGGCCTACTTCTTCACCAGTTCCACCAGCTTCGCCAACCCCGCCATCACCGTCGGGCGCATGTTCTCCAACACCTTCGCCGGCATCTCCCCATCCTCCGCCCCAGTCTTTATCGCCGCACAGATCATCGGCGCGGTCCTGGCCGTCGGCGCGATCAAGACGCTCTATCCCGATGTCACCCCGGCCGAAGCAGCCGACGTCGTCGTGCCCCACACCGAAATGGGGACATCGGGCAACGGCGCGAGACCGTCTGCCAAAGTCCCGCTCCAGGAGTCTCCATGACCGACACCCCGGTCGTACTGTTCCTCTGCACCCACAACGCCGGCCGCAGTCTCGCCGCCAGGGTGCTGCTCGACCACTATGCGAACGGAAGCGTCGACGTCCGCTCCGCCGGCTCAGAGCCAGCCGACCAGCTCAACCCCTCCGTCGTTGCCATCCTCCAAGAACGAGGCCTCGACCCGACCGCAGAACGCCCCAAGCTGCTCACCGCCCAAGACGGCCTCGCCGCCGACGTCATCGTCACCATGGGCTGCGGCGACACCTGCCCCGTCTACCCCGGCAAGCACTACCTCGATTGGGACCTCCCCGACCCCGCCGGCCGACCCATCGAGGCCGTCCGGCCCATCGTGGAAGACATCGATCAACGAGTCCAAGCCCTCCTCGCCGAACTCACCAATCGGGTCGAGCTGTGATCAATCCGCGATATCTCGGTCGCCAAGTTGCGGGACGGCAACGACGTACGGACGAACTCCTTGACGCCCGTGACCCCGCACTCGGAACCATCTCCCGCCAACGCTGGCAAGACCGCGACGGATGGTCCTGGTCCGATGAACAGTCATGGCCCCCGCTGGTCTCTGCCGAATTGTTCGAGCAAGTGAACAAACGGATCACCAACACTCACGGCAACAACCGTCGTCGTCCCCGAGCCGAACCGGGTCGCTACCTTCTCGCTGGCATGATTCGCTGCGGGCACTGCGGCAAGTCGATGTTCGGGGCAACCATGAAAGGCAAGCCGTACTACCGCTGCTCGGCCACCCGGTCTGACTACGCGACGCCCGCAGTGCCTGGACACCCGCCGAGCTATTCGGTCCGCGAGGAACGCATCCTCGCCAAGCTCGACACCTGGCTCGCCACCCTGGGTCAGCCCGAGCAGGTCGACGCCACCGTCAGATCGATCGTCACGGCTGACAAGAGCACTGGCGGTGAACCAGGCGAAGTGATCAAGGCACGACGCGACAGACAACGGCTTCAGGCCGAACTCGACCGGATCATCACCGCCATCCGAGCTGACATGGACGCCAAGCTGGCTGTCACCCAGACTCGTGAACTTCAAACGCGTATTGAAACAGCCACCGCGACCATCGAGCGTTGGGAACGATCGGCCGAGTGAGTCCCGAGCCTCACTGAGTCACAGGTGCGAGACGTCCTCGCGAAGTCTGCTGACCTTGTTGGTCTGTTGCACTCGGGCGATCGGGTCGAACGCGGTCGCGTCTACCAGTCCCTCAACCTGAATCTCCGGTACGAAAAAGAAGCTACGACCGGGCGGGAACTCGTCCGCACCCAGTCGCAGCTATGTGGTGGCGGGGGCGGGATTTGAACCCGCGACCTTCGGGTTATGAG
>JASHUM010000148.1 GCA_030040015.1 Acidimicrobiales bacterium
CCTCAACGTCGCCGTCTACGCCGCCTTCCACGAATGGCTGGGACGGGGCCCGTTGCTCAAGGGCATGTGGGACGCCTGGAAGGCGGGGGACCGCAAGGCGGCCCTCTCGGCCATCCCGGACGAAGTCGTCGACGCCCTCATCGTGCACGGATCCCCCGAAGCGTGCCGGCGCCATGTGCAGCGTTACGTCGACAACGGCGTGACCGTGCCCGTCCTCGCCCTGTTGCCCGGGGGTGACGATCTGGGCCGAGCCGTCGAGGGCCTCTCCCCGGCGGGTTGACGCCCGGGCGCCGAGCCCGGCACGCCGCCACCTGGGGCCGTCAGCGCCCGAGAGGCCGTCAGCGCCCGAGAAGAGCAGTCAGGGCGGAGTCGAGTTCCGGATGGCGGAAGGTGAACCCGGCGGCCTCCAAGGCCTGGGGCACGACACGCTGGCTGGCCAAGAGGGCCTCGTCGACGAGCGGCCGCCCGAGGGCCAGGCGCAGCGCCACCGGGGGCACGGCCATCACGGCAGGACGCCGAAGCGCTCGACCGAGCGCCTTCGTGAAGTCGCCGTTGCGGACCGGTCCGGGGGCGACCACGTTGACCGGGCCCGACAGGGACTCGGACTCGACAGCCAGCCGAAGCGCTCTCACCTCGTCCTCGATCGACACCCAGCTCGTCCACTGCCGTCCGGTGCCGAGGCGGCCTCCCAGCCCGAGGCGGAAGAGCGGGAGTTGGCGGGCCAAGGCTCCGCCCGAGGTGGAGAGCACGATGCCCGAGCGGGCGCTCACGGTGCGGATGCCGAGGTCTCGAGCCCGGGAGGCGGCATGCTCCCAGCGCCGGCACAGATCGGCGAGGAAGCCCGTCCCCGCCTCGCTCCTCTCGGTCAGCAGGTCGTCCCCCCGGTCCCCGTAGAAACCGATGGCCGACGCGCACACGAACACCGAGGGCGCCTGAGCCAGCTTCTCCATGCTGTTCACCAACAGGGCGGTCGATTCGATGCGGCTGGTCACCAACTCCTTTCGGCGTGATGCGCTCCACCGGTGGTCGCCGATGCCGGCCCCGGAGAGATGCACCACCGCTGCGGCGGCCTCGAGGACAGCCGGGTCGAGACGTCCGGTGCTCGGGTCCCAGGCGTGCTCGTCGGCGCCGGCCTGCCGCCGGACCAGGCGGAGCACGCCGTGTCCGGCCTGCTCGAGCTCCTCGACCAGAGCCGACCCGATCAGGCCCGACGCGCCGCTCACCACCACCCGCACGCCGCATCACCTCCCGTCGAGCTCGTGGCGCGGCACCGCACGAGCCCAGATGCAAGACTGCCGGGGATGACCGGACTCGTGGCCGGCGTCGTCCTCGCCAGCTCCGGAGGAGTAGACGCGGGGATCGCCGTCGGCATCGTCGCCTTCCTGATCGTGGCCATCATGGTGGCGTCATCGGCGATCCGGGTCGTCACCGAGTACGAACGCTCCGTGTTCTTCCGCCTGGGGCGGGTTCGACCGGAGGCCAAGGGTCCTGGCGTCATCCTCCGCATCCCCATCATGGACCGGCTGGTGAAGGTGACGCTTCGGGTCGAGGTGGTGGACATCCCCCCACAGGCCGTCATCACCAAGGACAACGTGACCATCCAGGTGGACGCCGTCGTCTACTTCCAGGTGGTCGATCCCGTGCAAGCCGTGCTCGGGGTGGACAACTTCCGCTTCGCCAGCCAGCGCATCGCCATGACCAGTCTGCGCTCGATCATCGGCCGGCACGAGCTCGACAACCTGCTCGCCCACCGTGAGGACGTCAACAACGAGCTGCGCACCGTCATCGCCGCCTCCACCCATCACTGGGGTGTCGAGGTCCGGCAAGTGGAGCTGCGCGACATCACGCTGCCACCCGAGCTCCTTCGGGCCATGGCCCGCCAAGCCGAGGCAGAGCGCGAGCGGCGGGCCAAGGTCATCGCCGCCACCGGTGAGCTCGAAGCGAGCTCGGAGCTCTCTGAGGCCGCCGCCAAGCTCTACGAGTCACCCGGCGCCCTGCAGCTGCGTGCCCTGCAGACGCTGGCCGAGGTGGCCAGCGAGCACAACTCGACCCTGGTGTTCCCCATCCCCATCGAGCTGCTGGCCGGGTTCCTGGGCAAGGCCCAGCCGCCTCGCGCCGCCCCCGACCCCGGCGACGGTGACGGTCCCCGGCCCAACGGGTCGAAGTCCCCGCCCGAGCTTCCGCCTCAGCCCGGCTCGGCGTAGCGGGCCCGCACCTCGGCGTCCGAGGCCCGCACCCGCTCGGCCATGGCCTCGCGTTGTTCGACCAGGGCCTGAGCGAGTTTGGCGTCACCCAGGGCGAGGATGCGCACCGCCAGCAGCCCGGCGTTGCGGGCGCCGTTCACCGCCACCGTGGCCACCGGGACACCCGAGGGCATCTGGACCATGGCCAAGAGCGAGTCCAAGCCACCGAGCTCGCCGAAGACGACGGGAACGCCGATGACGGGCAGGGGAGTGGCGGCGGCGAGCACTCCGGCCAGGTGAGCGGCGCCACCCGCCCCGGCGATGACGACCTGGACGCCACGATCGGCGGCGGTCCGGGCGAAGTCGATGGCGTCGTCGGGCGTGCGATGGGCCGAGAGCACCCGCACCTCGACCGGGACCGAGAACTCCCGCAGCGCCTCCACCGCCCCCTCCATGATCGAGACGTCTGAGGCACTGCCCATGACCACGGCGACGGACATGGGCGAAGACCCTACCGGGCCGGCGTCGGGGGGCGCAGGGTGATCAGCGCAGGATCGAGGTGTGCTTGAACTCGTTGAGCTCGGGGTGCGAGGTGATCAGGGAGACCACGTGCTCGATGGTGGACCGGGCGAGCGCACCGTCACCTGCAGGCCGGGTCATGATCCGCACGAAGACCGCCGCTTCGCCCAACACGAATGTCGGTACCCCGAACACCTTGTGCTCGTCCACTGCCTGTTCGTGTGCCTTGCGGAAAGCCTCCCGGGGCCAGCCATCGCCCACGGCATCGAGCACGGCGTCGGCGTCCACGCCCGCGCCGGCCAGGATGTCGCCCACCACGTCCTGCTCCCGCAGGTCCCGGCCCTCGTCGTGGCGGGCGGCGAACAGGGCCAGGTGCACGTCGGGGAACCGGTCGGGGAAGCGGTCCCGTACCACGATCCCCGCCTCCATGGCCAAGAGGTCACGAGCCTTCGCCGGGTCGTCCCAGACCGGAGTCCCCCCCTCCTCCACGTGCACCTGGGACAAGGAGAACGGCACGAACTCTACGTCCCAGTCGGCGCCCGAGCGCATCGCCTCGACGAGGTGTTCGTGGGCGTTGCGGGCGAAGGGACAGCGGTAGTCGTAGGTGGCGGAGAAAGGCGCAACGTTCACAATGCTTGCAACGTCGCTTCGGGGAGGGACCATTCCCGTCTCCTCAAGCCCCGGTGCCCTGGGCACCGAAGAAGCGCCCCACGGGCACCAGCCGTCGGGCGGTGCGCCCCAGGAGCAGCCCGAGCGCCGACCCGGCCACCACGTCGCTGGCGTGGTGGTGGCGGACGTGGATCCGGCTGAGCGAGACGGAGAGCGCAAGCCCGTAGTAGGCGGGCGCCCAGTGGTCGCCCTCTGCCAGCAGGTCGGCGGCGCACCACGCGGCGAGAGCGTGGCCCGAGGGGAAGCTGGCCGACGTAGGCCGGCGCAGGCCCGGGAGGCGGCCGGGCTCCGGGGGCCGGGCCCGGTCCACGGCCCGTTTCAGGAGGGAATTGACGAGCGGGGTCACCGCCCCCGTGACCACGACCGCCCGCAGAGCTGCGCTGCGTCTCGGGCCGGGGCGGCGCCAGCGGGCGACCAGCACCAGGAACCACACCAGGCCGTGGTCGCCGAGCTGGGACACGACGCCGGCCAGGCGGTCAGCCCAGGGCCGGCCCCGCCAGGGTTCGAAACGGGCGTCCGCCCAGGCGTCGAATGCAGTGACGAGGCGCGCCGGAGACAAAGGACTGGGACCGCAGGCAGGGAGGACCGGAGCTCAGTGGTCGGCTGATGCCACCCCGACGGCGGCTTCGGGGCGCCGTGCGCCGTCGCCCGGCACGGCGTCGGACTCGGCCATCTCGTCCATGCCGATGGGGCCCTCGGCCTGGCCGGCCAGGAACTGCTTGACGATGGGGTCCGAGCTCGACGTCATCTCCACCTTGCTGCCGAAGGCGACGAGACGGGACCGGAAGAGCAGTCCCATGTAGTCGGCGGTCCGCATCACCGACTGGATGTTGTGGGTGATGACGAAGAAGGTGGCGCCCGTCTCTTGCTGGGCCGTGTTCACCAGGTCGTCGAGGTAGGCCACCCGGACCGGGTCGAGGCCCGAGTCGGGCTCGTCGAAGAGGATGATCGTCGGCTCGAGCACGAGGGCGCGGGCCAGACCGGCCCGCTTGCGCATCCCGCCCGACACCTCGCCGGGCAGCTTGGCCAGGTGGTCGACCAGGCCCACCAGCTCCGCCTTCTGCAGGACGATGGCACGGATCTCACGCTCGGCCTTGCTGGTGTGCTCCCGGAGCGGGAAGGCGATGTTGTCGTAGAGGCTCATGGAGCCGAACAGCGCCCCGTCCTGGAACAGCACCCCGAACTTGCGCCGGATGCGGAAGACGTCCTTCTCCCGCACGCCCACGATGGGCTCGCCGTCCACGTAGATCTGGCCTTGCTCGGGTTTGAGGAGGCCGATGATCACCTTGAGCATGACGGACTTGCCCGTCCCCGACGGCCCCATGATGGCTGTCGTCTTGCCCCGCGGGACGTCGAAGGTGACGTCGCGCAGGACGGTGTGGCTGCCGAAGGACTTGGTGACGTGCTGGATGGAGATGATGGCGTCGCCGTCAGCGGACGCGGCGCGGCCGGGAACCGGGACTTCCTGAGTGGGGAGGCCGGTGATCGTGTGCGCCCGCTGCCACGAGGCCATGTGCCGCTCAGCCGCCTCCGAGAAGGTTGGTCGGCAGGTCCAGGACCTTGTTCACCGTGTTGCCGAGGTCGCTCACCACGTTGCTCTGGTCCGAGCTGCCCGTCGTGCTGCCGGCAGTCGTCGAGTCCGTGGAGGAGCCACCACCGAGCAAGGAGGTGGCGGTGTCGATCACCGAGTCCACACCGTTGGTGACGTCATTGACCACGCCACCCACCGGGGTGCTGTCCAGCGGTTGCAGGAGAGAGTTCACCCCGTTGGAGACGTTGCCGGCCACGGTGTTGAGCGTACCGCTGGGGTTCGCCAACGCGCCCCCCAGGGGGTTCGAGCCCGACCCACCCGGCAGCGACGGGGTGGAGGACGTCCCGATCGATCCGCCCGCCGGCACGCTGGACAACACGGAACCGACGCTGGATCCGTCCGAGCTGCCGCCCTGGTCGGAGGACGGGACCGAGGCGGCGGCGACCGGCGTCGTGAGCGGCAAGGTGGGCGACGCCAGCGAAGGCTCGGCGAAGCTCGGCATCGTGGTCCCGCCGCTGTTGTTGGAGGTGACGGCGGCCGGGGAGCTCATGACGCCGATCACCATGGCGGTGGCGGCTACGGCCGACCCGGCGGCGGCGACGGCTCCCTGAGCGCCGGCCGAGCCGACCCGGCGCATGGCCCGGACCGGCACCTCCAAGAGACGGCGCAGACCGGCGAGCGACATCGCTGCGCCGATCATGGCGCCGAACCGTCCCTCGGCTCCGGCCAGCGTGGCGAACTCCCGCTTCAATGCCTGGCGGGCACGCCACAAGAGGGTCTCCACCGCGGTGATGCCCACACCTTCGTGGTCGGCGATGCGCTGGTAGGACCAGCCCGAGCCCTCGCGCAGGTGGAGGATCCGTTGGTGACGATCGGACAGACGGGTGAAGGCCTTGGCCACGAGG
This sequence comes from Acidimicrobiales bacterium, assembly GCA_030040015.1. Taxonomy (GTDB): domain Bacteria; phylum Actinomycetota; class Acidimicrobiia; order Acidimicrobiales; family UBA8190; genus UBA8190. Next base: position 5,808 of record JASHUM010000148.1, read on the forward strand.
TCCGAGTCGACGGCGGCGAGCATGAGCTCTTCGCCACCGTCGTCGGTGCTGGCCACGTTGGCCTGATGGAACTCGGCCACCGGCGTCGAGCGGTTGCGGCGGCGGAGCACATCGGTGCACAGGTGGGAGGCGATGACGCTCAGCCACGGGTAGAAGCGTCGGTCCCCACCGAAAGTCGGAAGCGCCCGCCACGCCCGGGCGAAGGCCTCCTGGGCCACGTCCTCCGCTTCGTGGGCGTCGTGCAGGCGCCGCAGGCAGAAGCGGTAGAGGCGCCGGTAGTAGCGCATGTAAAGGTCGTCGAAGGCGTCGCGGTCGCCGCCTTGAGCCCGGGTCACGAGGACGCGGTCGCGGGCCAGGTCGACGTCGTCGTCGAGAGCCTCCCGCCCTCTCGCCCCTGCTCCGGTGAGAAGCGTGGTCACCCCCCGAGCCCCCCTTCTTTCCTGCATGAGGGCGGCAAGCCCCCATCCTCCGCTTGTGTGCAGGGCGCCTCGGCTCGCTCCTCAGCCGTGCCGCCCCTTGACCCACCACTAAGCGTACTCAGGAGTCCCAAGAAGTCCACATGAGACCCAATTTCGGCCCCCGATTACCACCTAAAGTGAAAAAATAACGACGCTCAGTACGAAACTGCTGGCGCCTTGGCCCCCGGTCCGCCACGCTACGAGGCGGGGTCGCCTAGGAAGGCGTGGTGAAATCCCGGTTGCGCCGGGACCACCGGGATACGGTTGGCCGCCGCAGCGTCAGGATCGTGCGAGGCACCGCAAGGTCGCGCGCGGAGTGCGGTTATGCAAGTGCTCCCCATGTGCGCTCTCGGCGGAGGTTTAGCGGGGTGCGTAGTAGAGAACAGCTGGGGTGTCCCCACACAGAGAGGAATCTGCACGAAATGGCTCGACCGTTCAAACACAAGAAGGCGCGGATCGCCTTCGGCATGACGAGCCTTGCCGCGGCGGGCGCCATCATGACGGCGCTCATCACCAGTGGCACGGCCTATGCCGACGCCGTGCTGCCCGGTGCCACGGGGAGCTACTCCCTGAGCGCCAGCAGCGCAGGCCTCTACGTTGCCGTCGCGGGCATGCAGCTCACGGGCGGAACGGCCTCGGTGTCCGGCACGTACAACAGCACCGGTTCTGGAACTCCGGCCGAAGACGCCAAGGCGTCGGGCGGGGGCTTCCTGCTTTCCAGCCAGGTGCTCGGCACCGAGCCGAGCGTCGAGGCTGGCGGCACCACCGGGCTGACGACAGACAGCGCCACGCAGGGCACGACCGGCGACCCGGCCAACCCCGGCGGCGGCAGTGACGTCGACTCCACCGGTCCTTCCACTCCGCCCGACTGCGACACCGGGGGCGGCGAGGTGGCAAGTGGCGTCGGTGGCTTCGTCGGTCTGGGCTGTGGTTACGCCACCGCCTCAGTGGACGCAGCCGGCGGAAGCTCCGTGGTCGGGCCGCAGGCTCTGGCCGCGGGCAACATGGTCACCGCCTCTCTCGACCTCGGCGGCATCCTGAGCCAGGTCTACACCGGCGGCGCCAGCCAGCTGTGCACCGCTCTGGGATCGATCCCGACTCTGGGCACGACCCTCGAGAACACCTGCACCAACGTGCTCTCGGTGGCGACCAACGCCAGTGGCGTCGTGACGGGGGTTCTGAACCCGTCGGTCCAGGTGAACGTCGGCAACGCCTACTCGGAGATCGTCGGCACCGCCAGCGAGGTGTACGCGCTGTCGCAGTCGTCCTCCATCGACATCTCGATCTTCCCCGGCTTGGACTCGGGCGTGGAGCCCCTCCTTCGGGTGCAGATCCCCGCTGCCACAGCGGTGTCGTGCGAGGGCACCGGTTGCCCCACGGGTGCACCGGGCTGCACAACCACGACAGGTGGATGGACCAACAGCTACGACGCAGGCGTCATCCGCCTGAGTGGTCTGCTGATCGACGACCTCGACGCCGTCCTCGGTGCGATCCCGCTCTTCTCGTCGCTCCTCAGCACGGTGAGCGGATTGAGTGAGCTCGAGATCCCGCCGGCATGCTCGGCTTCGGGGGTCGAGGCGGTCAACTCCTCGCCCCTCGGGTCGCTGCTCCAGATCCACTTGGCCTCGGCCGCCGTGTCGGGGAGTGGAGTCAGCGGTTCGGGTGCCCAGATCGAGCTCCTGCCCACGCAGGGCCCGAACGGGTCGCCCATCGTCGACCTGAACACCGCTGGGATCCAGACGTCGAACACGGGCACAATGGGTGCAGCCGTGGCTCCGGCCGCGGCGCCCCCGGCTGCGGCTCCGGCTCCGGTCCTCCAGGCCGCTCAGTCGCCGACGTCGGTGCACACCGGTGAGTGGTGGGCAGGTTCCCTGCCGCTGCTGGCCGTGCTCGCCGCCCTCGGTGGTGGGCTCCTGGGTTGGCCCCGGATCCGCCGGTTCCCGATGGTGGCACGCCTCGTGTCCAAGGGAAGCCACTAACAGGTCGGCTACCGGTGTCTGGGGATCACCGTGTCTCGAACGGTCAGAGTGATCATCGGGCTCGTCCTCATATGGGGCGCGCTCGGAGTGCTCGGGTACAGGTTGGGGTGGCAGATCCACTCCAACCGCGGGCAGGACGCCCTGCTGCGGTCAGCCGGCCGCAGCGGGGGGTCCGCCTGCAAGACGCTGAGCACACCCACGAGTGATGGTGAGCTCGCAGGTGTGCTCAGCATGCCCAAGCTGAACGTCACCGCTCCGGTCGAGTCCGGTACCGGCGACGCCGAGCTCAACGTGGCCATTGGCCACGCCGACTCGACGCCGTGGCCCGGTACTCCAGGCACCGCCGTCCTCTTGGCGCACGACGTGAGCTACTTCGCCCAAATCGACCAGCTCGTTCCTGGCGACACGATCGACTACCAAGTCGGTTGTACGACAGACGTCTTCCACGTCGTCGGTCACGACGTGGTGGCGGCGGGATCGCCGGTCCCCCAGCTTTCGGGGGACGGGTTGATCCTGGACACGTGCTGGCCGACGGACGCCCTGTGGTACACGCCCAACCGGTATCTGGTGGAGGCCCAGGAAGTCAGCGTGCAGACCTCCAAGAAGTCCTCCGCCAATACCACCCCGCAGGAGTGGGCCACCGGGTACACGGCACCGGCTCCGCCCCAGTTGGTGGCTCAGGGTCTGACCCTGACCACCAACGAGGCACCCATGGGCACCATGCAGATCAACGGGACACCGGACGCCCAGTGGGCACAGTCTCCGGCACCGCTCGCCGTGGAGGCGGCGGCGTTGGAGGCCTACTTCGGCGGGCTGCACTCAGCTGACCAACAGCAGAGTGCCTGGTGGAACGACTTGGCTCCCGGGGTGCCCATGCCGGCGCCTCTGTCCGGCGCTTGGGTCTCCGGCCACGATGCGCCGCTCAACGTCACGATCACCACTCAGGGCTCGACCCCCACGGCCGTCGTCCTGAGCACAGTCATCACGCTTTCCGGAGGGTCGGCTCCTGGCGAATATCAGGAGACCGTAACGGAAGCAATTCACGGGCTCACCGTTCTCATTACGGATTGGGAGGTAAGTCATGGTTAGCGTCGTGCTCCACAACGCCTGCCTGCGCATGGAAGAGGAAGGTGTCGGGGTCGATGAGATCCTGGCCCCGAAGGGGATCAGCCGGTGGTTCGGCCGGGGCGGGCTCGCCCTGGGTGGCGCCGCCAGCCTCCTCGTGGGTGCGGTCTTCGGCGGCATCCTCGAGAGCGTGCCGGTCCTGCTGCCCCCGCCGGCCGCCGCGTCAGCGGCTCCGACGGTGGCGCCGAGCGGGCTGTCCGCCTTCACGCCCATGACCCAGGCTGTCGATGCGATACCGGCACCGGCCGCGGTCGTGGCCGCGGCCGCCCCGGTCGTGGCTGCGGCCACCGGCGGCAACTTCACCACGGTGCCCACGCCGATTCTCGGCGGTGGTGGCGGCGGCGGTGGTGGTGGCGGCGGTGGCGGCGGCTGCACCGTCAACTGTGGTGGTGGCGGCGGTGGCGGCAACACCACGAACACCACTACGACCACTACGACCACCACGACGGGGCAGACTTCGCAGACCCTCGGGCAGGAGCTCGGCGGGACGGTGACGTCGATCACCAACGGCACGCCCCTCGCCTCCGTGGGCGACGCTGCCAGCCAGACGCTGC
>JASHUM010000149.1 GCA_030040015.1 Acidimicrobiales bacterium
TCGAGGAACCGCACCAGGGCTTCGACCTCGGGCAGCTCGGGCACGTGCGTAGTCTCCCTTCTCCGGCTCGGGACGGGCCGGGGCGGGTGGCACCCCTCCTCGCGCCCGGTCGTGCCACAGTCAGGGTATGGGCCTCGAGCCGCGACGCACGGCGCCGAGCACCCGTCGGGGCGGTTTCCGTGTCTTGGCCCGGCTCACGGCCGCGTTGGGGGTCGTGCTTACTGTCCCGGCGGGCGCAACGGCGGCAACGCCGGCGCCAGCCGGGCCGCCGGTCACCCCGGTGCAATGGACGCCCTGCCAAGACGGGCTCCAGTGCGGCTCCATCACCGTGCCCCTCGACTACGCCGTGCCCGACGGGCTCACCCTCACCATCGCCCTGGCCCGGCATCCGGCCGAGGACCCGGCCGAGCGGATCGGTTCGTTGGTCATCAACCCCGGGGGTCCGGGGGGCTCGGGCATCGACGACCTGCCCAACGAGCTCAAGGTGCTCACCCCCGAGCTCCTCGAGCGCTTCGACATCGTGTCCTTCGACCCCCGGGGTGTCGGCGCCAGCGACCCGGTGAGCTGCGGAGAGCCACCGGGCAACCCGGCCCCCGGGCCGCTGCCCGATCCTGTCCCCATGACCGCGTCCGCCCAGCAGACGGTCCTGGCCGGCGACGAGGCCTATGCGCAGCAGTGCCTCGACGCCAGCGGCCTTCTCCTTCCCTTCGTGGGCACGGTCGACGCCGCTCGCGACCTGGACCGCATCCGGGCCGCGTTGGGCGACGCCCAGCTCACCTTCATCGGTCACTCCTACGGCACCCTGCTCGGCCTGACCTATGCCCAGATGTTCCCGACCCACGTCCGGGCCATGGTGCTCGACGGGGTGATCGACCCCGATCTCAGCACCGTGCAGATGGTCACCGATCAGGCCGAGGGCTTCGAGAGCGTCCTCGACGACTTCTTCAGTTGGTGCGCGTCGTCGTCCTCGTGTCCCTGGCGCCCCACGGGCGACCCGCTCCAGGCGCTCATGAACCTGGCCGCCCAGGTGCGTGCCTCACCGCTCCCGGCCGGGAACGGGCGAACCGCCGGGCCGGGCGAGCTGTACACCGCCGTGCTGAGCGCCCTGTACTCGCCGTCGTCGTTCCCCGAGCTCGGGTCGGCTCTGGCAGACGCCGATGCCGGGGACGGGAGCGCCCTGGTGCAGATGTCCGACACGTACAACACCGAGAACGGGCCCAACGCCGTGGACGCCGACAACGCCATCTCGTGTCTCGACCACCCGGTGCCCACGTCTCCGTCCGGTTACTCCCAGATGGCCCAGGCGGCCGCCGCCCAGGCCCCGTTCTTCGGGCCCATGCTCACCTGGGGCCTGCTCCAGTGCGCGGTGTGGCCCACCCCGCCCACCAGGACGCCGGCGCCGGTGCAGGCCACCGGCGCTCCGCCCATCCTCCTCGTGGCCTCGAGCGGCGACCCGGCCACGCCACACGCCTGGGCCGTCTCGGTCCAGAGCGAGCTGGCCGACAGCGTGCTCGTCACGTGGCAGGGCACGAGCCACGTGGCCTACTACTACAGCGCCTGCGTCAGGGCGATCGATCAGGCCTATCTGGTCGACGGCACCCTTCCCGCCAACGGAACCGTGTGCAGCGATTGAGCCGTGACCGACGAGTTCGAAGAACCGGTCGAGGACGAGCGCAGATAGAGGTCAGGTGTCGAGGATCAGGGTCACTGGTCCGTCGTTGGTGAGCGACAATTCCATGTGCGCGCCGAAGCGACCGGTGGCGACGGTGGCGCCCATGGCGCGCAACTGGTGCACCACGGCGTCGACGAGGGGCGCGGCTTTCTCACCAGGCGCGGCGTCGACGAACGACGGCCGGCGTCCGCGCTGGGTGTCGGCGTAGAGCGTGAACTGGCTGACGACGAGCAGCTCGCGCTCCAACTCGGCTGCGGAACGGTTCATCCTGCCTTCATCGTCGGGGAAGACCCGCAGGTGCCAGAGACGATCGGCGAGGCGGGCCGCGTCCTGGTCGTCGTCGTGTCGGGCGACCCCGACGAGCACGCACAGTCCCGGCCCGATGGACCCGACCTCGGTGCCCCCGACCGACACCACGGCGCTGCTCACGCGCTGCACAACGGCTCGCATGGGAGGTGGGGGAGCGTAGGCGAGGCCAGGCCCGGCCCGGTAAATGTACTGGTCACGGCCACTTGACCGCTCTCCGTGAACCCGCGGATTGGACGGAACGTGACGGCCCTATCGCGAAACGCGAGGGAGGAACTAGAAATCCGTTACACAAGTGACCGTTCCGACCTCGGGACGTGGGCGAATCAACGGGCGCACACTTCGCCGAGCCGGGCGGTCGGAGACAAAGGGAATGTCGAACAACCCCTGGAGTCGGTCAGACCGGCGTCGCGAGCTCCTCGCTGCATGGGAGCGACGTTGTCGCGCCAAAGGTGAAGCCGACCACTGCACCGGTGCTGACGCGCTGTTTCTTGTCACGACGTTGACGAACGCGATTCGTCGTGGTGCGGCCACTCCGGAGTTGGGCCGGGCTGCACGGACATGGGGAGCGGGTTTCGCCTCACCGGTCGAGGCGCTTGCGACGCTCACCCATTTGCGCGACGCCCTCACCGATGTGGACGACCGTCCCACCGGCGGCCTCGCCGTCCCCGTTGCCATCATCAACCGTGTCTTCGACCAAGTGATGATGGAGGCGGTCGACGCAGCGTCGACGAACCTCCGCAGTGTCGCCCGAAAGGATCCGCTGACAGGCTGTGCCAATCGTCGTGCGCTGGACGAGGAGCTCGGCCACGCCGTGGCTAGCGCCCGCCGTTCCGGTCTCGACCTCACCGTGGCCATCGCCGACCTCGACGGGTTGAAGCGCATCAACGACAACTATGGACACGCGGCGGGGGACACCGCTCTCGTGTCTCTGGTGGCGGTGTTGCGAAGCGTGCTCCGCGAGGCGGACACGCTGTATCGCACCGGTGGCGACGAGTTCGTGGTCGTGGCCCCCTTCACCGAGCCGGCCGGGGCCCGGGCCCTCATGTCCCGGGCCGAGCGCATCGGCGGACCCTCCTTCAGCTGGGGGATCGCCAGCCTGGCCCAGCTTCCTGCCGATGTCGCCGCCGAGATGGTGGCCCCCGCCCTGCTGGCCACGGCCGACGGCGACCTGTACCAGCGCCGCCGGGCCTACCGCCAGGCGATCCTGCGGGCCGAGCGCAAGCGCCGGATCGTGACCGTGGCGTCGTTGGCCGCCTCTGCGGCGGCCCTGTCCGGGGGAGCGGTGGCGGCGGCGCTCACCATCGGCGCAGCACCGGCGGGCAGCCCGGACGCCGGGGCGCCCGTGGCGGCGAAGGCACCGAGCGGAGGAGGCTCGCCGTCGTTCTCGAGGCTGCACAGCGGGGAGGGTTCCCAAACCTCGCAACCGTCCTCGGCGCTTCTGGGGCAAGGGCCGCCGATCGTGTCCACCGTGGGCGCGTCGAAGCCGGAGCTGCCCGGCGTGTCCTCGGTCATGCCGACCTTGGTGAGCTCGCTGTCCCCGCCCCTCACGAGCGTGGTCGACTTGACGTCCTCTGCCGTTCCCGCCGTGGTCGGCCAGGCGGTGAACCTGGTGGCGTCGGTCGTCCCCGAGGCGTTGGGTGGGACGGTGTCGTTCCTCGACGGTGGTTCAGTGATCCCGTCGTGCGCCGATGTGCCGGTGTCGAATGGTCAGGCGGTGTGCAGCGTGTTGTACGACGTCACCGGGGTGCACACCATCTCGGCGCTCTTCATCCCAGCGTCGTCGGGCACGGACCCGTCGGTCTCGAGCGCGCTGACCGAGACGGTGACGGCTCCACCATGGTGGGGCAACGGCGGCGGCAGTGGTGGTGGGTCGCCCCACACGGTGGGACCGGGGAACGGCAACGGTGACGGCGACGGGCAGGGTCACCACTGGGGGAACGGCGGCGGGGACCAGCAGCAGGGCGGGGGTCCGGGCGACGGTGGCCAGGGCGCGTGGGGCGGGCACGACGACTCCAGCGGCCACAGCGCCGGCGGGTGGAACGGCGACTGAACGAGCCGTTCCTCCCGCCGGTGACGAGATCTGAGGTCGTGGGCGCGGCGTCTAGGTAGCCGTCGCCGAGCGGAGCCTGGCCAGCTCGGCGTCCACCTTGGCTTCGTACTCCTCGATGTCGCGCCGGGCCCGGCTCGGGCTCCATCGCCCCACCATCACGAGGATGAGCGGGATGAAGACGATCTCACCCGCCACGCACACCCACCACCAATGGCGCCACTGGGACGGCGCCTGCTTCTCGGCGAGCCCGACCGCGCCGGCGTGGGCCGACAGGTAGGCCAGGTCCTTGGCAGGCACCTGCTTGATCGCTTCGAGATAGCCCACGGCGGAGAGCACGGAAGGCAGGTGGCGGGCCGCCTGCACCTCGCTCGCCGCTTTCAGGCCGGCCGACGCGTTGTTGGGGTTGGCCAGCAGGGCGGCCAGGGTCTTGGAGTCGATCTCCCCCAGGGTCTTGACCTGTTGCGGATAGGCGTTGACGATCGCGACCACCTGGGGCGCGTAGTCGACGAGCGGCGTCGTGGAGGTCACCACGTAGGGCAGGATGAAGATCGAGATGGCCACCACGGCACGGATGACCCATCCCCACACGGCCAGGCCGGTGGCGGTGAGCGCCGGGTTGCGCTTCTCGACCGTCTCGGTGAAGCCGGCCATCCACGGGGCGTAGGCGATCCCCAGGCACACCGACATCACGGAGATGATCCAGACGAAGGTGTAGTAGCTGGTGTGGGGGTCGCTGGTCCGGCTCAGGAACACGATCGTCATGGCCACGGCGGCGACCGCTCCCACGAGCATGAAGGGCTTGCGCACCCGCACCTTGTCCGAGAGCAGTCCGATCACCACCAAGGCCCCGGCGTCGAAGGCCCAGAACCAGTTGCCGATGCCGTTCGCCTGCGCCAACGAGAACCCGAAGATGCTCGTGAAGTAGATGGTGAAGAACCCGACGGCCGTGTAATAGACGATCAGGAAGACGGCGATGGCGAAGGCCGAGCCGACGATGTCCATGTGCAGCATCTGGCGCCACGGCCGGCGGATGCTCGCCTCGATGTCGATGCCCTTGGCCTTGGCTTCGATCAGGGCCCGGTCGCGCATCGACACCATGAGCTGGTCACGGAGTCCGGGGGAGAGCTCGCGCAGGCCGAACAGGGCGATGGCGAAGATGACGAGCCCGGCGATCCCACAGATCATGAATTGGTCCTGCCAGGCGTGCAGGTGGGGAAGGGTGTGGCTCGAGACCTCGGACACGCACAAGCTGCCCACCACCGGCCCGAGCGTCCAGAAGCCCATGGCCGACGCCCGACCCAGCTGGGGCGAGAAGTCACGGACGAGAGCGGGGGTGGCCACGAGGATGATGCCCTCGACGAAGCCGACGGCGGCAATGAGCACGCCGAAGGTCAGCTCGTTGGGGGCATGGGGCACACCGAAGAGGACGAGCAACCCGGTGAGGAGCAGCCCGTAGGTGACCATGTTGGCCCGCCCCCAGCGGTCCCCCAACCCGGCCAGCAGTGACGAGAAGGCGCCGACGGCGTTGGCCACCACGGTGATGTTCACGTAGTAGCGGAAGCTCATCCCGAAGTGGGAGAGGATCGCCGGGGACACGGCTCCGCCGACGTAGAGCTCGTAATAGAGGAGGATCGTGGTGACGACCACGATCCCCAGAAAGAGGAACCGAGGCCCGGTGTCCGGGTACGTGTCCAACTGCCGGTACCACAGGGTTCTGGACACGCCTCCGTGCTGGGCCGGTGCTCCGATTGCCGGTGCTGCAGTGGTCACCCCACATCACTCCCCCCAGCCGGGACCCGGCCCGGCCCAACTTGAAATGAGCCCTGCACACGTCGTTGCCCCCGCAACGAACCTTGTTCAGATTATGACGCATCGCGCGGAGATTCGCGCGTCACGGAGCGATTGTCGACGGAAATCGTCGAGAATCGCTGTGCGGGCTGGCCGGGTCAGACAGGTGGCACCCGGCCATAGTCCAAATGCCGTCCTTGGCTCACCCGGACTGGATCACCGCGCCGGAGCAAGCAGCGCGGTGCCACTTCGTCGCCGTGCAGGCACCCAGCGCGAGGGAG
>JASHUM010000150.1 GCA_030040015.1 Acidimicrobiales bacterium
ACGTTCGCCGCCCTGCAGCGGTACATCGACCCGGTGAGGCTCTCTGCCATCGTCCTGACCCACGAGCACGTCGACCACTGGAGCGACGTGCAGGAGTTCCTCACCGCGGCGCGCTGGACGATGGACTTCCGGCGCCAGCCGGTGCCGGTGCTCGCCGCCCCCGGGGTCCGGCCCGGGCTGCGCCAGGATCCCGAGGGGATCCTCGACTGGCGGGAGGTGGGCGACGGCGAGCAGGCGTCGGTGGGCGGGTTCCGGCTCCGCTTCTCGCGCACCGATCACCCGCCCGTCACCTTCGGTGTCCGTCTCCAGAGCGATGCCGGGAGCGTCGGGTACTCTGCCGACTCCGGTCCGGGATGGTCCATGGCGGCGCTGGGCGGGGACATCGATCTGGCCCTGTGCGAAGCCACCTACACCGTCGCCTACGAGAACGACGAAGCGGGACACATGAGCGGGACGCAAGCAGGGAGGATGGTGCGTGAGGCGGGAGCGAAGCGGCTCGTGATCACCCATCGTTGGGCCAAGATCCCGGCCCACGCCGTGCTGGGCGAGGCCGCGGAGGCCTTCGGTGGGCGGGTGGACGCCGCCGAACCGGGCCGGGGGTACTCGCCGTGAGCGAGGGGGCGGTGGACCCCCGCGCCCTGCGAAACGACGGGCGCGCCGTCGACCAGCTCCGTCCCGTCAGCTTCCAGCGCGACTTCACCGAGTTCGCCGCCGGGTCGGTGCTGGTGTCGATGGGCCGGACCAAGGTCCTGTGCACGGCTTCGGTGGAGGAGCGCGTCCCTCCCTGGATGCGCGGCGGGGGCAAGGGCTGGGTCACGGCCGAGTACTCGCTGCTGCCGGGTTCGTCGGCCGAGCGGGTGGACCGGGAGGCGGCCAAGGGGCGCCAGTCGGGGCGCACCCAGGAGATCCAGCGCCTCATCGGCCGCTCACTTCGCGCCGTCACCGACCTGGTGGCCGTGGGCGAGACCCAGATCACCGTGGACTGCGACGTGCTCCAAGCGGACGGGGGCACCCGCACGGCGTCGATCTGCGGCGCCTACGTCGCCCTGCACGACTGCTTCAGCCGGATGAAGCAGAAGGGCCTGGTGAGCTCCCATCCCCTGACCGACAGCTGCGCGGCGGTGTCGGTGGGCGTGGTCGACGCCGTGTGCCTGCTGGACCTCGACTACTCCGAGGACTTCCGGGCCGAGGTGGACATGAACGTGGTCATGACGGGGTCGGGACGCTTCGTGGAAGTACAGGGGACCGCCGAGGGCATGGCCTTCTCCCGCTCCGAGCTCGACCAGATGCTCGAGCTCGCCCAGGCGGGCATCGCCTCGCTGGTCGCCGAGCAGGAGAAGGTGCTGGCGGCCGCCCCCGCCCCCCGGTGAGCGGTGGCGACGCCGGCGCGCCCGGCAACGGGCACGGGCCCGACCGCCTGCGTCTGGTGCTGGCCACCGCCAATCGGGACAAGGCGGACGAGATCCTGGCCATCTTGAACGCCGAGCTGGGCGACGCCGTCGAGCTTCTGGCCCGCCCCGGTCACGTGGCCGAGGTCGAGGAGACCGGCGAGACCCTGGAGGAGAACGCCCGGCTCAAGGCGGTCGCCCTCCTCGACGCCACCGGCATCGCCTCGGTGGCCGACGACACCGGTCTCGAGGTCGAGGCGCTCGGCGGCGCCCCCGGTGTGCGCTCGTCGCGCTACGCCGGCGAGCACGCCGGCTATGCCGAGAACGTGGCCAAGCTCCTGGACTCGCTGGCCGCGGCCGGCGCCGGGCGGCCCGACGAGCGCCGTGCCCGGTTCCGCACCGTGGCCGTCGTCCGCTTTCCCGGGGGGCGTGAGGTGGTGGCCGACGGGTCGGTGGAGGGAACGATCGCCCTCGAGGCGAAGGGGACGTCGGGCTTCGGGTACGACCCGGTGTTCGTCCCCGACGGCGGAGACGGCCGGACCTTCGCCGAGATGTCGCCGGCCGAGAAGCACGCCCGTTCCCATCGAGGGCGCGCCTTTCGGGCCTTGGCCGTCGGCCTGCGCTCCGCCGGGCCCTGACGGCGGCGCCGAGCCGTCCCCGGGTGGGAGCAGCGCGCCTTGGCTAGGGTGACGCCCCGAACCAGACCCCGGCGGACGCCGAAGGGGTGGCGCAGGCAGCGGAGGCGAACGACGACATGAGCGACGACGACCTGAAGAGGATCATCGGGAAGCCGATGAGCAAGTCGACGGTGGTCGTCGAGCGCTCGGCGGTGAGCAACTTCGCCACCGCGGTGGTCGACTCGAGCCCCGTCTACCGCGACCCGCGTGCTGCCGAGGACGCAGGGCTGGCCGCCATCCCGGCCCCTCCCACCTTTCCCTTCGTGATGAACACCTGGGGCCAGTTTCCCGAGATCCAGCCCGACGACGCCCCGACCGGGAACCCCATGGGCGAGGTCCTGGGGCCGCTCATGGCCAAGGGCGGCATCATCCTCCACGGGGAACAGGAGTTCATCTACCACCGGCCCGTGTACGTGGGGGACGTGCTCCTCGGCGAGGGCACCGTGGTCGACGCCTACACCAAGGATTCCAAGGGCAAGACCATGACCTTCGTGGTGACCGAGACGGTGTGGAAGGACGAGCGCACCGGCGACCCGGTCGTCACCTCGCGCTTCAACGTCATCCACCGCGCCTAGCCCGGCACTTCGACCCGCCGGCGCCGTCCATCCACGTGCAGACCTCCCTGGCCAGCGCCGCCGTGTGGGCGGCGGTGCTGCGCATCGGGCTGGGCCTGTGGTGGCTGGAGAGCTTCCGCCACAAGAACCTGTCCGCCTGGATCCGCCGTCAGGCAGGCATCAACTGGGCCGGGGACATCGCCGGGAAGCACCGGTGGCAGGCGGTCCGGACCGGCTTCGACAAGGTCGTGCGCCCCCACCCCAAGGCCATGACGTTCGTCGTCCTGGGCGCCGAGCTGTCGCTGGGGCTGGGGCTCACCTTCGGTTTCCTCACGCCGGTCGCCGCCTTCGCCAGCATCGCCCTCAACCTCCTCTACTTCACGATGATGATTCACGACTGGGCCGAGCAGGGGCAGAACCTCATGATGATCCTGGCCGCCGTGGTGGTCCTCGGGTTGCACGGCTGGCAGGTGTGGTCGATCGACCACCTCATCGGGATCTTCTAAGCCGTCGCCCCGGGCGTCTGCCCCGGCCGGGTCCCGACCGTGCGTGAGCTCCCACCCACCACGTCGGCCAGCTGCATCGCCTCCACGACGAGGCGTTGCACGCCACGCCGGTGCAGGTACTCGAGCAGCATGGACGACTCCTCCAGAAAGGCGTCGATGGCGTTGGCGGCCTTCGTGCGGAAGGCGTCGAGATCTTCCTCGCTCACTTCGGGCTCGAGCCCGGTGCCGCCGATGGAGAAGGTGTCGAGCAGATCCTTGGAGAGCGCGGTCATGTGCCGGTCGTAGAGCCGGACGATGAACACCGCCACCGCCACCGGCATCCCCCGGCTGATGGCCGCCCCCATGGCCGAGAGGACGGCCAGGTCCTCGCCGTCGTAGGCCAGCGCGCCGTGCGAATCGGGCGGCGCGATGATCCCGGCCTCCTCGAGACGGTCGACGATCTCGATGTCGAGGCCCGACTCGGCCACGAGCTCCTCCCGGGTGAGGCTGCGTCGCCGGCTGGAGAAGAGCCGGTCGAGCATCCGCAGGCGGCCTTCTTCGACGAGGGCCCGGATGCCCTTCAACGTGAAGTGCCGGGCCTGGAGCTCACGGATGCGCTCGAGGCGCTCGAGGTGGTGGGGGCCGTAGACCATGGTCCGGCCCCGGCGGGTGGCAGGCGGGAGGAGGCCTTCGCGTTGGTAGAACCGCACCGTGTCGACCGTCGTCCCCGACAACCGGGCCAGGTCGTCGATGCGCCATCCCTCGCTCGAGTCCTCGCCCACGCGAGGAAGCGTATTGCCCCCGCAGCACCCGCTCGGAGGTCGCCGTCTCGACGCCACCCGGCCTAACGTGGTCGGTCTGACGCCGCCGTCACAGAACTGATCGGCGGCCACCGACGTCATTCGGTGGTGCGGATCAGCCAAGAGGAACTTGCCATGGCCATCGGTATCGGGGACGACCACGAGGAGCTGCGCCGCACCGTGCAGCGCTGGGTCGAGACGCGCGGCGAGAGCGCACCGGCGCGGGCCCTGCTCGACGCCGAGGCCGAGTCCCTTCCCGACTTCTGGAACGAGCTGTCCGCCCAAGGCTGGCTGGGTCTGCACGTGGGCGAGGAGCACGGAGGACAGGGCTTCGGTTTCCTCGAGCTCGCCGTCGCCGTGGAGGTGCTGGCACGCGCCTGTCTGCCCGGCCCGTGGGCGACGACCATGACGGCCGCCGCCGCGCTGGCCACGACCTCCGACGCCGCCGCCAAGGAGCTGCTCCCCGGATTGGTGGACGGGACGGTGCCGGCCACGGTGTCCCTTCCCGGGAGCGGCGCGCTCGAGGCCGCCCGGGCGCCCGACGGGAGCCTGGTCGTGACCGGCACCCTGAGCCCTGTCCTGGAAGCCGCCACCACCCGGGTGTGCCTGGCGCCGGTGGTGTCGGGGGGGTCGCGAGCCTGCGGCTGGGTGGCCCTCGACCTCGACACACCGGGGGTGGAGGTTCGCCCCCTCGCCTCTCTCGACCTGACGAGGCGGGTGGCGGCGGTGCAGGTGTCGGAGCTGACGGTCGGGCCGGCACGGCAGTTGCCGTCGCTCGAGACGAGCGCCGTGCTCCATCGGGCTCTGGTGGTGTCGGCGGCCGAGTGTGCCGGAGGGACGAGGTGGTGTCTCGAGTCGGCCAACGAGCACGCCAAGGAGCGCCGGCAGTTCGGGCGCCCCATCGGCCAGTTCCAGGCGGTGAAGCATCGCCTGGCCGACATGCTGGTGGCGGTCGAGCAGGTGGCCTCGGTGGCGTGGGATGCGGCCGTCGCCGCCGACGGCGGCGACGAGTCGCAGATCGCGCTGTCCGCCTTGCTGGCCGGTTCACTGGCGCTCGACGCCTACGTCGAGTGCGCCAAGGCGTGCGTGCAGTTGCACGGGGGCATGGGCTTCACCTGGGAGCACGACGCCCACCTCCACCTCAGGCGGGCGCTGGCGCTTCGCCAGCTCCTCGGGGGCACCACGCCGCTGCGCCTGGAGGCGGCCGGCACCGCTCGCCGGGGAGGACGGCGCCGCCTCGAGATCGAGCTTCCCGCCAAGGCGGAGGAAGTGCGCCCGGCCATCCGGGAGCTGGTGGCGCGCGTGGCGAACGCGTCGGGGACAGAGGAGAAGCGGCGTCAACTGGTGGAGACGGGACTGCTCACCCCGCACTGGCCGGCGCCGTGGGGGAGGGGCGCCGGACCGATCGAGCAGCTCGTGATCGACCAGGAGATGGCGCAGTCCGGGGTGTGGCGGCCGAACCTGGCCGTGGGGGCGTGGGCCCTGCCCACGATCATCGCCCACGGCAGCGCCGAGCAGCAGGATCGTTTCGTCGGTCCCACCCTCCACGGCGAGCTCACCTGGTGCCAGCTCTTCAGCGAGCCGGGTGCCGGCAGTGACCTGGCGGCGCTGTCCATGCGGGCCAGGCGGGTGGAGGGGGGCTGGTCCCTCACCGGGCAGAAGGTGTGGACGTCGATGGCCCAGAAGGCCGACTGGGGCATCTGCCTGGCCCGCACCAACCCGGACGCCCCCAAGCACGCCGGCATCACCTACTTCCTCGTCGACATGCGGAGCGAGGGGATCGAGGTGCGTCCCTTGCGCGAGATCACCGGTGACGCCCTCTTCAACGAGGTGTTCTTCACCGACGTGTTCGTGTCCGACGACTGCGTCGTGGGCCAGGTGGACGACGGCTGGCGACTGGCCCGCACCACGCTGGCCAACGAGCGGGTGTCGATGTCCTCGGGGGCGACCTTCGGTTTCGGCATCGAGTGGATCCTGGGGTCGCTGGACGACGGAGAGAGCCCGGAGCAGGCAGTGGTGCTCGACGAGGTGGGGGCTCTGCTCGCCGAGGCGCAGTCGGTGGCGCTGCTCGGCGCCCGGGCCACGTTGCGATCTGTGTCGGGGGTGGACCCCGGGCCCGAGGCGAGCGTGCGCAAGCTCCTCGGTGCCGAGCACGAGCAGCGCGTCCAGGAGTTGGGTCTGCGCCTGCTCGGCGCCGACGGAGCCGTCACCGAGGGAGAGGGCCAGCAGTGGAGCCGGGGCTTTCTCTCCACGCGCTGTCTCACCATCGCCGGAGGGACGAGCGAGGTGCAGCGAAACGTCATCGCCGAGCGACTCCTGGGCCTGCCCCGGGACCCGGAGCCGGGAAGCTGAGGCGAACCGCGCACGCCGACGGAGAGAAGGGAGCTTGACAGCGGCTTTCCGAGCCGCCCAAGCTGCCAGCCATGCCGACGTACTTCGAGGATGTCAACGAGGGCGACGAAGCCCCGGTCAAGACCCACACCCTGACCCGGACCGATCTCGTCCGTTACGCCGGGGCGTCGGGGGACTACAACCCCATGCACCACGACGAGATCCTCGCCACCAAGGCGGGGCAGCCGAGCGTCTTCGGGCACGGCATGTTCTCCATGGGCATCCTGGGCACCGCCATCACCGACTACGTGGGCATCGGCACCCTCACCCACTACCAGGTGCGTTTCAGCCGCCAGACGTGGCCCGGCGAGGAGCTGCGCACCAAGATCGTGGTCAAGTCCAAGCGCCAGGAGGACGGCAAGAGCCTCGTGGACCTCGAGTGCTCGCTCGAGAACGCAGAGGGCGAGGTCAAAGTGGTGGGGGAGGCCACCGCCGCCCTGCCCACCAAGGGCTGATCACGAGCCGGTGATCACGAAGACGGGCAGCCGGGCGGGACGCCTTTCAGGCTTTCGATGCTGTAGAAGGTCTCGAGCAGCCCGCACACGGTGACCTTGGACACCACCCACTTGCCACCCACGTACGACGCATAGCCCGTCTGGTTGGGCAGCTCGACCGATCCGTCGCTGGCCAGGATCCCGTAGGCGACCGAGGCACACGGGGTGGTCGCCTTGTCCGCGTTGCAGGTCGCCGTGCCCAAGAGCGTCACGGACGTCACCTTGGCCCCCGACACACCGGCTGCGACGCTGGAGGACAACGCCTTGGTCAGGCCGGTCTTGAGCAAGCTCCCGTCCTCGATGGCCGCCTCCTTGCCGGTGACGGACTTGTCGGCGAAGTCGAACAGCGTCTGGTACGAGGCCGAGATGTCGGCCTGGGCCGTGGCCGGGTTGGGCGGGGCGGTGGTCGTGGTGGAGCTCGCCGACCCGCCGCACGCGCTCACACCCAGGGACAGGGCGGCCGCACCCGCGCCCAGGAGCGCCAGGGACGGGAAGCGGCGCACGGTCAGAACGTGAAGGGCGGGACGCCCGGATCGCGCTCGGCGAACAGGGTGGCCTTGGCGTCGGCCAGCTCCTTCGGGGTCCAGCGGCTGTCCCGGCTCACCTGTCCGGCCGCCTTCCAGCCCTGCATGACCCAGACGGAGCCGCCGAAGACGACGAAGTTCTGGCCGCTCACGTCTGCGGCGGCGTCGCTGGCCAAGAAGGCCACCAGCGGGGCCACGTTCTCGGGGGCGAAGGCGTCGAACTTGCCTTCCTCGGCCTTGGCCATCTCGCCGAAGAGGTCCTCGGTCATGCGGGTGCGTGCTCGGGGCGAGATGGCGTTGACCGTCACGCCGTAGCGACCGAGCTCCCGGGCCAGGATGATGGTCATGGCGGCGATGCCCGCCTTGGCGGCGCCGTAGTTGGCCTGGCCGGCGTTGCCGAACAGCCCCGCCTCCGAGGCCGTGTTGACGATCCGCCCGGACACCTCCTCGCCCGCCTTGGAGCGGTCACGCCAGTGGTTGGCGGCGAAGTGCGACATGGCGAAGTGGCCCTTCAGGTGGACCCGGATCACGTCGTCCCAGTCCGACTCCTCCATGTTGAAGCTCATCTTGTCCCGGAGGATGCCGGCGTTGTTGACGAGGATGTCGAGCTGGCCCCAGGTGTCGACCGCTTGCTTGACCAGGCTCTCTGCCCCCTTCCAGGAGCTCACGTCGTCGGTGTTGAGGGCCGAGTCGCCCCCGGCCGACTTGATGTCGGCAACCGTCTGCTCGGCCGGCGTGGCATCCGTGCCGGAGCCCTCGCGTGAGCCGCCGACGTCGTTGACGATGACCTTGGCCCCCTCCTCGGCGAGCAGGAGACTCTCGGCTCGTCCGATCCCGCGGCCGGCGCCGGTGACGATGGCCACCTTGCCGTCGAGCATGCCCATGTGAAAGACCTCCTCGAGATGGCGGCTCCGCACCGCCGGGAAGCGGCGTCACGTCGGACGCCGGACCAGGAACCCGGGCAGCATGGCCGATGGCTCCGGCCAGGGTCAATCCGGCTCAGCGGGGATCGCGCCGCATGAACCAGTTGGGGACGCCGAGCGCGTCGGCTCGGGCCACCACCTCGAAGCCCAAGGCGCTGTAGAAGCGCACGTTGCGGTCCTTGTTGGTCTCCAGCCATCCGATCCGGCCATGATCGTCGAGCTCGTCGCACAGCGACTCCATGACCGCCCGCCCGATGCCCACGCCTTGGAACCCGGGCTCCACCCCCACAGGGCCGATGTGCCAGTGCTCGACGCCGGGGTCGTGCGCCGCCCACGTGGCCCACAACACGGCGGGGCGCAGGGGATCGCCGGGTGGAGGCTCCGGCGCCGCCAGGGTGTCCTTCACGTAGGGCGCCATCATCGCCCCCACGCAGGTGCCGGGGGGCAGGACCCCGGCCACGGCGACCACGCACCGGCCTGCGATCGCCCCGTGCTGGGGCATCGTCACCCGGCTGAAGAGGTCCGAGAACAGCGAATGGGTTTGCGCCAGCCGGTACAGGGCGTCGTCCCCGTACGAGGCGACGCTGGCCGGGTCGTCCTGCAACGCCCGGGCCGCCGCCCCCGCCGCCGCCTGCAGCTCGTCGGGATGGAGGATGCGCACGGTCACGGCGTCAGAGGTGGTGCTGGCTCCGTGCGTGTCCTCGGCGTGCACCCGGCCATGATGGCAGCCCTGGCACACCTCACGCCGGCGTCGGCGTTACTCTCGGGCGCCGATGGCCAATCTCCGCATGATCGGCGGTACGCGCGGTGCGCACACCCGGCACGTGTCGAGCCGGGGCATCGGCTTGCCCCTCGTCCTCTTCATCGTCGTGTTGGTGGTGATCTACGTCGTCGTGCAGCTGGTGCGGCCGGCGCCGAGCGTGACGCTCGAGACCGCGTCGCAGGTGTCGTGGACGGTGCCGGGGGCCGCTCCGTCGCTTCCGTGGCCGACGACGGGTTCGGCCGCATTGGAAGAGGTCGGCGTCGGATCGCTCGGTCACTCGGGCAGTGACGCGGCCGTGCCCATCGCCAGCATCGCCAAGGTGCTCACCGCGTACGTGGTGCTCCAGGACCATCCCATCGCGCCGGACTCCGAAGGGGGGAACATCACCGTCACTCCCGACGTGGTGAGCAACTACCAGACCGGCTTGGCCGGGGACCAGTCCGAGGTGGCGGTGACGGCGGGAGAGACGATCACCGAGCTCGAGGCGCTCGAGGGTCTGCTCGTCGGGTCGGGCAACGACATGGCTCTGCTGCTCGCCGAATGGGACGCCGGGACCGAGACCGCTTTCATCGCCAAGATGAACAGTGAGGCGCAGAAGCTGGGGCTCACCTCCACCCACATCACCGATCCGAGCGGGCTGGACCCGGGGACGGTCTCGACCCCCTCCGACCTTCTGCACCTGGCCCAGGTGGCCATGGCCGTGCCCACCTTGGAGCAGGTGGTGGCCATGCCCGAGGCGACCCTGCCCGTGGCCGGTGTCGTCTACAACGTCAACGCCGATCTCGGCAAGGACGGCATCGTGGGCATCAAGACCGGAACCGACCCCGAAGCGGGCGGATGCCTGCTGTTCCAGGCCCAGGAGACGACCTCGGCCGGGCCGGTGACGCTCATCGGTGTCGTGCTGGGCCAGCAGGCAGCGAGCATCCTCACCGCGGCACTGTCAGCGGCCGACACCTTGGTGAAGGCGGCCTTCGCCGCCATGCAGAGCGTCCCGTTGGTGACGCCCGGACAGTCACTCGGTCGCGTCGAAGCGCCGTGGGGCGCGTCTGCTGCGGTCACGGCGTCGTCCGCTGCGCACATCGCCACGCTTCCCGGTGTCACCTTGCACGGCACCATCCGACGCGTCGCGCTGGGCAGTAGTGTGGCCGCCGGAGCCAAGGTCGGCGTGCTCGAGGTCAAGACGCCGTCGGGGACCGTGCCCATCACCTTGCGGGTCGGCAGCGCCGTTTCCGGTCCCGGCATCGGGTGGCGGCTCACGGACTTGTAGCAGGGCTGTAACGGGACTCGCGCTCCCCGTGGCCAGGAACTTCCTTCGGGTCGGGGGGGCCCTGTCCGATTGCCCCAGCCGGTCGGTACGCTTGTCGAGATGGAGGGGAGCGACGAGCCGCCTCGTGAAGCGACGGCCGCCGAAGTAGTCGAGACCGGGGTTCCGGGACTCCACGTCACCCGGGGCGAGCCCGGAGCGCTGTGGCGCCTTGTGCACCACGCGTCGGGGCTGCTGTTGTCGCGCGTCGTCGTGTACTCCGAGCCTCAGCCGCTCGTGCGCGTGGCGCGCTTGATCGCGCCACTCACCGACTGGACGGCGACTGAGCTCGCCGTCGCCGGGCCGGTGCTGCGCAAGGCCATCGAGGAAGCGGCCGCCAAGGCCGGACTGCCGATGCGTCCGGGAGCGAGTGGGAACGGCCGGCCGGCCGGCGACCGGGACCTGCTCCTGCGGGTGCTCCGCCGGGTGCACACGGCCGTGCCGCCCGGCGTCTTCGCCTCGGCCATCGCCGACCTCGGACCCGAGGAGCGAGCCCGGCTGCGGGCCCTGCTCACCGACGAGGAGGGCGCCACCGGGGCGGTCGTCCGTCCCCTGCCCCCCTCCCTGCCAGGGCGGACGCTTCCCGAGGAGGCCGGGGGGACTCCCCGCTCCGGCTCGGCCGCCGTCTGAGCCCGAGGCGCCGGCGGCTCAGTGGCCGCCGGTTCGAGGGGTGCGGGCGGGGAGACTCGAACTCCCACCCCCGAAGGGACCGGGACCTAAACCCGGCGCGTCTACCAATTCCGCCACACCCGCAGGTCGCCTACCGGTACGAGACCCGTGGCGGCCAAGCCAACGAGAACTCCTCGGCCACGTTGGCCAGGTTCGGATTGTAGGCGGGGTCGGTGCGCAAGGTGTCGCCCCAGCGGTGGATCATGTAGAGCTCCTCGGCGGCGAACCCGGCGCGCCGCTGCGTCTCGTCACCTCTGCTCACCGACTCGTGGTGCAGGAGCCGTGCCTCGGGCGTCCACACCACCCGCCACCCGGCCTCGCCCAGGCGGAGGCAGAAGTCGACGTCGTTGAAGGCGACGGGCAGGTTCACCTCGTCCATGCCACCGAGCTCCCTCCATGCGTCTCGCCGTACCGCCATGCACGCGCCAGTCACGGCCGAGAGCGTCTGGGCGAGGATGAGACGGCCCATGGAGCCGACCGCGTCGCCGGGGACCATGCGATAGGCGTGTCCAGCCGCTCCTCCCACACCGAGGATCACGCCGGCGTGTTGCAGGCGCCCGTCGTCGTAGTAGAGCTTGGCCCCCACGGCACCGACACGCGGTTGGACGAGCTGACCCACCATCTCGCCGAGCCACCGATCCTCGATCACCTCGGTGTCGTCGTTCAGGAGGCACACCACCTCCCCCCGGGCCGCCTGCACGGCTTCGTTGTTCAGCGCCGCGTAATTGAAAGGTCGGTCGTCACGGATCACCGTCAGCTCGTCCTGGCGCAGGCGCAGGTACCCGAGCACGTCGGGGTCGGTGCTGCCGTTGTCGATCACCACGACCTCGAGCCGGGGGTAGGAGGTCTTGGCCAGGACGCTGTCGATGCACTGGCGCAGCAGCTTCCCGTCCCGGGTGGGGATGAGGATGCTCACCAGGGGCGGCTCCTCGGGCAGCTCCCAGGTCACCCGGAGATGCCCGGAGACCAGGGGTGACACGGTGGCCCGCCGGCCGGTCCGTGCCAGGTGCTCCCGGACGGCCCGCTCCCCGGCGTCGGCGGCATAGGGCTTGGCGCCGATGCCGGCCGAGGTCGAGCCGGCGTGGGCCCGCCAGTGGTACAGCACGTGGGGCACGTGGACGACCTGGGCCGGCTCCAGCCGCTCGGAGACCCGGAGCACCAGGTCCCAGTCCTGGCTGCCCTCGAACCCGAGCCGCATCCCCCCCACGGCGCCGACCAGGTCGCCGCGGACGAGCAGGAGATGAGCCAGGTAGTTCTGGCCCACGAGGAGCAGGGGGTCGAAGTCGGGCTTGAAGTAGGGACTGTGGCGGCGACCGGCATCGTCGAGCTTGTCCTCGTCGCTGTAGAGCATTCCCGCCTCGGGATGCTCGGCCAGGGCCAGGACGGCCAGGGCCAGGGCGTGCTCAGGGAGCTCGTCGTCGTGGTCGAGGAATGCCACCCACTCGCCCTGCGCCATGGACAGCGCCGAGTTGGTGGAGGCGCAGATGTGGCCGTTCTCCTCGCGGCGCACGACCTTGATGCGAGGATCGATGCGGCGGTACTGGTCGAGGACGCTCGCCACGTGCTCGCTGGTCGAGGCGTCGTCGGCGACGCACAGCTCCCAATTGGTGTAGAGCTGTCGCCGCACACTGGTGAGCACGGCGCGCAGGAAGCGCTCGGGGGTGTTGAACACCGGCAGCACCACGGAGACGAGTGGCGCCGCATCCAGCTGGCTCAGCCGGTACTCGATCTCGGCTCGCACGACGTGGTCGACGGTGTCGAAGGCGTCGACCCAGATCTGGTACTGGTCCTGGGGGATGGCTTCGGAGGGGGCGGCCAGGAGTGGGGAGGGGGGCCGGCGACCGAGCTGGCGCAACTTGGCGTAGAGGTTGCGCAGGACGGAGATGTAGCGGAACGACTTGGTCCCGAGCAGCGCACGGTGCTCCCGTCGCTCGCGAGCCACCAGCTCGGAGAGGCTGCGGAACTGGCGCTCGGCGTGCAGTCTGGCGCGCTGCTCGGCGAGCTCGTCGCTCACCAGACGGCGGGGAGCCCGATGGCGCTCATGGCGCGCCGAGCGTAGCCCGCCCTGGAACAGGCGGCGTGCTCAGGAGCTCCCCGAAGCGGACGGCGTGAACGTGCACTGCGACGCGCTCGTCGCGTACTGCAGGTAGGTCGTGCACGACGTCAGCGTGATCGAAGTGGTGGTGTAGGTGGCGGAGACGGTCTTGCCACTCGGTGATGTCGTGAGGGTGGCGCTCCCGCTGCCCGCCGTGCCGGTGAAGGTCATCTCCGTGTCGGTTCGGCCGTCCTGGAACACGAAGGCGATGGTGCCCGCCAGCGAGGTGCCCGAGCTCGAGGTCAGGTCGAGGGTGTAGTGCGGGTCGTCCTGCGCCCCGTCGGCGTAGAGGCCGGCGGGCGGCAGTCCCGCCGATGTGGTGGTCTGCGACCCGGTCGCCGTGGTCGCCGTGGTGGCCGGCGGGGCGGTCGTCGAGGTCGGTGCCGAGGAGCTGGAGCCTGCGCTGCACGCCGACGCGCCCGCGGCGACGAGCGCCAACGTCGCCGTCAACACAGCCGTTGCACCGAGGTGGTGGTGACGACTCACGGCGGATTCCTCCATGGGTCTCAGATTACGAACAGATGTCGCACCGGGGTGGGCGTTTTTCGGCTCGTCGCGCACCTAGTGTGCCGCCCCGGGTCGCAGCATCTTCCGGGCGAGAACCTGAGCGACGGCGCCTTGTCGCAGCCCCGAGGCGAATTTGCCCCAGGTCCTCAGTTTCCGTTCGGGCGGTGCCGAAAACCTGAGGCGGGAAGACCCTGCCCCTGACGACGAGCCCAGAGAAGGACCGCTGGTGATGTTCCCCTCCCGCACTCCGCCGAGAGGATCCCGACTCTCCCGTCCGGCCCTCGCGGGCGCGTTGGCCCT
>JASHUM010000151.1 GCA_030040015.1 Acidimicrobiales bacterium
ACCCGCTTGGCCTTCGGGCTCTGGCTGTAGAGGGGGATCCGGCAGCACGCCGAGCGGTTGCGCTGGGAGTACACGAGGTTCACCGGCGCCTCGTAGCCGGGCACCAGCCGCTTGTAGGAGTTGGTGGTGGGTGCGGCGAAGGCCAGCACGGCCGGGGCGTGGCGGAGCAGGCCGCCGATGTACCACCGACCGACGTCGGACAACCCGCCGTAGCCGTCGCCATAGAACAGCGGCTCGCCGCCTTTCCACAGCGACTGGTGGGTGTGCATGCCCGACCCGTTGTCCTGGAAGAGCGGCTTGGGCATGAAGGTGGCCGTGTACCCGGCCTCGCGGGCCACGTTCTTCACCACGTACTTGTAGAGCATGAGCTTGTCGGCCATGACGAGCAGGGTGTCGAACCGCATGTCGATCTCCGCCTGGCCGGCGGTGGCCACCTCGTGGTGCTGAACCTCGATCTCGATGCCCAAGCGCTCCATGGTGAGGATCATCTCCGAGCGCAGGTCCTGGAAATGGTCGGCCGGCGGCACGGGGAAGTACCCCTCTTTGGGACGGATCTTGTAGCCCAGGTTGGGGTCCTCGTCGCGGGCGCTGTTCCAGTGCCCCTCGACGGAGTCGACCTGGTAGAAGGCAGAGTGGCCGTCCTGAGAGAAGCGCACGTCGTCGAAGATGAAGAACTCCGCTTCCGGGCCGAAGAAACAGGTATCGGCCAGTCCGGTCGTCCCCAGGTAGGTCTCGGCCTTGCGGGCCACATAGCGCGGGTCGCGCGAGTACGCCTCCAAGGTGACCGGGTCACGCACGAAGCAGTTGACGTTGAGCGTGCGGTGCTGGCGGAACGGGTCGACCACGGCGGTGTTGGGGTCGGGCATGAGCAGCATGTCCGACTCCTGGATCTCCTGGAACCCCCGGATCGACGACCCGTCGAAGCCGATGCCTTCCTCGAACACGTCCTCGGTCAAGGCATGAGCGGGCACCGAGAAGTGCTGCATCAGACCGGGAAGGTCGATGAACCGAAGGTCCACGATCTCGATGGCCTCGTCGTTGACCAGGCGGAGGACTTCCGCCGGGGTCCGCTGCTGCACGTCTCCTCCTAAGCGCTCGTCGCGACGTCACCACCACCACCCGGCCAGGCAGCGCCCAGCCCCGGGGGGCCCGGTGCATGGCCGCTTAGCCTGGCACGCCGAGGACGCTCCTGCATTTCGACCGTGTGAACGCCGTGTGAACCCGTCAACCGCCGCCTCGGGAGCCTGCGACACTTGTACGAGGGGAACCGGCTCGCCACCGGCAGGTCACAGGAGGCCCATGCGCAGCCAGCAGGAGTACGTCCTGAGGACGGTCGAGGAGCGGGCCATCCGCTTCGTGCAGCTGTGGTTCACCGACGTGCTCGGGACGGCCAAGACGTTCTCCATCACCCCGGCCGAGCTGGAGAACGCCTTGGAAGAGGGGATGACCTTCGACGGCTCGGCCATCGACGGGTTCAGCCGGATCCAAGAGTCGGACGTCCTCGCCCGGCCCGATCTCAAGACGTTCCAGCTCCTGCCCTGGCACCCCGACGACGTGCCCGTGGCACGGGTGTTCTGCGATATCTCCAACCTCGACGGGACACCCTTCGAGGGTTGTCCTCGTCACGTCTTGCGCAGGACCCTCGACCGAGCCCGGGAACGTGGTTTCACCTTCTTCTCCGCACCCGAGATCGAGTTCTTCTACTTCGCTGACGCCGACCCGTCCCACGACCCGGTGGCGCTCGACAGCGGTTCCTATTTCGAGCTGATGGCCAGCGACAAAGCGAGCGACCTGCGCAAGCGCAGCGTGCTGACCCTGGAGGAGATGGGGATCCCCGTCGAGCACGCCCAGCACGAGGACGCGCCGAGCCAGCACGAGATCGACCTCCGCTACACCGACGCCCTCACCATGGCCGACACCGTCATGACCGTGCGGCTGGTGGTCAAGGAGACGGCCATGCAGCGAGGTGTCCACGCCAGCTTCATGCCCAAGCCCCTCGCCGGAGAGCAGGGGTCGGGGATGCACACCCACGTGTCGCTCTTCGAAGGTGACAAGAACGCCTTCCACGACGGGGACGACCCCTACGGGCTGTCGGACGTGGCCAAGCGGTTCATGGCCGGCCTTCTCCGCCACGCGCCCGAGATCACGGCGGTGACCAACCAGTGGGTCAACTCCTACAAGCGCCTGGTGACGGGGTACGAGGCACCCGCGCACGTGTCGTGGGCCCGCAACAACCGCTCCGCCCTGGTGCGCGTTCCGGTGATCAAACGCAACAAGGTGGAGTCCACCCGCATCGAGTACCGGGCGCCCGACTCGGCGTGCAATCCCTACCTCGCCTTCGCCGTGATCCTGGCCGCCGGGCTCAAGGGTATCGACGAGGAGTACGAGCTACCCCGCGAGGCAGCGGCCAACCTCTACGCCATGACCCCCGAGGAGCTCGCCGCCGATGGCATCCGGGCTCTTCCCGGGAGCCTCAACGAGGCCATCGGAGAGATGGAGGGCTCGGAGCTCGTGGCCGAGACCCTCGGCGAGCACGTCTTCGAGTGGTTCATCCGCAACAAGCGCGCCGAGTGGGCCGGCTACAAGACCCACATCAGCCAGTTCGAGCGCGACCGCTACTTCCCGCTCCTCTAGGCGCGGGGACGAGGAAGGAGGAGGAGGGAGGACGTGGAGCCGCTTCTGTGCTTCCCCGACCCCTTCCCGGCCGAGTTGGCCCTGGCCCTCGAGCGCGCCGGCTACCCGTGGAAGGCGGTTGCCCGGCCCGAGCACGCCGAGTCCGACGAGCCCGAGGACGGATGGGCCGGGGCGGTGGTGTGCGCCAGCGAGCAGCCGACCTCAGCCTTCGCCTTGTGCCGCCTGGTACGCGCCCGCGAAGTGCCCCTGCGCCCCCTGCTCCTGGCCGTCGGGGTCGAGCAACTCGCCGAGCTCGAGCTGCGCGAGGACCAGTTCGACGATTTCCTCGTGCTCCCCGCCCCGCCCGAGGAGCTGTTCGCCCGGCTCACCCATCTCTTTTGGCGCACCGGCCGGGGGCTGCGCCCCGAGCTCATCGAGTACGGGCCTCTCGTCCTCAACCTCGAGACCTACCAAGCGGCCGTGGCCGGGCGCACCCTGGACCTCACGTTCATGGAGTACGAGCTGCTTCGCTTTCTCGCCGCCCGACCGGGGAAGGTGTTCACGCGCGAGACCCTGCTCAGCCGGGTATGGGGATACGAGTACTACGGCGGCGCCCGAACCGTGGACGTCCACGTGCGTCGTCTACGGGCCAAGCTCGGTGAGGAACATGCCCATCTGATCTCCACCGTCCGCTCGGTGGGATACCGCTTCGGCCAGGGGAGCTGGGCACCCTGACCGGACCCGCCTACTGCTCGGCGTAGGCCCAGGCTTCGATCTCGATCCTCGCCCCGAGCGGCAGCCCGGCCACGGCGACGGTTGTCCGGGCCGGCCGGATGCGGCCAAGTGCCTCCACGTACGCCTCGTTGAAGGCGGCGTAGTCGGCCATGTCGGACAGGTACACCGTCGTCTTCACCACGTTGTCCCACGAAAGTCCCCGGCCGGCCAGGAGCTCGGCCACGTTGGCCATGGCCCGCTGGGTCTGGGCCACCAGCCCCTCGACCAGGACAGGGCCGTCGGGACCCTGCTCGATCCCGAGTTGACCCGAGCACACGAGCCAGGGCCCGGCCCGCATGGCCGGCGAGTAGGGACCGACCGGAGTTGCCATGTGATCACCCTCCTCGAGCCGACGGCCACCGGGTGGGCAGTCCGGCAGCCATCCACGCCGCCGCCGCCGTGGCGGCGAACACGGCGTCGCTTCCTCGGCGCGCCTCTCCACCAGCATCCACCACGGCCACCTCGACGTGGGGCATTTCCCGGGCCGGCAGGATGCCGAAGGAACGGATGGTGAGGTCCACGACCTCGCCCTGGTGGTCCACGGCGATGCCCTCGGTGCGCACCCAACCGAGTGCCTGGTGCACGGCGCCCGCCACGTAGGAGCGCAGCACCACCTCGTCGAGCACCTCGCCGGCGGACACCGACACCGACACGTCGCCTCCGACCCCGATGGCGACCGTGGCCCGCGCCCCCTCGGGCGACTCGACCGTGACACCGGCTCGGGCATGTCCGGCCAGGTCCCCCCTCCCCTCCAGAGCGGCCCTGAGCACGGCGGCTTCGGCCCATCCGGCAGCTCGGATCTCTGCCGCGACGGGCGGTCCACAGACGTCCACTTCCTCGATCTCCAGGTGGGGGAGAACACCCAGCACGGCCGCCTTCCACGGTCCGAGGTCCCCCGATCCCGGGGTGCGTGCCACCCGCATCACCCCGGTCCCGTCGGCCCGCACCCCTGCCGCCACGGGCGGGCGCTTGGGACCGAGCCGGACCACGTCCTCCCGGGTGTACAGGGCACGTACGGGCCGGCCCTGGCGCCGAGCCAGCCGGCGCGCTGCTTCGGGCACGGCCGAGTGCAGCTTCCCGCCGAAAGCGCCGCCGTTGGCCAAAGGCGTGGCCGGTTCCCCGCCCGGCACGCACCAAGAGGCGTCGGGCTCGAGGTAGCCCGGCTCCACGAAGGTGGTCAGCAGCTCGACCACGAAGTCGCCATCGGGGAGCTCGACCGGATGGCGCAAGCCGACGCTCGAGTTGCGCCCGGGCACCCGGCCGGCGACACCCCGGGCCTCAGCGGCGCTCGTCCCGATCGCCCATGATCCGGCGCCGTCCGGCACGGCGACCACGGCGTCGGCCGGTGCCTCGTCGTCGGAGAAGCCACCTCTGCCGAGGACGACGTCGGTCCCCGCCCGCTGCGGTGACCCTCCTTCGAGCTCGGCCCGTCGAGCGGCGGAAGCAAGATCACGCCGGGTCGATCCCCGAGGGGGAGCACCATGACCCATGGCCCGAGCGGCGGCGTCGACGATCGTTCGCCACCCGGTGCAGCGACACAGATGGGCAGCCAGCGCCCGCGTCACCGCCCCCTCGTCGAAGGGGCCCCTCGACTCGAGCCAAGCCAAGCGCATGACGATGCCCGGCGTGCAGAAGCCGCACTGGCTGGCCCCGCTGTCGGCGAAGGCGTTCGCCCACCGGGCTCGTGTCTCGTCGTCGAGGCCCTCGACCGTGGTCACGGTGCGGCCCGCCACTCGGCGGGCGGGGGTGACACACGCCACCCGCGGGGCGCCGTCGACCCACACCGTGCAGCAGCCGCACTGGCCCTGGGGACTGCACCCGTCCTTGGCCGAACGGACCCCGAGGTGGCGGCGCATCACGTCCAGGAGCGACTCGCCCAGGTCGGGCACGGCGACATCACGGCCATCGAGCACGAATCGCAGGAAGGGCGCCTCGGGAGCGCTGCGGGATGACTCCTGGATCAGCTGAAGGAGGACCCGCACCCGCACGTGCGGGTGGCATTCGGGTTCGAGATGTGGAACCCGGCGTCCTGCAGCCCGTCGGTGTAGTCGAGGGTCGAGCCGCTGAGCAGCTCGGCACTGGCCGGGTCGACCACCACCTTGACCCCGTTGTGGTCGCGCACGATGTCGTTGTCGGCGATCTCGGAATCGAAGAACATCTCGTAGCTGTACCCCGAGCACCCGCCGGGCCGGACGGCCACTCGCAGTGCCAGGCTGTCGCCCCCCTCCTGCTCGAGCAGGGAGGCCACCTTGGCCGCGGCCGTGTCGCTCAACGTCACGGGGTTGGGCCGCTTGCCGATGCGTACCGAGGTCATCGAGGTCACGCCACGATCCTACCCGAGCGTGCGGCGTCCACAGAACGCCCTGACCAGGGATGCGGGCCGGTACCATCGTCGAGGTGGCCCGAGGACGTGAGCCACCGAGTGGAGGAGCCGAAGCCATGGCACCCACCGACGCAGAGGTGCTCGCTGCGCTCGCCGGGGTGGTCGACCCCGAGCTGGGCGCCGACATCGTCGAATTGGGCATGGTGCGTTCGGTTGAGATCCGCCCGGGCGGGGAGGTGGCGGTCGAGGTGGCCCTCACCGTGGCCGGCTGTCCGCTTCGCACCCAGCTGCGCACCGACGTCGAGTCACACGTCTCCGCCCTGCCCGGAGTGACGTCCGTCGAGTTGTCCATGGGGGAGATGACCCCCGAGGAGCGCGCCGCGGTCATGGACAAGGCTCGCCGGAGAGCCCAGGAGGACCGGGCGGTGAGCCTCGACATCCCTGTCTCGGCCCGGGTGCTCGCCGTGGCCTCGGGAAAGGGCGGCGTGGGCAAGTCGTCGGTCACCGTCAACCTGGCCGTGGCCCTGGCCCGGCGGGGACTCGTGGTGGGAATCCTCGACGCCGACATCTGGGGCTTCTCCGTGCCGCGCCTGCTCGGGATGCAAGGAGAGCTGCGCGCCGAAGCGAAGAAGATCGTGCCCATGGAGCAGCCCGTCGGCGAGGGCCTGCTCAAGGTGGTGTCGATGGGGTTCCTGGCCAAGGAGGACGAGGCGATCATGTGGCGCGGCCTCATCCTCAATCGCGCCGTGCAGCAATTCCTCGAGGACGTCCGCTGGGGCCATCTCGACTATCTGCTCATCGACATGCCCCCGGGCACGGGCGACATCCAGATGGGTCTCGCCCGCATGTTGCCGCGCACCGAGGTCCTGGTCGTCACCACCCCGCCGGTCGCCGCCCAGAAGGTGGCGGCACGCGCCGCCGACATGGCGCGCAAAGGACACCTGCGCGTGGCGGGGGTGGTCGAGAACATGGGTCCCTTCGTCTGCGAGCACGGGGACTCCTACCCGCTCTTCGGCGAAGGCGGCGGCGCCCGGCTCGCCGCCGAGCTCGGTGTGCCCCTCGTCGGGAGCGTTCCCCTCCATCCCGACATGTCCGCGGCCGGAGACGCCGGCACGCCGGTGGCCGTGTCGGATGGCCCCCTCTCCGCCGCCTTCGGCGACCTCGCCCGGGCCGTGGCCGAGACCGTCGCCCCCGTCGTCGAGGTCAGCGGCTGCACGGCCAGGATGCTCGACCACGTCGAGCAGGCCCTGGACGCCGCCGGCGCATAGGAACTCAGCCCCGGGCCGACTCCCAGAGCGCCTCGATGTCGTCGGGATCGGCGCTCGTCGCCTCTCTTTCTTCTCCCAGTTTGCGCAGATGCGCCCACAGGCTGAGTCGCGCCACCGGGTGGAGCGCCTCGTGGACGTCGTCGTAGACGCTGGCCACGAGGTCGTCCACGGTGGCGCGCCCGGCTGCGGCCAGCGCACGACGCACCTTGTCCTCTCGTTCCAAGCGGTGGTCGACGATTCCGCCGACCACGGTGGCGGGATCCTCGATGAGCGATCCGTGCCCTGGGGCGATGGCGCGCAAGGGCACGTCCCGGTCGACCAAGCGCCGCAGGCTGGCCAGGTACTGCGTCATGTCGCCGTCGGGTGGGGCGATGACCACGGTCGACCCCTGCATCACGTGATCGCCGGAGAAGAGCATGCGCTCTCCGAGCAGCTCCCAGCAGAGGTGGTTCGAGGCATGCCCCGGCGTATAGACGGCGCGCAGGCAGAAGTCGTCGCCGGCCAGCTCGAAGCCCTCGCCCACCGACCGGTCGGGCACGAAGTCGTCACGGGCACCGAAGCCGATGACCTCGGCCCCGGTGCGCTCGGCCAGTGGCGCCGCCGCCGGGGCGTGGTCGAGATGGGTGTGGGTGACGACGATCCAGCGGATCCGCCCCGCTCCCGCCTCGACCAGGGCGTCGACGTGCGAGGGTTCGTCAGGGCCGGGGTCGACGACGACCAGCTCGGTGGACCCGACCAGGTAGCTGTTGGTCCCGGGCCCGGTCATCATCCCCGGGTTGGGGGCGGTTACCCGCACGACCGTCGACGCCAGCGCCACCGGACGGGCTGGGTCGGCCGGGGCACTGGGATCGAGCACGGGCTCGCCGGCGCTGTCGCTCACTGTCGCGATCTTCCCCGACCCTCGATGTCCACGCTGCGGACCACGGCGCCGATCTCCTCGGTGCTCATCTCGCCCGAGGCGGCACTGTCCACGGTCCCGAGCGCCTCTTCGTACCCGGGGTCACCGGGAAGCAGGATGCGCAGGCCCCGTTCGTCGGCCACCACGCGGGGCATCACGGTCGGCACGTGCTCGACGGCAGCCGCCGCTGACAACAGCTCCTGGCTGGTCGTGAACCGGCCGATCGCCTGCAGGTTCTTCATGGTGGGGAAGATGATGTCGAGCTCGCCCGCCGCGGCCCGGGACAAGGCGTCGGCAGGGCGTACCCACACCGTGTCGACAGTCTCGTGCTCGTCGTGGACGGGCACCTGGCCCGGGGGCAGGGCGGCGACGAAGAAGCGGGTGTCGTAGCGCTTGGGCGCGCCCTGAGGCGTGATCCAGTGGCTGAAGTAGTGGACCTGATCGGCAGCCAGCCGCAATCCGTGCTCGGAGAGGACGTCGAGGAAGCCGACCGCCCCGGCATTGAGAGAGGCGCGTGACGCGGCGAGCCCTTGGCGCGACTCGGGCGAAGTGAGATCGATCAGGACGCGCCCGGGCCGGTCACCGTCCCGGCAGGCAAGGAGCACACCGGCTTCCTCGAAGCATTCGCGCAGTGCGGCCACCCAGAAAGCGAGCCCCCCGGCGGGGAGATCGAGAAGAGCGCTCGCTCCCGGGTCGTCGCGCCCTGCACAGGCGTCCACTGCCGCAGCTGAGCGATCCTCGTCGTCGACCTTGCCTCCGGGGAAGACGTAGGCACCTCCGAAGAAGCCCGCGGCGATATGGCGGCGGAGCATGCACACTTCGAGGGCTGGGCCCTCGGGGCCGTCGCCGTCCCGCACCAGCATGATGGTCGCTGCGGCACGCGCCTCGACGGCATGGGGGACGGCAGGTTCGGCCATGTCAGCCAGAGGCTACGCCGGGCGCACCGAGGCTCCCGTGGTGGCGTTCAGCCGGTGGCAGCCAGCCCGGCCTGGACCACGCCGGCTTCGACCATGGCCCGCAACACGATGTCGGCGAAGCGGCGAGGATCGGCGATCAGCCAGCTGTGGTTGCCCGGCACCACCTCGCCCTCGACACCGGCAGCCCGGCACAAGGCAGAGAAGCCGGCATGGGGCACGAGCCGGTCGCGGTCGGACCACACGATCGACACGGGCACGCCCGATGCCGGCAGCGCCGCCACTTCGTCGACCAGGTGCGCCCTGCGGACGAACTCCCCGACGCGCCACATGGCGATCGGGTTCGAGACCAAGTTCGGGACGGCCTCCCCGAGAAGGGCAGGCAGCACCCGCATCAGTGCGGGCATGGCGAGAAGATCGGCACCGAGGAAACGACCCCATTCCCACCACGGCCGGTCGCCGATCGTCCCCACACCCTCGGGGCCGGCCCACGGGAAGCCGCCCACGGCGTTGCACAGCACGACAGCCGACGCTCGCTGCGGGTGGTCGTGGGCGAACTGGACGGCCACGCCACCGCCGAACGAGTGGCCCACCACGGTCACCGGCTCCTTCACGCCCAGGGCGTCGAGACGGGCAACCACCCAGCGGGCGTAACCGGGGAAGTTGCAGTCCTCGCCGGAGAGCGCCGGCGTGCCGCCGAATCCGGGCTGGGCCGGTGCGTACACGTCGCAGCCGAAGTCCTGCAGCTGGTGCAGGGCAGCGGAGTACGAGTGGGGACCCACCCCCCAGCCATGGAGGAACAGGACCGGCATCCCCCGCCGCCTGCGCGTCGGCGGGACGACCCGGCCGGCTGGCGCCGATTCCTGAGCCGGCTCCTCCCCCATACCGGAGGAACGCCGAACGAAGGGCACGACTTGCGCGAAGGCTCGCGCGCTCTGCGCGATGTTCATCGGGGCCAATCTAGGTCGCGCCGGGCGGTTGCGCCGGGATGGAGAAAACCGGGAAAGGACCCTGCACCTGCCCCTTCGCAGAGGCCTCGGTAGGCTTTCGCTCCCGCATGTCGACCTCGGCCCCAACTGCGGATGCCGGCTCGCCGCGCCCGCACGTGCTGCCCATGGCGCTGGTGACGTGGGCGTTCATCGCCCTGGTCCTGCTCCTGGTGGTGGCCCTCGTCGTGGTGAAGCTCACCCAGGGCACGTCGCCCACGCCCCACCTGCCGCCTCTCGCTTCGGTCGCCGTGGTCGACGCCGTGGCGGGCGTCCCCCAGGGCGCCTTCGACAGCGCCGGCGTCTCGGCGCTCTCGGGCCCGGGACCCCAGGTGACGAGCGGTCAGGCGCCTTACCAGGTCGACGGCAAGCCGGCCGTCGTGTTCGTCGGCGCCGAGTTCTCGCCCTACAGCGCCGCGGAGAGCTGGGCGCTCGTGGCGGCACTGGCCCGGTTCGGTACGTTCAGCCGACTCGGCCAAGAGAGCTCGGCGAGTGACGAGGTCTTCGGAGGGACGCCGGGCTTCAGCTTCGACGGCACCAGCTACCGCAGCACCCACGTCACGCTGGAGGCAGTGGATACCTACGAATCGACCCTCTCCAGCACGGCGCCGGCGGGTTTCTCCACCTTGGAGGAACCGAGTGCGTCGGTGCTCTCCCTGGTACGGCGCTACGACGGCCAGGACGGTGACGCCGTGCTCCCCTTCCTCGACGTGGGCGGCAGGGTCGTCGTGGTGGGAGACGCCATCGGGTTCTCCCCCGGAGTGCTCGGCTCCATGTCGATGAGCCAGGTGGCGGGGGCCTTGACCGATCCCACCAGCGCCGCCGGACAAGCGATCCTGGGCGCCGCCAACGAGCTCACCGCCGCCCTCTGTGTCGTCGACGGCGGCGTCCCGACCGCCACGTGCCACAGCGCGGCCACGCTGTCCGCGGCGTCCCACCTCGGCCTTCCCTGAGGTCCCGGAGCCCGGTCCGGAGTCAGCCGGCTCGACGCTCGACGAGCTGCTTGCGCTCGATCTCGTTCAGTCCGCCCCAGATGCCGTGCGGCTCGCGGATCTGGATGGCGTACTCGAGACATTCGAGGCGCACCACGCAGGTCTTGCAGATGGCCTTGGCCCTGGCCTCGCGGGCCACCTTCTCTTCCTTGCGCTCTGAATGCGTAGGTGGGAAGAACACCGCCGCCTGCGGTCCCTTGCAGGCGGCCCGGTCCTGCCAGGACTCCCCCAACGTGCGTGTCGCCACTCCCCCTCCTGCTGTGATCCGCGGCGACGCTATCTGGTCCCCGACGAGGCCGACAAGGGCTCCGACCTGGGATTTCGACGCATCATCGCACCTCGTGGCGCGACGGAGACGGCACGGGGCCGCCCCTTCTTCGAAGGCACCGCGGCCCTGCCGATACGCTCGCCCCCGAGCCATGGACGTCGCCTCGTTCTGCCGGCAGAGCCGGGTCCTCGTCGTCGCCGGCAAGGGGGGGGTAGGGAAAACCACGGTGACCGCCGCCCTGGCCCGCATGGCGGCGCACGCCGGTCTCTCGGTGCTGGTGGTGGAGCTCGAGGGGAAGACCGGGGTCTCGGCCGCCTTCGGGCGGACGGGCCCGCTCGACTACGAGGAGACGGTCCTGGCCGACGGAGCCGGCAAGGTGCGGGCCCGGCGCATCACCCCCGACGATGCCCTCCTCGAGTACCTGGCCGACCACGGGATGAAGCGCATCTCGAGGCGCCTGGTCTCGTCGGGCGCCCTCGACGTGGTGGCTACCGCCATCCCGGGGATCCGGGACATCCTGGTCCTGGGCAAGGTGAAGTCCCTCGAGCGCGAAGGCGTCGCCGACCTCATCCTGGTCGACGCCCCTGCCACCGGCCATGCCATGACCTTTCTCTCCTCGGCCCAGGGACTGCTCGACGCGGCGCGCTCGGGTCCGGTCCGAACGCAGGCTGCCGACGTCGTCGAGCTGCTCACCGATCCCACCCGGTGCCAGGTGGCGCTGGTCACGTTGCCCGAGGAGATGCCGATCAACGAGGTGGTCGAAGCCGCCTACACGCTGGAGGACCGCATCGGCGTCAACTTGGGCCCGGTGGTGGTCAACGGATGCCTGCCCGAGGAGCCGGCCTTGGGACGCACTCCTGAGGAGGCCGCCGCCAGCATCGGTGTGCGACTGGATCCCGACGTCGCCGGCAACCTGCGACGTGCTGCGGAGTTCCGCCGGCACCGCTGGACTCTCCAAGAAGAGCAGCTCGAGCGGTTGGCCGAGGAGCTTCCTCTCCCCCAGCTGCGGACACGCCTCCTCCCCGGGGAAGCGGTGCGTCCCGACGAGCTCGAGGTGCTCGCCGCCGATCTCGCCACCGGCGTCGACGGGCTGCCCTCGGAACCTCGGTCATCGGTTCGCCGGCGCCGGGCAGCCGGGTCGGAGGCATGAACCAGGTGGCCGACGCCGTGGCCCCTCCCACGTCCGGGTTGGGGTCCCTCGTCGACGAACGGTCGATCATCGTGTGCTCCGGCTCGGGCGGTGTGGGCAAGACCACGGTGTCCGCAGCTTTCGGGGTCCAGGGGGCGCGGCGGGGCCGGCGAACCTGCGTGGTCACCATCGACCCGGCACGCCGTCTTGCCGACGCGCTGGGGCTCGAGCGGCTCGGTAACACCCCCCATCGCATCGACGGGCCGTGGCCCGGGGAGCTGTGGGCGCTCATGCTCGACCCCAAAGGGACCTTCGACGACCTGGTCCACCGCTACGCCGACGGCCCCGAGCAAGCCGAGGGCATCCTCGCCAACCGCCTGTACCGAAACCTCTCGAGCGCCCTGTCGGGGACGCAGGAGTACATGGCGATGGAGAAGCTCTACGAGCTCGCCGAGGGCGGCGACTTCGACCTGGTCGTCGTGGACACCCCGCCGACGCGCAACGCCCTCGACTTCCTCGACGCCCCCCGTCGACTCACCCGCTTCCTCGGTCATCGGTTGTTCCAGGTGCTGCTCATGCCCACTCGGGCCTACCTGCGGGCCGTGTCGGT
The DNA here is from genome assembly GCA_030040015.1 of Acidimicrobiales bacterium. Classification (GTDB taxonomy): domain Bacteria; phylum Actinomycetota; class Acidimicrobiia; order Acidimicrobiales; family UBA8190; genus UBA8190. The sequence continues at coordinate 12,776 of JASHUM010000151.1, forward strand.
CGCGACCCAGGCGCTGCTGCGCACCATCTCCAAGGTGGCGGGCGCCGAGATCGTCCAGGACGCCGTGACGTTCTTCCAGGCCTTCGAGGGGATGGAGGAGGGATTCCGGACCCGCGCCGATCACATGCGGCGACTGCTCGCCCGGCGCACGACGGCGTTCGTCCTCGTGACCTCGACTCGCACCGACGCCGTGGAAGAGGCGGGCTGGTTCGCCGACAAGCTGAACGAGTCGGGCCTGGCCGTGGAGGGCCTCGTGGTGAACCGAGTCCACCCGAGCTTCGGCGAGCCCGGTGCGTTGCCCGAGGCACCCGAGGGCTCGGATCTGGCCGTGCTGGTCGCCAATCTGCGGGACCAGCAGGCGGTCAACCAGCACGAGCAGGCCACCTTGGCCCGCATCGTCACGGAAGTCGCCCCGTCGCCGGTCGTGCAAGTACCCCTTCTCGACATCGACGTCCACGACGTCGATGGGCTCGGAGTCGTGGCCGACTGCATCTTCGGGACAGCCGGGCCTGTGGTGGCCGGTGACGGCGCCGGGTTACCCTGAGCCGATGCGCACCATCCTGGTCGCCAGCGACGCCCCCTCGGTCCGTGCCGAGGTGATCGCCGTGGTGGGCGAGCCCGACACCGAGGTGGTCGAGGTTTCCACCGGATTCGAGGTGGCGCCGGCGGTCGCCGAGCACCGGCCGGACCTGGTGATCGTGGACCTGCAGATGGGGAACATGGGGGGCATGGCCGTGTGCCTCGACCTGCGGCTCGAGGAGTCCTACGGGAACCTGCCGCCTGTCCCCGTGTTGATGCTCCTCGACCGGCGGGCGGACGTGTTCCTGGCCAGGCGCTCTGGCGCCGAAGGATGGCTGGTCAAGCCGCTCGACCCCATCCGTATCCGTCGGGCGGCCGCAGCGCTGCTCGCCGGCGAGACGTTCCACGACGAATCGTTCCAGCCCGTGCCGGTGCTGGTCCCGCCGGCACACGTCCCCTGACGGCCGGGCGTGTTGCGGCTCCGGCGATCGGCAGGGGAGCGCCCGCCAAGTCGCCGGTCCTCGCCGGCAGTGGAGGGAGCCGGCGGGGACCAGGAACAGATGATCCTCTCCGCCCTGGCCGAGTTGCGCGACACCCCGGTGCGGGAAGTGATGACCCCTCGTGTCGACGTGGTGGGACTGCCCATCCCGGTTCGGGCCGAGGACGTGGCCCGCGCCGTGCGTCAATCGGGCCACAGCGCCTTCCCCGTCTACCACGACGACCTCGACAACCTCGTCGGGGTGCTGTTCGTGAACGACCTGTTCCGAGCCGGATGGGAGATCAGCCGGGACGGGGGCGCACTGCCCGAGGGCCCGACGCCTCTGGACATCTCCCGGAGGCTGCGCCAGCCGCTGCTCGTCCCCGAATCTCGGTTGGTGCTCGAGGTGCTCGCCGACATGCGCCGGGGCCGCCGCGCCTTCGCCGTGGTGGTCGATGAGTACGGCGGGGTGGCCGGCGTGCTCACCGTCAAGGACCTCCTCTCGGCTTTGGTAGGGGAGCTGCGTGACGAGATGGACGTCACCGAGGAGCCAGGCCTGGTGAGAGTCGACGAGACCAGCTGGCTCGTGGACGGAGGCATGGGCATCGACGAGCTGAACGAAGGGCTCGGCCTCGAGTTGCCCGAAGGTGAGTACGTCACGTTGGGCGGGTTCCTCTTCGACGCCTTCGGCCACATCCCGGAAGTGGGCGAGACCCTTCAGCGAGACGGGTGGGAGCTGCGTGTAGCCGAGATGGACAAGCGACGTGTGGCCAAGGTCGTCGCGGCCAAGCTCGGCGTGTCTACCACGGTGGTAGCGCCCCCGTCTTGAGGGGTGACGGCCTCAGCGCCCTGCGTCGTCCTCCGATCCACCTGTCACGGCAACACGCTCGTCGGCGGTCAGAACGGCGAGAAGGGGGGCGGCCGCACTCCTCAACCGCTCGATCGCCTGGTCGAGGGTCCCGGATCCCAGGCCTCTGGTCAGGGCGCTCTTGGCCGAGACGCCGACGACCCGGGCGAGCTGACCGGCGAGCGCTTGCGCTTCTTCGAGGAAGTGTCTGGCCACGGGATCGTCGAGGAGCACCGGCGCGCCGGGGAGCAACACCTGCAAGTACGAGCGGAGCTCGTCAGCGGCTGACCCATCGCCCTCGTCGGCGCTCTCGGCGGCGCGCACCGTTCGCACGCATCGTCCCGCCTGGGCCATGACGATCGCGGCATGCGCGGCCACGGCACGAGAACGCCCGGCGACCTGCCGCCTCGTCAGAACCTGGTCGACGACCAACAGGGTCAGGGCCAAGACGAGAAGCCCGGCAACAATGTCGGTGGTGAGCGCGTGTTGCGACCAGAACCGCCGCACTCCGGCGTCTGCGACGTCGGTGACGATCAGGACGACGGTCAGCGCGGTGACAGCCGCTGTGGCAACCCCGCCCTGCCAGCGCGGCAGCATCGCCCGACCCTATAGCGACAGGGCTCGTACGTCTGGCCATGGGCGGTAGGATCGCGGCCTGCTCACCATCGCGGTGACGGGGTGTAGCGCAGCTTGGTTAGCGCGCCACGTTCGGGACGTGGAGGCCGCCGGTTCAAATCCGGCCACCCCGACGAATTTCCTAAACCCCCACGAATCGTCGGACGATCGCCTCGCGCAGGCGGTCGGGCAGCAGCCGAACCATGACGGTCTGCGCCCGGGCGTCGATCCCCACGGGATAGCGCGTCCTCGGATGCGACGAGAACAGGGCGTGCTCCACCGCCCGGGCCACACGCTCGGCGGGGATGCCCCGGCGGGCCTGGACCTCGATGGCGTTGCGCATGGCCGCCATGACCCCCCCGTAGTAGGCCTTGGCCTCCTCGGGCAGGTCCTTCTCGATCTGATCCACCTGTTGGGTCGCCTTGCCCCAGATGGCGGTGTCGATGGAACCGGGCTCGACCACCGACACGCCGATCCCCCACGGGTGCAGCTCCGATCGCAGCGCCTCTCCGATCGCCTCGATGGCGAATTTCGAGGCGCTGTAGGGACCGAGGAAGGGACTTGACACCTTGCCCCCGATCGAGCCGATGAAGACCACGCGGCCCTGTCCGCGGCGGATGAGCGGGAGCATCGCCTTGGTCACGGCGACCTGACCGAACACGTTCACTTCGAACTGCTTCCGCCATTCGTCGAGGTCGGTGTACTCGACGGGACCCCCCTTGCCGATCCCGGCGTTGTTGACCAGCCCAGCCAGTCCACCGGCCTCGTCTGCGATCTGTTTGACCACAGCCTCGATCTGCCCGGTGTCGGTGACGTCGAGATGGACGGGCACCAGACGCTCGGACCCCTGGTCCTTCAAGCGGTCAGCGTCGGCACCCTTCCGGACACCGGCGTACACCCGGTGCCCGAGACGATCCAGGCGAAGGGCGCTCGCCTCCCCGATCCCCGTCGACGCCCCCGTGACCAAGATGCTCTTCATGACCGTCCTCTCGGCGGACCAGCCCTTTCGGGTCCTTTCCCCACGCAGACTATGACAGCGATCCTTCGACTCAATACTGTTCGGACGTGACCTCCTCCCGTTGGCC
>JASHUM010000016.1 GCA_030040015.1 Acidimicrobiales bacterium
AAGAGCATCAATCCGCCGAGCAGCGGAGCCAGGCCGATGAAGACGAAGTTCTTCACGCTCTTGAACAGCATCTTGCGGTAGTAGATCGTGCAGGCGATGCCGGTGATGCCGTAGTAGAAGGCGATCCCGAAACCCAACGCCGTGATCGAGTTGCCCAGGATGTCGTTGGGGCTCACGATGGTGAGGCCGACGTACCATACGATCGAGACGAAGCCGAAGAGCAAGGTGGCGAACCCCGGCGACAGATAGCGGGGATGGATGCTCCCCAGTCGCTTCGGCACGGCGCCGTGGACGGCCATTGACAGCGCCGAGCGCGCCGCCGGCAGGATGGTCGTCTGCGTCGAGGCCGACGCCGAGCTCAGCACGGCCAGGATGAGCAGCCAGCTGAAGGAGCCTCCGAGGACGTCGTGGGACAGGGCCGAGAGCACATCGGCGCTGTGGGCGGTCAGGAAGCCGGCCCCGTGGTACGACTGGGCGGCGAAGGAGACGACGACGTAGATCCCGAGCAGCACCAGGGTCGAGAGGACAGCGGCCCGGCCCGGAGTGCGCTTGATGTCGTCGGCCTCCTCGTTGACGGTGACGGCCGTGTCCCAGCCCCAGTAGATGAACACGGCCGTCAGCATCCCGGCCGAGAGCGCCCCCACCGTCGGGATGCGCAGCGGGTCGAGCCACCCGAGGGCCGGCGTCACGCTGTGGGGGACTCCTCCGCCGTAGACCTTGGTGAGGGCGACGACGGCGAAGATGGTGAGGATGAGCAGCTCGGCGCCGAGCAGGAACACCTGGGTGTTCTTGGACAGCTCGATGCCGATGTAGCAGATGGCCGTCATCACGACGAGCCAGATGACGCCGACGAAGGTGACCCAGAACGTGCTGGCGGCCAGCCCGTGAGCGCCGAACAACGAGAAGGTGTAGGAGCCGGCGATCTGGCTCAGGCTGGGCATGACCACCAGGTCGGTCATGAGGATCCCCCAGCCGGCCATCCAGCCGGTCTTCGGGCCCATGGCCCGGGTCACCCACGTGAACGTGGTGCCGCAGTCGGGGTCGGACCGGTTCAGGTAGTAGTAGCCAGCGGCGATGAACAGCATGGGCAGGAAGGCCAGCCACATGACCGAGGGCGACAGCAGGCCCACGCTGGCCGTCACGATGCCCAGGGCGGCGGCCAGGCTGTAGGCGGGCGCGGTGGAGGCGACGCCGATCACCAGGCTCGAGACCATGCTGAGCGCCCCGACCTTGAGGCCCTTGGCGCCCGGCACCGAACCGGCAGGCGCCGGGACGGGCTGAACCACCTCGGCGCTGGTCATGCAGCCCCCTCCCGCTGCGTGTCGTGATATTCGCAGAGAATCACGATTGAGACAAGGGTTTTCGTCGTGTAACCTGCTAGGGACCTGCGAATTCGTGGCCGACCCCGTCGGTCACCCAGGGGGAAAGGCCTGGTCCGCTGATGACGAGCATCGCCGGTGTCGAGGTCCCCCTCGAGCACTTCGTCGGCGGTGGCTTCCGGACGGGCGGCGAGGGCCGGATCCCCGTCGTCGACCCGGCCACAGGCGAGACGATGGCCGAGGTGCCCAAAGCGGGGCGCGACGAGCTCGATGCGGCGGTGGGGGCGGCCACGCAAGCCTTCCCCCTGTGGGCGCGGACGTCGCCCGGCGAGCGAGGCGCCGCCCTGCTGGCGCTCGCCGACGCCGTGGAAGCCCACGCCGAGACGCTAGGCCTTCTCGAGTCGCGCAACGTGGGCAAGCCCGTCTCGGCTGTGCCGGAGGAGCTGGCTTTCGCCGTGGACAATCTCCGCTTCTTCGCCGGGGGCGCCCGCCTGCTCGAAGGACGGGCGGCGGGTGAGTACCTGAGCGGCTACACCTCGATGTTGCGCCGCGACCCGGTCGGGGTGGTGGGTGCCATCACGCCGTGGAACTACCCGCTCATGATGGCGGTGTGGAAACTGGGCCCTGCGCTCGCTGCAGGGTGCACGGTCGTGCTCAAGCCCAGTGAGCTCACTCCCTTCACCACCCTCAAGCTCGCCGAGATGGCCGGGGACATCTTCCCGCCCGGGGTGATCAACGTCGTCGTCGGCGACGGCGAGACGGGCGCCGCCCTCGTCGAGCACCCCGGGATCGACATGGTGTCGCTCACGGGATCCGTCCCCACCGGGAAGAGGATCGCCGAGGCGGCCAGCCGAACCCTCAAGCGCGTGCACCTGGAGCTGGGCGGGAAGGCGCCGGTCGTGGTGCTCGACGACGCCGATCTCGACGCGGTCGTGGCCGGGATCCGTCTCGCCGGCTTCGTGAACGCCGGCCAGGACTGCACCGCCGCCGCCCGGGTCGTGGCCGGTCCCCGTGTCCACGACGACGTGGTAAGTGCGCTGGCCGAAGCGGCTGGTTCCCTCATTGTCGGCGACCCCCGGGACGCCTCCACCGAGCTGGGTCCCCTCGTGTCCGAGCGCCAGCGCGAGCGCGTGGCCGGGTTCGTCGACCGCGCCCTGGCCGGCGGGGCCACTGCCGCGGTGGGAGGGACGATCTCGGCGCGCCCCGGCTGGTTCTACGAGCCTTCGGTCATCGTGGGGGCCGAGCAGTCGGCCGAGATCGTCCAGCAAGAGGTGTTCGGGCCCGTCGTAACCGTGCAACGTGCCGCCGACGAGGGCGAGGCCATCGCCATGGCCAACGGCGTCGAGTACGGGCTGGCGGCGAGCGTGTGGACGACCGACGTGGGGACGGCCATGCGAGCCGCCGCCGAGCTGCGCTTCGGCACGGTGTGGGTCAACGACCACATCCCCCTCGTCTCGGAGATGCCCCACGGCGGGTTCAAGCAGTCCGGGTACGGCAAGGACCTCTCGGCCTACGCCATCGAGGCGTACACCGAGCCCAAGCACGTGATGGTCAAGTGGTGAGGAAGCGGAGAGAAGGGAAGGCCGGATGACATCGGTCGAACACGCCCCCGAGGTGGGCGAGAAGCGCAAACAGGGTCCGCTCCGCCTCTCGCCCGGTGACGGGCGGGGCGGTGCGGATGGCGAGCGGATCAGGGCGCGGGCCAAGGAGCTGTACCGCCGTGAGCTGCATGCGCTCGCCACCCGGACCACCAAGTCGCACGCGCTCTACGAGCGAGCCCGGAGGAGCCTCCCCCTCGGCGTGGCCTCGTCGTTCCAGGCGGCCAAGCCCTACCCCATCTACCTGTCGCACGGTCTGGGAGCCGAGGTGTGGGACGTGGACGGCACCGCCTACGCCGACTTCCACAACGGCTTCGGCTCCATGGCCGTGGGCCACGCCCATCCGAAGGTCGTGGCCGCCATCGAGCGCGCCGCCCGCCGGGGCACGCATTTCGCCGTCACCACCGTGGACGCCGTGGCCTGGGCCGAGGAACTGTGCCGGCGCTTCGGGCTCGAGCGGGTGCGTTTCACCAACTCGGGCACCGAGGCGACCATGGACGCCATCCGCCTGGCCCGCGCCGCCACCGGCCGGCAGGGAGTGGTGAAGATCGAGGGCTCCTACCACGGGCACCACGACACCGTGATGTTCTCCGTCGCCCCCAGCCTGCAGCTGGTGAAGGAAGCCGACGACACCGGCCGGCGGCAACCGGCGTCGATGGGCATCCCGCCGGTGCTGGGCGAGCTCACCTTCACCGTGCCCTACAACGACCTCGGGGCCGTCGAGCGACTGTTCGCCGAGCGGAGCGACGAGATCGGGTGCTTCATCCTCGAGCCGGTGATGATGAACATCGGCATCGTGCTCCCCCGCCCCGGCTATCTCGAAGGACTGCGCCGGCTGTGCACCGAGTACGAGGTGGTGCTCGTCTTCGACGAGGTCAAGTGCGGGGCCACCATCGCCGCCGGCGGCGCCACCGAGCGCTTCGGCGTCCGCCCCGACCTGATCTGCCTGGCCAAGTCCATCAGCGGCGGCACTCCGGCCGGCGCCTTCGGCGGACGGGCCGAGCTCATGGACCTGATCGGCGCCGGGGTGGCCCAGCAGGGGACCTACAACGGGAACCCGTTGGTGGCGGCGGCAGGCCTGGCGGCGCTGACAGAGGTGCTCACGCCCCACGCCTACGAGCATTTCGACCGGCTCGGATCGAGGCTGGCATCGGGGTGCGCCAGGGCCGTCAGCGAGGCCGGCCTCCCGGCCCACGTGGTCGACCTGGGGTGCAAGGGGTGCGTGTCGTGGCG
>JASHUM010000017.1 GCA_030040015.1 Acidimicrobiales bacterium
GTGGTCGAGGCGCAGAACCGCACCCGGCTTCCCCAGCTCGTCCCGGTCCGTGTGGGCCGGATGCTCCAGAGCCCGTTCGCCTTCCTGCGCGGCGCCGCCCTCGTCATGGCCCACGACCTGGCCACCACCCCGGACACCGGCCTCGACGTGCAGGTGTGCGGGGACGCTCACGCGGCCAACTTCGGCCTGTTCGCCTCGCCCGAGGACAAGCTGCTGTTCGACGTCAACGACTTCGACGAGACCGACGTCGGGCCCTGGGAGTGGGACGTCAAGCGGCTGTGCGCCAGTGCGGCCGTCGTCGCCCGCAGTGCCGGGCGAGGTGCCGACGACCAGGTGGCGGCGGGCCGGGCCGGCGCCGCCTCGTACCGGTCGTACATGTCGCGCTACGCGTCGATGGGGGAGCTCGAACTGTGGTTGGCGCGGGTCGACGCCGAAACGGCGGCGCGGGTGGTGGGGGCGGCCGACTCGGGGTCGCGAGCCGAGGTGGACGCCGACGTGCAGGCCGCCCACCGTCACACCGACCGGGCGCTGCTCCCGTCGCTCACGGCACTGGCCCCGGACGGGTCCAGGCGCATCGTCGACCATCCGCCCCTCGTCAGTCACGACCTGGTGGGGGACCACCACGAGCTGCTCGAGGACGTCATGGCCGGGTACCTCCGCTCCCTGGAGGACGACCGCCGGGCGCTGGTGGGCCGGTTCGAGGTGGTCGACCTCGCCGTGAAGGTGGTCGGTGTCGGGAGCGTGGGCACCCGCTGTTTCATCGCCTTGCTGCTCGACGAGACCGAGCGGCCACTTCTGTTGCAGGTGAAGGAAGCCGACCGCTCCGCCCTGGCGCAGGCCGGGGCGGCCGTGCACGTGCCCGGGCGTCCGAGCGGTCCCGGGACCGAGGGCAGGCGGGTGGTGGACGGCCAGCGGCGCATGCAGGCCGCCCCCGACGTCTTCCTGGGATGGTCCGACGCCGAAGGTGTGGACTACTACGTGCGCCGCTTGCGCAACCGGAAGGGCGACATCGACGTGACGACGCTCGACCAGGGCGCCCTGTGCGACTACGCCGGGCTGTGCGGCTGGGTGCTGGCCCGGGCCCACGCTCGGTCGGCAGGGGGAGCGAGCGCGGCGAGGATCGCCGGCTATCTCGGCGGGAGCGAGGCGTTCGAGGACGCCCTGGGAGCGTTCTCGCTGGCCTACGCAGAGCAGACCGAGCGCGACCACGAGGCGCTGGTCACGGCGGTGAAGGCCGGACGACTCGAGGCCGAGACCGGGGTCTGAGCGCGTTCGTGCTAGCCGGGTCGCCCTAGACCCGGACCGCCCCCGGCCCGACCACCTCGTCCACTTCGGCCAGCTCCTCGTCCGTGAGCCGCCAGCCGGCCGCCTCGACGTTGGCGCGCACCTGGTCGGCCGACGTGGCGCCGGCGATCACCGAAGCGACGGACGGCCGTGCCAAGAGCCAGGCGATGGCCAGCTCGGCCACGCTGCGCCCCCGTCGCGTCGCCAGGTCGGCGAGCCGTTCCACGGCGGCCAGGTTCGCCTCTGAGGCCAGGCGCTCGTACTGCTCGATGCCGGCACCCGCCAGCCGGCTGCCGGCAGGCGGTGGCTGGCCCCGGTGGTACTTGCCGGTGAGCAGCCCTCGCGCCAAGGGGAAGTAGGGGATGAAGGCGGTGGCGGTCTCCCGGCACACCTCGAGCACGTCCTTCTCGGGACGACGGTGCAGGATGCTGTACTCGTTCTGGATGCTCACGAAGCGCGAGGCACCGTCGGCCACGGCGGCATGGGCCTGGCGCAGCTGGTCGGCGGAGAAATTCGAGCAGCCGATCTGGCGCACCTTGCCCGCCCGCACGTGCTCGTCGAGCGCGGCCATGGTGTCGGCGATCGGCGTGTCGGGATCGGGGGCGTGCAGCTGGTACAGGTCGATGTGGTCGGTCCCGAGGCGCCGCAGGCTGTCCTCAAGGGCCTGGCGCACATAGGCGGGCTTTGCACCCTTGTGGTCCTCGTCGATCTGCATGCCGAACTTCGTCGCCACCACCACCCGGTGGCGCCGGTGCCCGAGGGCACGGCCCAGGAACTGCTCGCTGCGGGTGCCGCCGTAGATGTCGGCGGTGTCGAAGAACGTGATCCCGGTGTCCAGGGCAGCCGCCACCACCTCTCGGGTGCGCATCGAATCGATGCGCCCGCCGAAGTTGTTGCACCCCAAGCCGATCACCGACACCTCGAGGGAGCCGACCCGGCGGGTGGGCAGGGTCACGGCCGCACCGGCGAGCACGCCGGGCTCACGATCGGCCCCCCGTGCCGGGCATGGGCGGCCTCCGCAGCGCGACGTCGTCGGTCCACAGCCGCACGCTGATGGACTGGCAGGCCGTGCCGAGCAGCGTCCCGTCCTCGGCGAAGAGGTAGGCCTCGCCGTGGCCGAAGCCGTGGGCCAGGGCGTGGATGTGGATGTCGCACAGCACCCACTCGGTGGGAACCAGCTGGGCCACCCGCAGCGTGTTGTCGAGGCTGCGTCCCAACGTGCGCCGTCCGATCGGCTGGGACACCGCTCCCGACACGTAGTCGCCGATGACGGCGAGGGTGGCGGCGGAGACCTCGAGCTGACCCGGGAGCCTGGCCCAGAAGGCCGAGTTGGCTGGGCCCGGCTCTCCGTCGAGAGCGGAGAACATTCGGCCCTTGGCCACCCGGTGCTCCACCCGGGTGAGGACGGTGTCGGCGAACAGCTCGGGGATCTCCTGGCGGCGACACTCGGCGGGCGGAGGGACGTCGGGCATCTCCAGCCAGGTTCCCGTCAGCTCGAAGTCGCTGTGACCGAGGGCGCTGTTCACGGTGATGATCTCGACGTCACCCACCCGGGCGATGGCCCGGCCCTGGGTGGTCCGCTTGCCGCTCGCAGGCAGCACCACCTCCCACTCGACCTCGCTGCCCGTCGGTGCGTAGGAGAGGTACTGGGCCGTCGCCCACACGGTGGGACGCCCCGATGCCTCTTCGAGACAGACGATGCCTGCGGCCAGGGCACAGCCCCCGTAGAGGAAATTCCCCGGGGTCGAGACGGCCGAGGTGACCGGTAGTCGCCATCGGAACGGGTCCGGCGTCGGCTCCAAACCGAGGAAGTGCCTGGCGTCCATGGTCGAGGACGATAGTAGGAGCGTCTCTCGGAACAGCCGGTCGAAAGGGCGCTTCGAGCCAGATGAGGTGGGGGTCGGTCTTGCGCCCCTACTGCCGCAATGGGGTGCTTCGCCTCACGGAACCCCTGAGCGACAGCCTCACCGTCGCACCGAGCAAAAACAGCAGAGCGCCCAACAAGAGGATCCAGTTCATCCTCTCCGGTGTCCCGGTGAAGGCCAAGGAGCCCGACGAAGAGGCACCAGACGAGCTGGCCGCCGTCTCCGTGGCCAGTGGCGCAGTCGTAGAGGCCGAGCCGGTCGTCGCCGTCGTAGAGGATGGAGTGCTGCTCGATGCCGTCGTCGTCTGGGTCGCTGTAGACGACACCGTCACCTGGTCGACGTTGGAGGATCCCCCGTGCGGGCTCACCGACGCCTGGTTCGAGAGCACGGTCCCAGCCGCAGCGCTGACGTCCACTTGCAGGTCGATCACGGCCGGCGCAGCCGAGCTGATCGATGTGGTCGACGTGCACGTCACCGTCTGCCCGGCAGCGGAACAGGAGAACCCGTCGCCGGAGCCGGACGAGAACGTGACACCAGCCGGCAGGTCGTCTGTCACCGTCAGCTGTCCCGATGTGGGACTGCCCGGGTCCGTGACCGTGAGCGTGTAGGTGCCGGTGGAGCCGGAGACGAACGAACCCGACTGACCGACGACGATGCCCAATGTGGCCGGCGAGCAGAGGTCGTCGCTCAGCAAGGAGACGTTGGGAGACCCGATGCCCGTCGCCATGTCGTAGCCCGCCGTGGTCGGATAGGCACCTCCGTTGGTTCCCGTCGTGTCGTTGTTCGAGGGCAGGGTGTTGCCGTCAACCACGGGGTCGGCCGGGATGTCGTTGAAATCGTTCGGGTCCTGCTGCAAGGCGGTGTACAGAGCGGGATCAGCGAAGCCAACTGGTCCGTCGTTCGAAGCCGTGCACTTCTCGTCCATGAGCGCCACTGCGCCGGCCCAGAAAGGCGCCGCCCCCGAGGTGCCACCGATCCACATCCACCCGTCGTCGCCCACGTCGTTGCAACCGGAGGACCCACACGTCGAGTCGTAGACGACATACCCGGTGTACGGGTCGCCTTCAGCTGATACGTCGGGAACCTCCCGGCCCTCGTTCGGATAGGCGGAGTTGTCCACACCGGGGCCGGCCTGCCAGGAAGGTCGCGGGAACACGGTGGAGAACCCACCACCACCGCCGCCGCACACCAGGCTCTCGTCGACGTCCTCGCAACCTTCGTTCCAAGCTCCCTCCGATGCGCCGGGAGCCGGAGGGAGATCGAGGTACGTCAGCGCGTAGGCGGCGTTCTCTGTGCCCCCCACCGAGGTGACCCAGGGGTCCGAAGCGGGATAATTCACTGCCAAACCGGTGTCGGTGTTCACCGAGGGCTCGCAGGCCTCCGACCCGGAGTCGCCCGCCGCCACCAGGACGGTTTGTCCCTGCATGGCGGCCTCTTCGAGCAGCGTGTCCGTGGCAGTCAGGTAGGAGGGGTACTCGGCTTCCCATGCAGGCTCGCACAGGCCCAGGCTGATGCTGACGATCGGCGCCGGGCTCGGACTGGTGACGATGGCGGCGAGAGTGTCGATCCATGCTTGGAGTTGGCTGACGGTGCTCGACGGTCCCCCCTCGTAGACATCGATGTTGGCCTGCGGCGCCGCTCCGAGAACCGAGTCGATGTCCAGCTCAGTCTCCTCGTACTCCGGAGTCGCGCCCGGTCCACCGTCGATGGGCGGCTCGCGGGTGACTGTCGAAGTGCTTCCGTAACAGGCCTGGAACGTGTCCACGTCGGAGGTGTTGAAGTCCGAACCCAATTCCAAGAGCGCCACGGTCTCACCCGAGCCGTCGAATCCCGACGTGTACATGGGATCCATGCCGTAGTAGTCGTCCAAGACGGAGTAGGTATTGGGATAGCTGTATCCGTCAGCAGCGATCTCACTGGCCAAGGCGTCCGCGCCGGCACAATCGCTTGGGCCCGATGTCGTCGCTTGCGTTGCTAACGCATCTTGTGACACCGGCCCGGATTGAGCGTTTCGGTTCAGGGCTTGGAGCGACTCGAGCTGCCCCGGTGAGGGGGTTTCGACTTGCGCCAGGTCGGACAGGCCGACGACGGATTCGACACTCGACGCCAGGCCGGACGGCAGCATCGCCGCGGTCGTGAACGTGTACCCGGGGTCGTTCCTTCCGGTGACGCGGACCTGGCGGAGACCGGTATGGAATGCCGTCTCGACCGCCGCTACGTCGGTGTTGATGGGAATGAAGCGGTTGTCGTCCCTGGCCGGCCCCGGGGTGAGCCCGATCGACTCCAGCTGGGCGTCGACGGCGGCGACAGTCGCATCCGAGGGGTCGAACATGGAAGCGAACTGTGCCGGGGAAAGGTAGTGACGGTACAGAGAGGAGTCCGGGTCGGCGATGTCCGCCGCCAACGAATCCAACTCGGAGAGGTTCTGCTGCTTCAGGATCAGCTCGACCTCGATTCGCCTGGACGATGCCAGCGAGTCTTGCAGCTGGTCACCGAGGGCGAGATGCGGAACCTGCTCCGCCGTAACCAGCGGTTGTGATTGGCTTTCTGCTACCGAGGGCAACAAGAGCCCGACGCCGGCGAGCATCAACGTGGCCGACGCCAGGGAAATCAGTCGATGGCCTCGGCGGCGCCGATGCAGAGGTCTTCGCCAGCCGACCCCGGTTGGGCTCATGGCCCCTTTCTCTACATGCAAACCGGCCCTCGGAGAAGAAGACCACTTTTGTGCCCGTCGGTGTACGCCAGAGTTCATCGAGGTGTCACAGAACGGACACAGACTGTTTGCCAACTAGGACAGGTGGATGACGACACCTGGACCGCGTAGGTGGGTCGTCCGATGGCCTTGTTGCTACTCGTTGGGGTTGGTAACGGCCAGCACCGGTGGCATACCCGGGAAGTACAGGTTGTACGTGCCTGCCGGGATCGTGCCGCTCACGGTCATGACGCTGCCGCTCACCGAGGACACGGTGATGCCGGTGGGGAAGGTCGGCGTCGTCGTCGTCGAATCGACCGCATTGCCGCTCGGGAAACCTGCTGCCGACGGGATGCTCGTCACGGTTCCCCCCGGCTCGTAGGTCAGCGTGTCGCCGCCGGTGGACACCATGGAGGGCAAGGCGGCATCGCACTGTGCGTTGGGTGCGCCACCGCTCACCCCGTCGGCCGGCGTCGTGTTCGACAACTCAGTGCGCGTGTCGGTGAGCCGAGGGAACTCGAACTCGTTGGTGATGATGTTCGCTATTTCCGAGTCATAATTCTCACCGCTATTGGGGTCGGTACTCTTTTTGAAATAGCTGTTGGAGTCGCACAGCCAATTGAGGAAGGCTCCGACACTGGCGTTCACATTCGTCGTCTCGTACGCGTTGAACAGCGTCAGTGCCACTGGAAACGCGTTGGTGATCTCATGGGCGAGGGTGTCGGTAACCCCGTTGAGGGTCGTCTCTGTCATCGCATAGCTCAAAGACACGCCACTTGGCGGGGATTCAGTCCCGGGGATGAGCGTGGCCAAGCCCGCGTTGGGGTTCGACAGGTACACGCCGTTGGACTCGATGTAAAGCGACGTCGCCACTGCCACGGCCTGGTCGGGAAGGTCGTTGGGGAAGTCGGCGGCACCGAAGGTCGAGATTTGCGACGCGTTGTTCTGCAAAGCGATCTCCGCGTTTCCCGATGTCCCGACCGGGGTGATGAAGTTGGGGCCTTGGGCGGCGTTCGTGTCCATCAGGGCCGTGTCTTCGCAGGAAGAGGTGCCGGTATTGCCGGTGTTCGAGTTGGCGAAGTGCGAGAACGTCGACACCGTTCCCGCTCCCGTGTTGATGCCCACGATGTGGACGGGGACGCCGATCGGCGTTCCGTCGCCCACGGCGTAGGTGATGGTCGAGCCGGCCGGAAAGGCGTAGGTCGGGGTGGTGGAGCTGACCAGGGTGAGGCTGGTGGCTCCGGAAGAAGCGGAGTCGACCTCGAACGTCTCGGTGTTGCCCCCACCGCTCAGGACGATGTTCGTCGTTCCACTGGTGCCGTTGAGCGGCTCGTCGATGGCCTCCGTCAGCGCGGTGACCGGGATCGACGAGATCGGGCCGGAATTGGAGATCGCGGCCGAGGTGGTCTGGCCTCCGGTGGTCAGGTTGGTCAGCTCGCCCCAGTCCTCGATCCGAGGATCGCTGGCCGTGTTGCTTGGACTGCTACCGGAGGTGCTCGACTGGCACCACAGGCGGTAGGCGAGGGAGCTGTAGTCGTCACCGGGGACGATGGGAGTGTTGTCCACGTCGGTGAAGGCCGTGCCCGTGCAAGGCGTGCCCGAGAGGCCGGAGCCGGCCGGCACACAGTTGACGGGGTTGCCCGGCAACCAGCCGGCCGCTGGCGCGCCGATCTCCCCGCTGTTGGCGGTGGGCCACTCCACACCGTCTTGGGATGTGCCCACGAACGCCGAAGGTGAGCCGAATTCGCCCGGACTCAAGCTCTGGAAGTCGAGGGCGTCTACGGCGTCCTTGGCGTAGCCCACCTGGGCGAGGCTGCAGCCGTTCACCGCGCCGACAGCCGGCTTCGCCGTCCTGACGAATTGCACCGGGTCGGGAGTTGCGAGGGAGCCACAGAGCTGCTCGAGCCCGTAGGTGGAACCGATGTCGTTGACGCCGTTGGTGATCTCGGTCCTGTCGAAGTTGTCGATGGTATCGGTCTGGGCGATGTCGGAATCGGCGAGGGTTCCCTCAGTGTTGTCGCAGTCGGCATTGTTGGTCGTGAGCTGGCACCCGTAGAGCCCGGCCGTGTCGTAGAGGTTTGCCAGGGCATTCATCATGAACAGCGTCGTGTCCGAGCCCGCCGAACGGTCGATGCTCGACGCCGTGTCAGTTCCGCAAGGCGATGCGGTCGATGGTTCGACGCAGCCTGAACTGCTGCTTCCTTGCGTCAGCCAGAACGGGTACGACCCCAGGGTGGCCGGGTAGGAACCAGGGTTGCCGGGGAAGATCGGCACGCAGACGTTGCTGGTGCCGTCCGGCGTGTCTCCGCTCTGGCACGTGACCGCCGACGCGTTGCCAGTCGTGAGCCCGAGCAATGGGACGAGCAGGGCCGTCGCCAGGATCGCTCCCCCCGTGATCCGGCGCAGCGCCCTTCCCCTGCGTCCTGTGTGTGGCGAGGTCAATCGCATCGGGCCCGTACTCCTCAATCTAGTGATCAACTAAACCGGACGGATTGAGTTATATTTGTGTGGCACGGAAAGCGCCAGTCGGAGCAGGGCCGTTCACACAACGTTCATCACGGATGGCCCTCGGGTCACACTCCGTTACCCGAGTCGTCACATCCGGGCACGACTCAGGGCGTCGAGGTACATGGGCGCCGTCGCGCGCCCATGTACACCAACACCGCGCCGGCGCCTACGAGCAGCAGGGCGACGCCGAGAGGTGCATCGGGTGTCTGCTGGGGGATTGCAGGCCGGCAGGTTCGCAGGGAATGGCTCCTTGCGCCCGGCCCTCGGTCAGTTGACCTGGCGGTCGCGTCCCTCCCAATAGGGTTGGCGCAACTTGTACTTCTGCAGCTTGCCAGTGGCGGTGCGGGCCAGGGCATCTCGTATCTCGATGCTGGTGGGGCACTTGAAGTGCGCCAAGCGGGACCGGCAGTGTTCGATGAGCTCCTGTTCGTCGGCGGAGATGTCCGCACGCAGGACCACGAGCGCCTTCACCGTCTCGCCCCACTTCTCGTCGGGGACGCCGATGACGGCCGCCTCGGCCACGGCGGGGTGCTGGTAGAGGCAGTCCTCGATCTCGATCGAGGAGACGTTCTCGCCCCCGGTGATGATGACGTCCTTCTTCCGGTCGGAGATCACGGTGAAGGCCCCGTCGAGGTGCCCGCCGTCGCCGGTGTGGAACCATCCCCC
>JASHUM010000018.1 GCA_030040015.1 Acidimicrobiales bacterium
AGAACCTGGCCAAGGTGAGCCGCGTCATCTACAACCGGCTGACCGTGAACATGGCGCTCCAGATGGATTCCACCGTGCTCTACGCCCTGCACCGTGACGGTGGCCCGGTCACACCGGCCGACTTGGAGGTGCAGTCCCCGTACAACACGTATCTCAACACCGGGTTGCCCCCCACCCCGGTGTGCTTTCCCTCGACCGCCTCGCTGCGAGCCGCGCTGCACCCCGCCACCGGCGCCTGGCTGTACTTCGTGCTCGTGTCAGCCGACGGCACCGAGGCGTTCTCGGACACCCTGGCCGAGCAGCTGGCCAACGAGCAGCTGGCCAAGAGCCGGGGGCTGCCATGACGGCCTCGGGGCGCGGTGCGGGCCGGGCCGGGGTGCCGTGGCCGGCGGCGAGCTCCACCGTCGTCGGGGTGATGGGCGACCCGGTCCGGCATTCGCTCTCGCCGGTGCTCCACAACGCGGCGTTCCGGGAACTGGGTCTCGACTGGGTGTCGGTGGCCTTCGAGGTCCCCGCCGGGGCCACGGCCGGCGCCCTGGCCGGCGCCAAGGCGCTCGGCGTCGCCGGCTTGTCGGTGACCACGCCGCACAAAGAGGAGGCGGCCCGGCTGGTCGACGGACGCAGCAGCCTGGTCGAGCGGTTGGGCGCGCTCAACTGCGTGACCCTGGAGGACGGGCGCCTCCTGGGCGACTCCACCGACGGCGCCGGGTTGGTGGCTGCCGTCCGGCGCGGCCTCGAGTTCGAGCCAGGTGGCCGGCGTTGCCTCGTGGTGGGGGCCGGCGGAGCGGGGCGGGCGGTCGTGGTGGCGCTGGCCGATGCTGGGGCGAGCGAGGTGGTGGTGCTCAACCGTGATCCTGGGCGCGCCGCCGGCGCGGCCGCCCTGGCCGGTGCGGTTGGCCGGGTGGGAGGCCCGGACGACCTCTCGGCCGCCGAGCTGGTCGTCCAAGCCAGCTCCGTCGGGCTCGGGGACGCCGAGGCGTGGCACCCGTTGGTGGAGCGCTCCTCGCTGCACGGCGGGCAGGTGGTGGTGGACCTCGTCTACCACCCGGCCCGCACCGCGTTGCTGGCCGCTGCCGAGGCGGCGGGCGCCCGGTGCGCGAACGGCGTGGGGATGCTGGTGCACCAAGCGGCTCTGGCCATCGAGCGATGGACGGGTGAGGACGCGCCCGTCGAGGCGATGTGGAACGCGGCCGCGGTGAAGGTCGAGGGCTGACCTTCGGGCTCAGGCCAAGGGAGATGCGGCGACGTCGCCGCTGCCGAGTCGGCGCACGACCTCCTGCCGCACGGCACGCTCCACCCGGTCGCGGTCGTCGGCGCGGGTGCGGATGGTGACGCGCGCCGTGACGCTGTCGACGGCCATGTCGACCACGCCCCACAGCACGGGGGCTTCGAGGCACGCCCCTCGGTACTGGGGGTCGGCGTGGACGGCTCGGGCCGCTTGGCCGAGTGCGTCGAGGAGATGGTCGACGCCGGTCGAAGGGGGTACGGGCACGTCGACGGTGGCGCGTCCCCAACCCCGGGCGGTGTTGGCCAAGCGCCTGATCTCACCGTTGGGCACGAACCACACCGTGCCGTCGGGGGCGCGCAGGCGGGTCACACGCAAGGTGAGGTCTTCGACGACGCCGGTCGTGTCCACAACCGAAATGGTGTCCCCGATGTCGAACTGCCCCTCCACGGTGAGCAGGAACCCGGCCAGCAGGTCGCGCACCATGCTCTGTGCCCCGAAGCCGATGGTGGCGCCGATGATGGTCGCTCCGGCCAGCAGGGGAGTGAGGTCCACGCCGATGGAGCCGAGAGCCACGAAGAAGGCGACCACGGCCACGACCACGCGCCAGATGTTGGCGACCATGGCGGTGAGGGTGATGGCCCGGCGCTCGGCGCGCGGTGAATCCGAGCGTGAGGCGGCACGACGCACGGCCGAGCCGATCCAGTGCCGGATGAACCGGCTCCCCAGCCAACCGACGGCGACGGCGACCACCACCACCAACACCACCGAGATGGGCTTGAGCAGCACTTGCTGGACGTGGGCGGCGCTGCCGGAACCCACTCCCGCCCACCGCAACAGCTCGTACAGCCAGCCGTCCACGGAGAACACGGCTGACCTGGCGGGCACCGGCACGCCCGGTATTCTGTGCCGCCGGAGCCCCTGGTGAGCAACCTCCTCTCAGCCCGACGGCCGGCGGATCGGCTCCTGGCCCTCCGCCTCGACTACGGCCTGATCGTCACCACGCTGATCGTCGCTGTCGCCGGGGTGATCCTCGTCTACTCGGCGACGCGCTCGAAGCTCGTCATGGCCGGGATCAGCCCGCACTACTTCCTCGACCGGCAAGCCGCCTTCGTGGCGGTGGGGGCGGTGGTGATGGTGGTGCTCGCCGCCCTGGACTACCGCTGGCTGGAGCAGGCGGCCTGGGTCCTCTACGTCGGCATCATCCTGGGCCTGCTGGCCGTGTTCGTGATCGGCTCGTCGTCGAACGGAGCCACGAGATGGATCCAGATCGGCCCCGTGCAGTTGCAGCCCTCCGCCTTCGGCACCGTTGTGCTCGTCGTCGTGGTCGCCACCTTCTGTGCCAGGCGTCCCGAAGGGCTGGATCGTCGCGACCTGATCAGGTTGCTGGCGTTGATCGCGCTTCCCATCCTCCTCGTCGTGAAGCAACCCGACCTCGGCAGCGGCATCGTCATGGCCGTGGTGCTCGTGGTGATGCTCGTCGTGTCGGGGATCGCCAACCGCCACCTCTTGGCCCTGCTGCTGGCCACCGCCGTCGGCGGGTTCCTCGTCGTGCACCTGGGGATACTGAAGAGCTACGAGATCCAGCGCATCACGAGCTTCCTGCACCCGAACTCGGGTCTGCAGACGACCACGTACAACCTGCACGAGTCCGTGGCTGCGATCGGTTCCGGAGGGTTCTGGGGAAGCGGCTTGTTCCATGGTCCGCAGACGAACTTGTCCTACGTCCCCGAGCAGCAGACCGACTTCATCTTCTCGGCCGTGGGCGAGCAGTTGGGATTCGTCGGAGCCGCCACCTTGCTCGTGCTGCTCGGCATCCTGGCCTGGCGCATGCTCCGGGTGGCGCAGTCCACCCGGGACCCCTTCGGCCGCCTGGTGGCCACCGGCTGTTTCACCCTCATCGCCTTCAGCGCCTTCGAGAACGCCGGGATGTCGATGGGCATCATGCCGGTGGCCGGCATCCCGCTGCCGTTCATCAGTTACGGGGGATCGGCGACCGTCGCCTTCTTCGCCGCCGTCGGGATGGTCCTCTCCGTCGAGCTGCACCGTCAGCGATGACCGACACGGTGCCCTCCCCGTGGCGGGTGGTCACGCTCGCCGGGGTGCGCCTCGAGCTGCCCGCCGAGTACCCGGAGGTGGTCCTCCAGGAGAGCGAGGCGCCGTGGCGACAGCTGCGCATCCCGGTCGGCATGGCCGAGGGGCGTGCCCTGGCCTACGCATGGAGGCAGGTCCCCACCCCTCGCCCGCTCACCCACCAGCTGATGGTGGATCTCCTCGACCTGCACGGGGTGGAGGTGAGCGCGCTGCGGATCACCGAACGAAGCGGCGGCACGTTCCTGGCCGAGCTCGAGACGCAGGGGCCTCGTGGCCGACACACGGTGCCCTGCCGTCCCTCGGACGGTCTCAGCCTGGTCCTCCGCCGGCGAATGGACACCCCGATCCTCGTGGCTGACGAGCTGCTCACTCCTTCGACGTCGAGCCCGGTGCCCGAGGGGACCTGAGGAACCGCCGTCAGGAAGCGGGCGCAGCGGCGGCGCCGGCCGGGACCCTGGTGGCGATCGCTTCGCTGGACAGGGCGCGCTCACCTTCGTCTGAGATCCGGACCAACAAGGCGACCAGGATGTAGTTCGCCACCAGCGACGACCCGCCGTAGGCCATGAACGGAAGGGTGATCCCGGTGAGGGGGAGGAGCCGGACGATCCCGGCCATGATGAAGAACGCCTGCATGCCGATGATGAGGGTGAGCCCGGCCGCGGTGAGCTTGGCGAACTCCGACCGGGCGGTTTGGGCGATGCGCATCCCGGCGCCCACCAGGAGCACGAAGGCGAACACGATCAGGGTGGTGCCGAGGAGGCCCATCTCGTTGCCGAAGGCGGCGAAGATGTAGTCCGTCGTGATCTCGGGGATCCCCTTCACGAACCCATAGCCGAGGCCGGTGCCGACGAGGCCGCCGTTGGCGAAGGCGTAGAGCCCTTGGACGAGCTGGTAGGCGCCGGCGTTGGCCTGGCTCCAGGGATGGAGCCAGGCCGTGACCCGGGCACCGACCTGACTGAAGACCTTGTCGGAGACCACCGCGCCCACGGCGAAGAGCGCGGTGCCCACGCCGAGCCACAGCGCCCGTCCCGTGGCGACCCAGAGCATGCCGATGAAGAGCACGAACAGCAGCATGGCGAAGCCGACGTCCCGCTCCGCCCCCAGGACGAGCATGCAGAAGCCCCACGCCAGGAGGATGGGGCCGAGGGGTCGGGGGTCGAGGAACAGGCGGTTGCCCACGCGCAGCGTGGGTAAGGAGAGCAGCTCGCGTTTCTCCGTGAAATAGGAAGCGAAGAAGATGGCCAGGGCGAGCTTGGCCAGCTCCACCGGTTGTCCGTTCACGGGGCCGATGTACACCCACAGCCGGGCGCCGTTGATGTTCTTGCCCAGATGGGGGACGAGGGGCGAGAGCAGCAGGAGCACGGCCACGAGCAGGAGGAGATAGCGGTAGCGGTCGAGGTCCCTCGAATGGCGCACCGCGGCGAGGGTGACGACGTAGGCGAGGATCCCCACCGCCGTCCATCCAGCCTGGAGGCGGGCGTAGTGGGGATCGAGCCTGGCCAACATGGCGTAGCCCAGGCCGTTCAAGAGGGCGGCCAACGGAAGCACGACGGCGTTGGCGTCCGGCGCGTAGTACCGGGTGGCGATGTGCGCGGCCAGAGCCAGGAACAGCACGATGGCCAGGAAGACACCGAGGTCCGCCGGGATGCGGGCCGTCGTCCCCACCGTCGCCAGGACGTAGGCGGCCACCACGATGAGCGAGGTGAACAGGAGCAGGCCGAGCTCCGTGCGCCTGCGATGGTTCGGGCCGCTGCGACGTCGCGCCGGGCGCCGCAGCCAGAGCAGCCGTTCCCGGGCGGGCACGCCGGCAGCCTACCCAGCAACGGCGAGCGGCAAGTACCCTTGGAAGAACCGTGACCACCTCCCCGGCTCGGCGCGCCGTCTCCGTTGCTTCGCCTGGCGCCGCGCTCTCCAGCACGGCCGGCGACGGCGTCAACCCGCTCGACGAGAGCTTCGGCTCGGGCCGGTTCTTCAACCGGGAGCTGTCGTGGCTGGAGTTCGGCGCCCGGCTCGTCGAGCTGGCCGAGGACGCCCGCCTTCCCTTGCTCGAGCGCGTCAAATTCCTCGCCATCTTCTCGCAGGCGCTCGACGAGTTCTTCCAAGTCCGGGTGGCTGGTCTCAAGGATCAGGTCGAAGCAGGGGTACGGGCTCGTTCGGCCGACGGGCTGCGTCCCAGCGAGGCGCTGCGGGCCATCTCGCAGCGCGTTCGCCAGCTGGTCGATCGCCAATCGCGGCTCTTCGTCGACCAGGTGCTCCCCGAGCTGAGCCGGGCCGGGGTCAGGCTGAGCGACTGGTCGTCGCTCGACCCCGGCGACCGCGCCTACCTGGTGGACTTCTTCGAACGGCAGATCTTCCCCGTGCTCACGCCGCTCTCGGTGGACCCCGGCCACCCCTTCCCGTACATCTCCAACCTGTCGCTCAACCTCATCGTCCGGGTGGGCGATCCCGTCTCCGGCGAGGAGCGGGTGGCCAGGGTGAAGGTCCCGCCGCTCTTGCCCCGGTTCGTGATGCTGCCCGACGGCGAGCGTTTCGTCCCCTTGGAGCAGATCATCGCCTCCCACCTGGGAAGGCTGTTCCCCGACATGGTCATCGGCGAGCACTTCGCCTTCCGGGTGACGCGCAACGCCGACTTGGCCCTGGAGGAGGACGAGGCCGACGACTTGCTCTCCGCCGTCGAGATGGAGCTGCGCCGGCGCCGGTTCGGCCGGGCGGTGCGTCTCGAGGTGGCCGACGAGATGTCGCCCGACATGCGCGAGCTGCTCGTGCGCGAGCTGGATCTCGAATTCGAGGACACCTACGAGAGCGACGCCCCGCTCGATCTCGGGGGCCTGTGGGCGGTGTACGGGCTGGACCGCCCCGACCTCCACGAGGAGGCGTGGGCGCCCATGACACCGCCGCGCCTGGCCAATGCCGGCAACGAGCCGGCCGACCTGTTCGCCGTCCTGCGCGAACGCGACGTGCTCGTGCACCATCCTTACGACTCGTTCAGCACGTCGGTGGAGGCGTTCATCGCCCAGGCCGCCGCCGATCCCGACGTGCTGGCCATCAAGCAGACGCTGTACCGGACCTCGGGTGACAGCCCCATCGTGGCCTCGCTCATCGCCGCCGCCGAGTCGGGCAAGCAGGTGGCGGCTGTCGTCGAGCTCAAGGCGCGCTTCGACGAACAGGCCAACATCCTGTGGGCCCGGGCGCTGGAAGAGGCGGGAGTCCACGTCGTCTACGGGTTGGTGGGGCTCAAGACCCACTCCAAGGCCGCCCTCGTCGTGCGGCGCGAGGCCGACGGCATCCGCCGCTACTGCCACCTGGGCACGGGCAACTACAACCCGCGCACCGCTCGCCAGTACGAGGACCTGGGCCTGCTCTCCGCCCACGACGACCTCGGCGCCGACGTCGGCGACCTGTTCAATTTCTTGACCGGCTACAGCCGCAACGTCCGGTACCGCAAGCTCCTCGTGGCCCCGGTGGGACTGCGCTCGGCGGTGATCGACCTCATCGAGTCCGAAGCCGCCGCCGGCCCGGAGGGACGCATCGCCATCAAGGTGAACGGGCTCACCGACCCCCAGGTGATCGACTCCCTCTACCTGGCCTCGGCGGCGGGTGTTCCCATCGACTTGGTGGTGCGAGGCATCTGCTGCCTGCGCCCGGGAGTCGCGGGGCTCTCGGAGACGATCAAGGTGCGCTCCATCGTCGACCGGTTCCTGGAGCACTCCCGCATCTACCGGTTCGGCGGAACGGGCAAGCGCCCCTTGACCCTGCTCCTCGGCTCGTCCGACCTGATGGAGCGCAACCTCGACCGCCGCATCGAGTTGCTCTTTCCCGTCCTCGACACCGAGCTCCAAGCGCGTGTGCTCGAGATCATGGACCTGGTCCTGGCCGACGACACCAACGCTTGGGACCTCCACGGCGACGGCAACTGGTCAAGGGTGGGCGAGCGCACCGGCATCAACGCCCAGCGTCACATGCAGGAGCTCGCCCGCCAGCGGGCTCGGCGTCGCCGCGAGCCGGAACCGCTCGCCACCCCGGTCGCCTGAGGCACGACTCCGAGGTCGGGCCGGGACCTGTGGCTCAGCTCGACGCCGCAGACACAGACTGAGGGCCGTCGGCCGGGCAGTTCCCGGGAGGGCTGCGGTACACGGTGTCGTGCTGCCAGCTCCCACGCCACCAGCTCGTCCCCGCCGCTCGAAGCCCGAGGGCGACGTGCAGGTCGGCGACGAGCGCGGCGCTGTAGCGCGCCGCACCGGCCGGGCAGAAGTGGGTCTCGTCCACCGAGCGCACGCGCACCCACGGGCCATCGGTGCCCTGGCGGAGCCACGTGGCGTAGTGCCCGTCGCTCTCCACCGATGCGGCCACGGGCGCGTAGAGGACGCGGCCGGGGAAGCGCTCGGGCATCGTGGCGATCATGGCGTTCCACGCCTCGTCACCGGCCACGCGACGGCGTTCGGCGGCGGCGCCGGCACCTCCTGGGGGCGGTCCGAGCGGGGGGAACTCCTCGAGGACCACGGCCCTGGCACCGGGCACGCCCCGACCGGGATCGAGAAGCAGCCCGATGAACCGCTCCAACGCGGCGCGATAACCGGCCGGGTCGGAGAGGACCCAGTCGTCGTCCCAGCTCCAGGTGGCCACCACCACGTCGGGCCGAGTGCGCTCGAGCATGGCGGGAACACCCGTGACCCAGGTGTGGTCGGTGGAG
Source organism: Acidimicrobiales bacterium (assembly GCA_030040015.1). Taxonomy (GTDB): domain Bacteria; phylum Actinomycetota; class Acidimicrobiia; order Acidimicrobiales; family UBA8190; genus UBA8190. Next base: position 8,010 of record JASHUM010000018.1, read on the forward strand.
AGCCCCCACCCGGGAAAGGCCATGTCGGTGACCACTGCCGCCCCGGTCGCCTTCAGCGCCGCCGTCAGCGCCGGGGCCTGGACCCACATCACCGAGTCGCCGACCAACGTCACCCGCAGCGGATCCGCCGGCGAAGAAGCCGCCGCCGTGGCCAGGTCGAGACGCGGCTCGCCCGAGATGCCTCCCGCCCCGGGGACGCTGCTCCCCGAAGCGGCCGGCCCGGCCGCCGCCGCCGGGCCGACGGGCAACGTGCCCACCACGATGCAGACGGCCACCGCCGCCGTGGCCATGGCCGTGAGCCCGGCGCCTCGGAGCACGGCGGATCGCGGCGCGGCCCGGGTGGCGCCCGACGACCTCCTTCGCCGGGCGGCACGGCGGATGGGTTCCTCGAGCAGGAAGGTACTGGCGAGGGCCAGGGCGCCGGCCACGGCCAGGCGGACGGCGTCGAGGGCGACGCCACCGAGCCCGGTGCGCGCCGGGGTGAGCTGGGTGATCACCGGCCAATGCCAGAGGTACAGCGCGTAGGAGATGCGGCCGAGGAAGCGCACGGGCGCCAGCCGGAGCGCGGCGGCCGTCGGGCCCGTGCCCACCCAGCCCACGTCGGCGACCACGACGACGGCGGCCAGGCAGAAGAGCGCCATGCCTCCTTCGAAGACCCACTTCGGCGGTGACGTGGCCGCTGCGGTGGAGGCGCCGGCGGCGACAGTGGTGCACAGCAGGGTGAGCAGGACGGCGCCGGCCACGACGGCGCCGACGTGGAGCGCGGCGCGCCCGGAGCGGCCGGGTCGATCCCGGCCCGTCACGGCCAGCGCCAGGGCGGCACCGGCCAGGAGCTCAAAGGCGCGGGTGTCGGTCCCGTAGTACAGGCGGTCGGGGGAGGCGCCGTGCGCTGCCATCCACCCCATCCAGGTCGCCGAGGCCACGGCGGCGGCGAGGGTGGCCGTGGCCAGCATCCTGTTTCGTACCCGGGCCGAGGGGTGGCGTCGTGCGCTCACCCACCAGCCGAGAGCGAGAAGGGGCGGCCACAGCACGTAGAACTGTTCCTCGATGGCGAGCGACCAGGTGTGGGCCAAGGGGGACGGGGCCGCCAGCTTGGCGAAGTAGGACTGCCCGGCGACGAGGGCGTGCCAGTTGGCGACGTAGAGGAGGGTGGCGAGCGCATCGCCGCGCAGGGCGCCGAGGTCCGTCACCCCCACGAGGAGGCCGGCGGCGGCAGCGACGGTCACCGCCACCAGGAGCACCAGCAGGGCCGGGAAGAGCCGTCGGGCTCGCCTTCCCCAGAAGGCGCCCAGCGCGCTACGCCCGGTCCGCGTCCGCTCGTCGACGAGAAGGCTGGTGATGAGGAACCCGGAGAGGACGAAGAAGAGGTCGACGCCCAAGTACCCCCCGGAGGCGGCCGGCAACGCGAGGTGGTAGCCGACCACGGCCAGCACGGCCAGTCCTCGAACACCGTCGAGGGCCGGCATGCTGCGCCGTGTCACGGCGACGGACCTCGCTCCCCGCCCCCCGCTCCGACGGAGGCCTCTCGGCGCACCGTCTCGATCCGTTGCCGCCAGCCGTGCTCGCCGGAGAAGCGCAGGGACAGGTACGTCCCGAAGCCGGCCGGGATCGGCAGCCAGAAGTTCACCAATCTGTAGCTGAGCACACCCAGGGTGGCTACACCCCGGGTGACGCCGAAGCCCACCAAGGTGGGGATGAGCACACCTTCGACGATGCCCAGGCCGCCGGGCGTGATCGGGATGACGGCCAGGATGTTGGCCAGCCCGTAGGCCACGAGCAGGCTGTCGGGCTGGACCACCTTGCCGAAGGCGAGCACGAACACCCACAGCGACGCCGCGTCCAGGAGCCAGTTCGCCGCCGCCCACACGATGGCTCGCCGGAGCAGCACGGGGTCGGCTCCGAACGAGCGCAACCGCTCGGCGATGCGCTCGACGGTCCGGGCCAGGGCGTCACCGTTCACCAGGGGGACGTGGTCGCCGATCCAGCGCACGATCTCCACGGCGTGGTGCCGTCCCCGCAACAGGAGGATGACCACGCCGCCGAAGGCACCCATGAGGAGCACCCCGACCCCGGCGGCGATCCCGTAGAGCGGGTTGTAGCCGTGGAGGAAGAGCGACACGACCAGGGCCAACCAGAAGATGAGGTTGAGGACCACGGCCGATCCCACCCCTTGCATGGCCAGGGCGAAGGCTGCGTCGGCCCCCTGGACGCCGGAGTCCCCGAGGAGGCGATACGACAGGCCGGTGGCAGGGGCGGTGCCGCCCGGTACCACGTGGCTCAGGGCCAGGCTGGCCGTGTTGATGCGGAACAGTCGCCAGCGGGAAGGGGACCCGGGGGGGAGGACGGTGTGGGTGAGCTCGGCGTAGGCGAGGAGGGAACCGCCCTCGAGGAGGAAGCCCAGGATCAGGTACCAGACGTTGACCTGACCGAGCAGGTGGAGGGACTTCCTGGCCCCGGGGACCTGGGGGAGCACCAGGTACTCGACGACGAGGGCGATGAGGAAGACGGTGACCGTCCAGCGGACCTGCTTGGGCAGGCGCCGGCGCTTTGGGACGGGCGAAGGCGCACCTGACACTCATTCATGCTGGCACGTGCCTCAATGGTCGACCTGCCATGCTGGACGTCGTGCCCGAGCCCGTCGGCCCCCCCGAGAGCCGTCGAGAGCGCCTGTGGGAGGCGGCCGAAGCCCGCGGGGTACCGCTACGGACCATCCTGTCCTGGGTCGGCGTGGTGGTGGCCGTCTACCTGGCCGGACTGCTCCTCTACCGCCTGCGCGACATCATCCTCCTGCTCGTCGTGGCAGGGTTCGTCGCCCTGTTGCTCGACCCGGCCGTCGTGCTCATCCAGCGTCACGTGGTGCACCACCGAGGCTCGGCCGTGGCCCTGGTGACCCTGGTGGCCGTGCTGGCCTTCGCCGGCCTGGCCTTCGCCTTCGGCTACCCCCTGGTGAACGGCATCACCCACCTGGCCGACAACCTGCCCAAGTACGTGACCTCCGCCGAGCACGGCAAGGGATGGGTGGGGCACCTGGTGCGCAAGTACCACGTCGAGCACTGGGTGAAGACGAACGTGGCTCCGAAGTTGGCCACCTTCGCCAAGAACCTGTCGAAGCCGGCCCTGGACCTGGGCAAGGGGGCGCTCACGCTGATGCTCGCCCTCTTCACCATCTTCGTGCTGGTGGTCCTCATGCTGCTGGAGGCGCCCAAGATGCGCCGAGGGAGCCTGCGCATGCTCAGCGCCGAGCACTCCGTCACCGTGACCCGGGTGGCGGGCCAGGTGTCCCGCTCGGTCTCCGGCTACATGGTGGGCAACTTCATCACCTCGGTGATCGCCGGGCTCGTGGTCTTCGTCACGCTGACCGCCACCGGCGTGCCTTTCGCCCTGTTGTGGGCCCTGTGGGTGGGGCTCCTCGACTTCCTGCCGCTCATCGGGGGCGCCCTGGCCGGCATCCCGACCGTCCTCTTCGCAGTTGCGCATTCCCTCGAGGCGGGCATCGTCACCCTGGTGGTGTTCCTCGTCTACACCCAGGTGGAGAACCACATCCTGAACCCCATCGTCATGAGCCGAACGGTGCGCATCAACCCGCTGTTCGTGCTGCTCGCCATCCTGGTCGGGGCGTCGGTCGGGGACCTGGTGGGGGGCTTCTTCGGTGGATTCGTCGGTACGCTGCTCGCCATTCCCATCGCCGGTTCCATCCAGGTGATCGTGCGCGAGCTGTGGCAGGAGACCGCCCCGGTTTCCGAGATCGACCCCTCGGCCGAAGTGGCCGGCCGGGGCGAGACGACCCTGCCGCCGGTGGCCTGACCGTGCGCGTCCTGGTCGTGCTGCCCACGTACAACGAAGCCGAGAACATCGAGCACGTCCTGGGCAGGATCCGCGCCGCCCTTCCCCAGGGCGGTGTCCTGGTCGTCGACGACGGGAGCCCGGACGGCACGGCGGACGTCGCCGAGCTGGTCGGCAAGGAGCTCGGCAACATCGAGGTCCTGCGGCGTTCGGAGAAGTCGGGGTTGGGAAGTGCCTATCGGGCCGGGTTCGCCTGGGGTCTCGAGCGCGGCTGGGACGCCATGGTCGAGATGGACGCCGATCTCTCCCACGAACCCGAGGCGCTTCCCGGTCTCGTCGCCCCCCTCGAGCACGGCGTCGACCTGTCCGTGGGGTCGCGCTACGTCCCGGGAGGTTCCATCCCCACATGGGCCTGGCACCGGCGCCTGCTGTCGGAGGGGGGCAACCGTTACGCCTCGCTGCTGCTCGGGCTCCACGTCACCGACTCGACCTCGGGCTTCCGGGCCTATCGAGCCGACATGTTGCGACGGATGGACCTGGGGCGGGTCAAGGCGGACGGCTACGGGTTCCAGATCGAGATGGTCTACGAGATCCTGCGCCGGGGCGGGACCGTCAGCGAGGTCCCCATCCGCTTCGTGGACCGCGTCGAGGGCAAGTCGAAGATGTCGGGACACATCGTGGTGGAGGCGCTGGCTCTCGTCACCTGGTGGGGACTGCTCCGGCTGGTGGGCGTCGCTCGCCGCAGGGCCAGCCGCAGCGTCCGCCACGGGGGGTGAGCTCGGTGCGCCCACCCCGGATCCTGGTGGTGGACGACGAGCCCTACATCACCGACCTGCTCGCCGCCGCCCTGCGCTACGAAGGGTTCGAGGTCGACGTGGCCGGCACCGGCGCCGAGGCGCTGGCCGTCGCCATGGGGCCCTCGAGCCACGACCTGCTGCTTCTCGACGTGATGCTGCCCGACATCGAAGGCACCGAAGTGTGCCGCCGGCTGCGGGCCGACGGGCTCGGGATGCCGGTGCTGTTCCTGACCGCCCGCGACGGTACCGAGGACAAGGTGCTCGGACTGTCCCTGGGCGGCGACGACTACGTGACCAAGCCGTTCAGCCTGGACGAGCTGGTGGCCCGCATCCACGCCGTGCTCCGGCGCAGCTCCAACCACGTGCCGGTCGAGGCCGCCCGTCTCGTCTACGCCGATCTGGTCATGGACGAGGACACCCACGAGGTGTGGCGCCACGGGAAGCTGGTCGAGCTGACCGCCACCGAGTTCAACCTCCTGCACTACATGCTCACCAACTCTCGCCGGGTGCTGTCGAAATCGGACATCGTCGACCACGTGTGGTCCTACGACTTCGACGGCGACCCGAGCATCGTGGAGACCTACATCAGCTACCTGCGCAAGAAGATCGACTCCTTCGAACCCCCCTTGATCCACACCGTCCGGGGCGTCGGCTACACGCTTCGCCTTGCGGCAGGGGACCAGGACTGAGGAAGGGGAGCGGTGTCGCTCCGACGCCGGCTCGTGGCCGGGATGCTCCTGCTGCTCGTGGTGGCGGTGGTGGTCACCGACGTCGTCACGTTGTCGTCACTGCGCTCGTACCTCTACGGTCGACTCGACGAGCAGAACGACGTGGCCGAGAGCCAGGCCTACGTGTACATGGAGAACGTCTACCAGCGCGCCGTGGCCGCAGGCGACCGCAGTGTGACGACCGACCCCGGCCCCTGGCTGGCCCAGCTCTCGGTCCCCTCCGCCACGTTCCCCGACCTGAACGGCGCCGGACTGGGCCTGACCACGCCGGCACCGGTGTCGAGCGGTGTGTCGGAGCCGTCGGCCAGCGACATCCCTCGCACCGGCCGCCTGGTGTCCACGGTGCTGGCGTCGCGGATCAGCCCCGACATCTACATGGAGGTGCTCTCGTCGAGCGGTGCCGTGCTCTTCCGGCGCCCGTCGGGGTCGGCAGCCCACGAGGACCCGGCCCCGGTGCTGCCCAAGGCGCTCAGGGTGGAGCGGGTGCCGCCGGCGGCCCACTACGGAACCAGTCACGGGCCGTACATCCCCGACGAACCCAACTTCACCACCGGAGCGGTGCACGAGCAGGGCGCCTACTACCTGGGCGAGGCGCTGGCCGTGCCCGGTGGGGTCATGGTGACCTTGGGCGCCATCGCACCGGCGCAGCAGACGTTGGCGTCGCTGAGCCGGGTGGAGCTCCTGGTGTCGCTGGGCGTCGTGATCGGCATGCTCATCCTGGCCCTGTGGACCGTTCGCCTCGGCCTTCGGCCTCTCGACGACATGACCGACACCGCCAGGGCCATCGCCGGCGGAGACCTGCGCCGGCGGATCCGGCCCACCGACGAGCGGGGGGAGGTGGGGCGTCTGGGCGCCGCCTTGAACGGAATGCTGGGGCGCATCGACGCCGCCTTGGCCGAGCGCGCCGCCTCCGAGCACCGGCTCCGGCGCTTCGTGGCCGACGCCTCCCACGAGCTGCGCACGCCGCTCACCTCCATCCGGGGGTACGCCGAGCTGTTGCGCAAGGGCGCCCTGGACGACGAGGAGGGCCGCCGCCGGGCGGCAGAGCGTATCGAGCACGAGGCGACGCGGATGGGCGTGCTGGTCGACGACCTCTTGTTGCTCGCCCGGCTCGACCAGGGCCGGCCGCTCGAGCGAGCGCCTGTGGACCTCGACGTGGTCGTGCGCGACGCCGTGGACGCGGCACGCGCCGCCGATCCTGATCGGTCCATCACGTTGACCGACGGTGGGACGCGCTTCGTGTCGGGTGACGCCGGGCGGATTCGCCAGATCGTCGACAACTTGCTGCAGAACGCCCTCGTGCACACGCCCCAGGGCACCCCGGTGCACGTCGAGGTGACGAGCCGGGACGGCAACGTGGCGCTGATCGTGGCCGACGAGGGACCGGGACTGGGCCCCGACCAGGCCGCGCACGTCTTCGACCGCTTCTACCGGGGTGAAGAAGCCCGAGGCCGGCCCGGTACCGGCCTGGGGCTGTCGATCGTGGCCGCCCTGGCCGACGCCCATGGCGGACGGGCCCGAGCCGGATCGCGCCCGGGCGGCGGCGCCGAGTTCGTGGTCGAGCTCCCGTTGGCCGTCAACGGATCCGACGGCGCCAACGGGAATGGCACCATGGCCGACCGTGGACGGCGAGTGGGAGGCGCTGGCGCGCACTGACCGGGGCGCCGGAGCCCCCGTCCTGCTGGTGCACGGCCAGCCCGGCACGGCCCGGGACTGGGACCCGGTTGCACGACGGCTCGAGGACGACCACCGGGTCATCGTCGTCGACCGGCCCGGGTACGGGGACAGCCCGGGGGAGGCGCGTTCCATGCGCGCCAACGCCGAGCTCCTGGCCGACCTCGTGACCGGGCGCGTCGGTCAGCCGGTGGTGGTCGTGGGCCACAGCTACGGCGGGGGCGTGGCGCTGCTCATGGCGGGCCGGCGCCCCGAGGTGGTGGCCGGTCTGGTGCTGGTGGCCTCGGTGGGGTCGAGACGGAGCGTGAACGGGATCGACCACCTGCTGGCCTCGTCCCCGGTCGGAGTGGTCTTGAGCGGGGCCGGGCTCTTCACGTTGGGACGGGTCCTTCCCCGGGTCGAGCGCCTGGCCCGCCGGCTTCCGTCGACCCTGGCCCGGCGCATCCGCTCCCAGCTGCCCGACGAGCGCTACGGAGCCGAGGTGTCGCGAGCGGGAATGCGGCTGTGGCGCTCGTTCCTGGTCGAGCAACGCGCCTTGGTGGCAGAAGTGGGGGACGTGGAGGCGACCGCCCGGCACGTGGCGGTTCCCACCGCGGTGATGACCGGCACCTGGGACGCAGTCGTGGCGCCGCCGGCGGCGGCGGCGTTGGCCGCCACCATCCGAGGATCGGAGCTCGTCGTGGTGGCCGGCGCCGGCCATTTCCTCACTCGCGACGCGCCCACCGCCGTGGTGGACACCGTGCGCCGAGTGGCGCGTCGATCGGAGGGCCGGGGAGGCTGACGAGCCGTGGTCGGTGCCAGACTGCCGCCATGGCCATCGATTTCACCTTCAGCCCCGAGGTCGAAGAGTCCCGCCTGCAGATGCGGGCGTTCATGGACGAGGACGTCCGCCCCACCGAGGAACGGCTCATGTCCGAAGCGGCCGGGCGAGCGGACTGGCGCGGCGAGCTCGACCGCCTGCGCGACGAGGCACGCCGGCGCGGGCTGTGGATGCCGCACATGCCTCCCGAATGGGGCGGCGCCGGGCTCGGCGTGACGGCCTTGGCCGCGGTGTCGGCCGAGGCGGCCAAGACGCGTTTCGGGCCCTACGTCATCAACTGCTACGCCCCCGACGAGGGCAACATGCACACGCTGCTTCACTGGGCCACCGACGAGCAGAAGGACCGGTACTTGAAGCCCATGTGCGAAGGGACGATGCGTTCGTGCTTCGCCATGACCGAGCCGGAGGTGGCAGGGTCCGACCCCACCCTGATGCGCACTCGAGCCCAGCGTCAAGGCGACGAGTGGGTGGTCGACGGCCACAAGTGGTTCATCAGCGGGGCCCGGGGGGCCGACTTCGCCATCCTCATGGCCCGAACCGAGGACGACCCCGAGGTGCCCCAGGCCGCCACCACCGCCTTCATCGTGGACATCCCCTCGCCGGGGTGGGAGGTCGTACGCGACGTCGAGACCATGGCCGGGGGGCACAACCACTGCGAGATCCGCATCGAGGGCCTGCGGGTCCCCGACGCAAACGTGCTCGGGGGCAGGGGCCAGGGGCATCGCCTGGGGCAGTACCGGCTGGGCCCGGCACGGCTGGCCCACTGCATGCGATGGCTGGGGCAGATCGAGACCGCCCTCGACCTCATGGTGGGGCGTGCCACGGAGCGGTACTCACACGGTTCGCTCCTGTCGGAGAAGCAGGGGATCCAGTGGCTCATCAGCGAGTCGGCCATCGAGCTGTACCAGGCCAAGCTGATGGTCCTCCACGCCGCCTACCGGATCGAGCACGGGCTCGACTTCCTGACCGAGGTCTCCATGGCCAAGCACCATGTGGCCAACACGTTGTGGCGGGTGATCGACCGGGCCGTGCAGGTGCACGGGGCGCTCGGCTACTCCAAGGACTCCCCCTTGGCCGACATGCTGCTCCAGGCCCGGTGGAGCCGGTTCGCCGACGGCGCCGACGAGATCCACAAGTGGCGAGTAGCCGAGCGGGTCATCGAGGCCTGGCGCGAGCACGGCACCACCCGGGTGGCCACCGGCGACCTGCCCTTGTAGACGGTCGGGTCCGGCGGTGCGCCTGGCCGGCGGTCAGCTGTAGTAGCGGTAGACCACCTGGGCGACACACGCCGGCTTGTCGCTCCCCTCGGTCTCGAGGGTCAGGTCGAGCGTCACCTGGACTCCGCCCTCGACGTCCTGGACGTCGGCCACCTCGGCTCCCAGGCGCAGCTTGGATCCCACCTTCACGGGGGACACGAAGCGCACCTTGTTACACCCGTAGTTCACGCCGAGACGCATCCCTTCGACCACGATCACGTCGTGGATGAGCCCGGGAGCGAGCGACAGGGTGAGGTACCCGTGGGCGATGGTGCCGCCGAAAGGCCCGTCCTTGGCCCGCTCGGGGTCGACGTGGATCCACTGGTGGTCGTCGGTGGCGTCGGCGAAGAGGTCGACGCGCTTCTGGTCGATGAGGTGCCAGTCCGAGTAGCCGAGGTGCTGGCCCTTCAGGGCGTGGAACTCGTCGATGGCGCGCACGGTCGTGGTCATGGAGCGAAACCCTATCCGGCCCGGCGTCCGGGCCTCGGGGCTAGCGGAACCAGATGCGCTGGTAGTGCCGGCTCTGGGGGTGCAGCAGCAGCGCCATCAGCACCACGGCGAAGAGCAACGTGAGCACCAGGGCGAAGTCCCGGCTGACGAGCACCAGCCACAGGACGCTCAGGAGGTACAAGCCGGCCACGATGGTGGCCAGCAAGTACCCCCAGCGCTTCTCGTTGGCCACCCCGTAGCCACCCACGGCCAGGAGCACGGGCACGATGCCGATCCCCGCACCCAGGAGCAAGGAGATCACTCCGAAGGCGGCGGTGATGTAGCAGAGCATCACGGCCCCCTGCAGGGTCTGGGGCTGGGAGGCGTCGAAGAAACGTCGAACGTCGGCCATCTGGCCATTCTGGCAGGCGGGGGGCGACACAGGGGCGCGCCGATAGCATCGGCGCCATGGAGGCGGTCGGGGAACCGGCGGCAGGCGGAGGGACGCGTCGGCGCCGTGCCGCCACGGTCCGGCCCGGCCGGCACCGGACTGCGCTCGAGCTCCAGGCCATCGACCACCATCGCAGCCTCCAGGGCGGCGCGGCCCGGGCCGCCGTGTTCGGGGTGAGCGACGGTCTCGTCACGAACGTGGCCCTCATCCTCGGCATGGCCGGCGCTCACCCGGTCCAGGCCGTGGTCCGCCTGGGTGGCTTGGCCGTGCTGGTGGGCGGCGCCTTCTCGATGGCGGCGGGCGAGTACGTGTCCATGCGGGCGCAGAAGGAGCTGCTCCAGCGCGAGCTGGCCCTGGAGCGCCACGAGATCCGCCACCGGCCCGAAGGGGAGCGACGCGAACTGATGCGGATCTACGAGGGCCGTGGCATCGCCCCCGAGCTGGCCCGACAACTGGCCGACGAGATGATGCGTACCCCCGAGCTCGCCCTGGAGACCCACGCCCGCGAGGAGCTCGGGATCAACCCGGCCTCGTTGGGATCCCCGCTGCAGGCCGGCCTCTCGTCCTTCGCCACCTTCGCACTGGGCGCGCTGTTGCCCCTCGTCCCGTGGCTCTTCGCCACCGGCACCGGGGCCACGCTTGCGTCGGTGGTCATCGGTGCCGCGGCCGCCATTGCCGTCGGCACGGCGTTGGCCGTGTTCACCGAGCGCCCGTGGTGGTTCTCGGCTCTGCGTCAGTTGGCCTTCACCGCTGTTCCGGCTGCGGCCACCTTCGGCATCGGCCACGCCATCGGCATCGCCGCGTCGTGACTCGCCCGTCGAGACGGCGCAGGCGTTTGGCGCCTGGTCCTCAACGCGTGGAGGCGATGTCCCCCGTGTAGGCGCGGTCGGTGTGGTCGACGTCGAACCCGAGCGAGCGGTACAGGTTGACCGCCGCCGTGTTGGAAGCGTCCACGTAGAGCATGCCCGTTCTGACACCGACCGAGGCCAGATGCTCGAGGCCGGCCAGGACGAGCTCGCGTCCCAGCCCGCGACCTTGGAAGTCGGGGTCGACGCCGATGACGTAGATCTCCCCGACCGGGCGGTCCCCCGGGTGCACCTTGGTCCAGCAGAACGCGGCGAGGCGACCCTCTTCCTCGTGCAGGAGGAAGCCCTCGGGGTCGAACCACGGCTCGGCCTCCCGTTCCAGGATCGTGTCGAGGTCCCAGTCCCCTTGCTCGGGATGAGAGGAGAAGGCGCGGTTGTTCGTCTCCAGCCAGGCCATCTCGTCCTCACCGGGGAGGAAGGCGCGCACCGCCACCGCCGACCGTGCCCCTTCGAGCGGCAATCCACGGCGCATCTGGTTCAGGTCGCGACCCCGGCGCAACCCGCTGCGCGCCGCCGTGGCATCCCACCACGCCGTGGGCTTGGGGACCCACAGGTGCACGTGCCCGCCGCCTTGCCGGCCGATCTCGCCCAGGGCGGCGGTGAGCAGGTCGTCGGCCACCAGGTCCCCCTCGGTGCGCCGCTCGGGCGGCACCACCACCTCCACGCCCCAGGTTCGATGCCCCCGGCTGAGCTGGGCATAGCCCAGGAGTGGACCACCGAGGTCGTCACGTGCGACGAAGCCGGCGAAACCCTTGCGCCCCCCGTGGACGAGGTCCAACCACTTGTGCTCGCCGAGTGGGCGGTGCCCGTCGGCTCCAGCCACGTCGGAGACGAGGTCGGCCACTTCGGCCACGTCCGCCTCACCCATGCGCCGCTTGACTTGGACGTGGTGCACCGAACGGAGGCTACCGGCCGGCGTCGGCCTCGCTAGGGTGCCGCGCCGTGACGCCGACCAAGCCCTCCGCAGGTCTCCGTCGCCGGGCGGCGACGGTGGTCGAGCGGCTGGCTGAGGAGTACCCGGGCGACGTGGTCACACTGTGCGCTCTGCACCATGACGGGCCGTTCCAGCTGTTGGTGGCCACCATCCTCTCCGCCCAGACGACGGACGAGCGGGTCAACCTGGTGACGCCGGCGCTGTTCCGCGCCTTCCCGTCGCCCCAGGCCCTGGCCGGCGCTGCGCCCGGCGAGGTCGAGGAGATCATCCACTCGACGGGGTTCTTCCGCTCGAAGACCCGGAGCCTGATCGGCATGGCCCAGGGCCTCGTCGAGCGCTTCGACGGGAAGGTGCCCACCGCCATGGACGACCTGACCAGTCTCCCCGGAGTGGGCAGGAAGACCGCCAACGTGGTCCTCAGCGTGGACATGGGAGTGCCCGGGCTGCCCGTCGACACCCACGTCGGGCGGCTGTCGCGTCGGCTGGGGCTCACCACCGACAACGACCCCGAGCAGGTCGAACGGGACGTGTGCGCCTTGGTCGCTCCCGAAGAGTGGGGTGCGCTCAGCCTGCGCCTCATCCTCCACGGTCGAGCGGTGTGCCAGGCCCGCACGCCGCGCTGTGGTGAGTGCGTGCTCGCCGACGTCTGCCCGTCGGCCCAGTTGCCCGTGGGGGTGCCCACAGGCCCCGCTGGCGGGCGGCGCCGATCCCTGGGCGCGCCCGCCGGAGCCACCCGGCCGCGAAGGGCGAGATGAGGGCACGTTTTTCTCTGGCGGCTGGAACACATCGTCCCGACGTGGTGTTCTAGTGGGATCGGAACCGGTTCCCGCCACCTGGTTCCGTCAGAGCGGGACTACGGGATCCGCCGCCCGGCCCGCTCGCGCGACGGCGCCCTTCGGGGCGCCGTCGCCGCGTCATCGGCCCTCGGAAGGCGACGACCCGAGGCCGGTCCCTCCGGGTGACGTCAGCGGTTCCCTCCTCGTCCCCGTGGGTGGGTCAGGCGCTCGAGCCGGCGTCCCGCTCCCCGCAGGGCGCGCTCGCAGGCGAAGAGCTCCACGGACAGCTCGTCGTCGTGGGCCGCCTCGGCTTGTTCGGCGAGCGAGCCCACCCGGCGCGTCAGCTCCGAGAGCGCGCTGGCGAGTGAAGAGAGCTCGGCGCGTGCGTCGGGCATGGCCCGATCATGGCCGCAAGTAGCATTTCCTGCTCATGCCGCTCTCCCACCTGGACCTCCGCGGCGTTTCGCCGGCCGAGTTCGCCGACCGGCTGCCGGCGCCGGCGCCCGGGGAGGGCTTCCCCACGGCCGAGGTGGCCGCCATCGTGGAGGAGGTCCGCGTCGGTGGTGACCGGGCCCTGGCAGAGCTGACCGTCCGGCTCGACGGGGTGCGGCCCCCGGCGCTTCGGGTGGGCAAGGACGAGCTCGCCGGCGCGCTCGCCGCCATCCCGGAGCTGCTGCGCGACAGCCTGGAGCTCGCCTTCGCCCGCATCAGCGCCTTCCACGCCCATCTGTCCACGACGAGCGGGGTGGGGGCAGGAGACGAGCCCTTCGTGTCCGGCGGGGTGACGGTGGCGCAGCTGGTACGACCGGTCGACCGCGCCGGCATGTACGCCCCGGGGGGACGGGCCCGCTATCCGTCGACCGTGCTCATGTGCGCGGCGCCGGCCCGTGTCGCCGGGGTCGAGGAGCTGGTGCTGTGCGTGCCGCCCGGTTCCGATGGGCGGGTGGACGACGCCAGCTTGGCCGCCGCCGCCATCGCCGGGGTGGAGGAGGTGTACTGCGTGGGCGGCGCCCAGGCCATCGCCGCCATGACGTACGGCACCGAGACGATCCCGCCGGTGGACGTGATCGTCGGCCCCGGCAACCGCTACGTGGCCGAGGCCAAGCGCCAGGTCTCGGGAGTCGTCGGCGTGCCGTCGGCCTTCACGGGTCCGTCCGAGGTGGTGGTGGTCGCCGACGACGGGACGCCGCCCGAGTGGGCCGCCGTCGACCTGGCCGTGCAGGCCGAGCACGGTCCCGACGGCATGGCGTGGCTCGTCACGTGGTCCCCCGCCACGCTCGAGGCGGTGCAGCGGGAGCTTGACGGCATCGTGTCGGCATCGCCGCGCCGCGCCGATCTCGAATCGACCCTCCGAAGCGGCGGAGTGGCCGTGCTCGTCGACGGCCCGGCCGAGGCGCTGGCCGTGGCCAACGTGGTGGCACCCGAGCATCTCGAGCTCCTCGTCGACGGCGCCGAGGCGCTGCTGCCGCTCGTGCGTCGGGCCGGTGCGGTGTTCCTGGGCGTGTACTCGCCGGCATCGGTGGGCGACTACGTGGCCGGGCCCAACCACGTGCTGCCCACTGCCCGCACGGCGCGTTTCGCCTCGGCTCTCGGCGTCGACGACTTCCGGACCACCGTGCACGCCGTGGCCGTGGAGCGCGACGCCCTGGCCCGGCTGGCGCCGGCCATCACGGCGATCGCCGAGGTGGAGGGCCTGGCCGCCCACGCCGACTCGGTGCGACGCCGGGTGGAGGGATGAGCGTGTCGGCCCGGCGCGCCGGTGTGCCCGTGCGCTCCGACCTGGCCGAGCGAAGCGGGTATCACTCGCCCCAGGTGGACGTGGAGGTGCGGCTCAACACGAACGAGTCGCCCTTCGCGCCTCCCGACTCGTGGCGAGCCGAGCTGGCCGAGGAGATCGGCCGCATCGAATTCAACCGCTACCCCGACCGCGACGCCACGGCGTTACGCCGGACTGTGGGCGCGTCGCACGGGGTCGGGGCCGACCAGGTCTTCTGCGCCAACGGGTCCAACGAGGTGCTCCAGTCCCTGTTCCTGGCCTATGGCGGGCCGGGGCGACGGGTGGCGCTCTTCGAGCCCACTTACGCCCTGCACCGCCACATCGCCGAGGTGACGAACACCGACGTCGTGCACGGATGGCGCCAGCGGGACTTCCGGCTCGACCTCGACGAGGTGGAGGCGGTGCTGGCCGAGTCGGAGCCCGTGATCACGTTCCTCTGCTCGCCCAACAATCCGACCGGGGGAGCCGAGCCGGCCGAGGTGGTGCGCCGCGTCCTCGACCTCGCCCCGGGGCTGGTGGTGGTCGACGAGGCCTACGGCCAGTTCGCCCCGACGAGCGCCTTGGACCTGCGCGCCGAGCGAGTCGAGGGGAGCGAGCGGTTGGTGGTGATCCGCACGTTCTCGAAGACGTGGTCGATGGCGGCGTGCCGCTTGGGCTACCTGGTCGCCGAGGCCGACGTGGTGCAGGCCTGCACCATGGTCGCCCTGCCGTACCATCTCGACGCCGTCACACAGGCGGCCGGGCGCCTCGCCCTCCGCCACCAGGACGAGATGCACCGGCGAGTGGCGGTCGTGGTCGAGGAGCGCGGCCGGCTCACCGCCGGGCTGGCCGACCTGCCCGTGGAGGCGTGGCCGTCGGACGCCAACTTCATCCTGTTCCGGCCCACCCGCCGCGACGCGTCCCAGGTGTGGCAGGACCTCCTGTCCCAGTCCGTGCTCGTGCGCGACTGCACCACCTGGCCGGGCGTGGAGGGGTGCCTGCGCGTCACCGTCGGCACCCCTGAGGAGAACACCCGCTTCCTCGATGCCCTGCGCCGCGCCCTGGAGCCGGCGTGAGTGCCGCGGAGTCCGTACCGGCACGGCGCGGCTCGCGCCGGGAGCGCAGGACCGGCGAGACGGCGGTGAGCGTGGAGCTCGCCCTCGACGGCGCCGGTGCCGGCGAGGCGTCGACGGGTCTGCCCTTCTTCGACCACATGCTGGCCCAGCTGGGCAAGCATGCCGGGTTCGACCTGGTGGTGTCGGCCACCGGCGACCTCGAGGTCGACGCCCACCACACGGTGGAGGACGTCGGCATCGTGCTCGGCGAGGCACTTGCCGAAGCTCTGGGCGACAAAGCGGGCATCAGGCGCTTTGCCTCGATCGCCCTGCCCCTCGACGAGGCGCTGGTCCAAGTGGCCCTCGACTGCTCGGGACGGCCGTACCTCGCCTATGACGTGCCGTTCCCCGACCAGGTCGCTCCCCTCGGCAACCCGCCCTTCGACCCGCAGCTCGCCGAGGAGTTCTGGCGGGCCTTCGTCACCGCCGCCGGTCTCACGTTGCACGTCCGCCTGGTGGTCGGCCGCAATACCCACCACGTACTGGAAGCGTCGTTCAAGGGCGTGGCGCGATGCCTGCGCGACGCCGTGCGCGTCGAGGGCGGAGAGGTACCGTCCACCAAGGGGCGCCTGTGACGGCGGGGGGGACGGGCGCACCGGGAATCGCCGTCCTCGACTACGGCATCGGCAACCTGCGCTCCGCCGAAAAGGCGTTGCAGCGTCTCGGGGCCGACGCCCGTCTCGTCGCTGACCCGGAGGTGGCCAGCGGGGCCGGTGCCATGGTGCTTCCCGGCGTCGGTGCCTTCGGCCCGTGCGCGGCGGCGCTGCGCCGGAGCGGGCTCGAGGCGGTCGTCCGCGGCGGCGTGGAGAGGGAGGTCCCCTTCCTGGGCATCTGCGTCGGTTTCCAGCTGCTGTTCGAAGCTTCCGAGGAGGCCCCGGGCGTGGCAGGCCTGGGCGTGTTCCCGGGCGTGGTGCGGGCACTCCCGCCCGGCGTCAAGCGACCCCAGATGCAGTGGAACCGCGTCGATCGCCGCCCGGAGCGCCACAGCGCCACGCTGGCGGGATTGCCCGAGGAGCCGTGGGCCTACTTCGTCCACTCCTTCGCTCCCGAGGACGGGGAGGACGTGGTGGCCACCTGCGACTACGGCGGGCAGGTGGTGGCGGCGGCCGAGCGGGGACGGGTGTGGGGAGTGCAGTTCCACCCGGAGAAGTCCGGCTCGGTGGGTCTCGCCATGCTGGCCAATTTCGTGCGGGCAACGGAGCGGGCCGGCTCGGCCCGGTCCTGAGCGGTGGAGCTCTTCCCGGCCATCGACCTGCGACAAGGGAAGGCGGTGCGCCTGGCGCAGGGTGACTTCGACCGCCAGTCGGAGTTCGGTGACCCCGTGGCCTTGGCCGAGCGGTACCAGAGCGCCGGCGCCCATTGGGTCCACGTCGTCGACCTCGAAGCGGCGCGGACCGGCGTGGCTGTCAACCGACACGTCGTCCTCGAGATCGCCCGGCGGACCGAGCTGCGCGTCCAGGCGGGAGGGGGAGTGCGCAGCCGCCAAGACGCCCAGGAGCTCCTGGATGGGGGCGTGGCGCGCGTCGTGCTCGGCACGGCGGCGCTGCGCACCCCGACGCTCGTGGCCGAGATGGCCGACGCATTCGGCGAGCACGTGGCCGTCGGCCTCGACCATCGAGGCGACGGGCGCGACGTGGCCGTGTCGGGATGGGAGCGGGCCAGTGGGGTGTCGCTCGAGGAGGCACTGCGCCGTCTCGCCGGAGTGCCGCTCGCCGCCGTCGTCGTGACCGCCATCGAACGAGACGGGGTGCCGGCCGGTCCCGACCTCGACGGTCTTCGAGCCGTCCTGGCGTCGAGCGAGCATCCCGTGCTGGCATCGGGCGGGGTGCGCTCGGCCGACGACCTGCGCGCCCTGGCGGCGCTCGACGTCGAGGGAAGACGCTTGGCCGGCGCCGTGGTGGGGCGCGCCTTGGTGGACGGCAGCCTGTCGGTGGAGGAGGCGATGACGGCGTGCGCAGTGTCCGGGTGATCCCCTGCCTCGACGTCGACGGCGGACGCGTCGTGAAGGGCGTGCGCTTCGTCGACCTCGTCGACGCCGGTGACCCGGTGGAGCTGGCCGCCCGCTACGACGCCGAAGGAGCCGACGAGCTCGTGTTCCTCGACATCACCGCCTCGTCCGACTCGCGCCGGACCATGGTCGACGTCGTGGCCCGCACCGCCGAGCAGGTCTTCATCCCCTTCACCGTCGGAGGCGGCGTCCGATCGGCTGACGACGCCCGGGCCCTCTTGCGGGCCGGAGCCGACAAGGTGTCGCTCAACACCGCGGCGCTGGCCGAGGCCGAGTTGGTGTCACGGGTGGCCGAGGAGTTCGGCTCGCAGTGCGTGGTGGTGGCCATCGACGCCCGGGCGCGCCGCGAGCCCGACGAGGGATGGGAGGTCTACACCCACGGTGGGCGCAACCCGACCGGTCGCGACGCCTTGTCGTGGGCCGAGGAGGCCACCGGTCGCGGTGCGGGGGAGCTCCTCGTCACCTCCATGGACCGGGACGGGACGCGCTCGGGATTCGATCTCGAGCTCACCCGAGCCGTCGTCGAGGCCGTCCCCGTGCCCGTGATCGCCTCGGGGGGGGTGGGCTCGCTCGACCACCTGGTGGAGGGAGCGACGGTGGGAGGGGCCGACGCCGTGCTGGCCGCTTCGATCTTCCACCTCGGTGAGCACACGGTGTCCGAGGCCAAGGCCCACATGGCGGCCCGGGGGGTGACCGTTCGCCCTGCGGATCCATCGGCGCGTTAGGCCGGTGACCAGGGTGGGATGCGGTACCGTGCCTTGGGTGGAGCAGCATGCGTCGTCGCCCAAGCAGCCCATCACCATGCTGGCCGACCGGGTCCTGGCCCAGCAGCCGGTGGCCGAAGGTGAGCGGCGCTCTCGTGCCGGCATCCTCATCCCGGCCACGGCCCAGGTGTCCCGTCGCCTGTCGTGGGCGGAGGTGGTGGCGGTGGGACCGCACGTGCGGGCCGTGAAAGCCGGCGACAAGGTGCTGTTCAACCCCGAGGACCGCTTCGAGGTCGAGGTCCAGGGCGACGAGTACGTGATCCTGCGCGAGCGCGACATCCACGCCGTGGCCTCGGAGCGGATGGACAGCGGCACCGGGCTGTACCTGTGACCGGGCCGCGTGGGACGACAGTCGAGGTGACCGAGGCCGAGCTGGCCCTGGTGCGCTACGACTCGGCCGGCCTCGTGCCCGCCATCGTCCAGGACGCCTCCGACGGCACGGTCCTCATGCTCGGGTACATGGACGGCGAGGCCGTCCAGCGCACCCTGTCCTCGGGCCGCACCTGGTTCTGGAGCCGTAGCCGCCAGGAGTACTGGTGCAAGGGCGAGACTTCCGGTGACCGCCAATGGGTGCAGGAGGTCCGTTACGACTGCGACGGCGACGCCCTGCTCGTGCTGGTCGAACAAGAGGGACGGGGGGCGTGCCACACCGGGAACCGCAGCTGCTTCTACCGGTCCTTCGGCCACGGCGCCCCGGCGCCGGAGTGAGCGCGCCCAGCGTCGACAGGACCGCGCTCCCCGCCGCCGCGCCCCAGCCGGGGCTCGACGACTTCCTGGCCCTGGCCGCCGAGCACCGCATCGTGCCGGTGTGGCGCGAGCTGATGGCCGACACGCTCACGCCCGTCGCCGCCTACCTGCGGGTGGTCGGAGGGCGGCCGGGCTTCCTCCTCGAGTCCGTCGAAGGCGGGGAACGCTGGGGCCGCTACTCGTTCGTGGGCCGCAACCCGCTGGCCACGGTGCGCTCCGCCGGAGGCGCCGTGCGGATGGACGGGCCCCTGCCCGTGCCGCCGTCGGTGGACGCCGCTCGCCAGCACGGGGTCCTGGCCGTGGTCGAGGCGCTGCTCGACTGCTTCCGGTCCCCGGCGGTGCCCGGGCTGCCGCCACTGCACGGGGGGATGGTCGGGTACCTCGGCTACGACGTCGTGCGCGAGGTGGAGCGTCTCCCCGGGGTGCCGCCCGACGACCAAGGGCTCCCCGACGCCGTGCTCTCGGTCATCGGCCAGCTCTGTGCGTTCGACCATTGGCGCCAGCGCGTGGTGGTGGTCGACAACGTGGTGGTGCCCGAGGACGAAGCCCGGCGTGGCGAGGCGTACGCCGCCGCGGCACGGCGCCTCGAAGAGCTCGCCACGGCGCTGTTCCGTGCCGGGACCGAGCCCGCATTGGTGCCCCCGTCGGACAGCGACGTCCCGCCGTCGCTGTCGCGGACCATGACGCCCGGGGCCTACATGGACGCGGTGGCGGTGGCCAAGGAGCACATCCGAGCCGGGGACATCTTCCAGGTGGTGCTGTCCCAGCGCTTCGACCTCGACCTGCACGCCGAGGCCTTCGACGTCTACCGGGCCCTGCGGCTGGTGAACCCGAGCCCGTATCTGTACTTCCTGCACTCCGAGGAGTGCACGGTGGTGGGCTCGTCGCCCGAGCCGATGGTCCGTCTGCGCGACGGCGTGGTGGTGTCGCGTCCCATTGCCGGCACGCGACGACGTGGCAGCACGGACGCCGAGGACGAGCGTCTGGCGGCCGAACTGGCCGAGCACCCGAAGGAGGTGGCCGAGCACGTCATGCTGGTGGACCTGGCCCGCAACGACGTGGGCAGGGTGGTGTCCTTCGGCACGGAGCACGTCGACGAGTTCATGACCTTGGAGCGTTACAGCCACGTCATGCACCTCACGTCACAAGTGTCCGGTCGCCTGGCGCCGGGCAAGGGGCCCATCGACGTCCTGCGCGCCACCATCCCGGCCGGCACGCTCTCGGGCGCCCCCAAGGTTCGGGCCATGGAGATCATCGACGACCTCGAACCCACCAAGCGCGGCGTCTACGGGGGCATCGTCGGCTACATCGACTTCTCGGGGAACCTCGACACCGCCATCGCCATCCGCACCATGGTGGTGACCCCGGACGGACGAGCCTCGGTGCAGGCAGGAGCGGGCATCGTGGCCGACAGCGATCCTGCCGAGGAGGACGTCGAGTGTGTGAACAAGGCGGCCGCCCTTCTCGCTGCCGTCCCTGCCGCCCGGCGAGCCGGCGCCGCTCGGGCCGGGGCCTCGTCTGCCGGCGCCACTTCGTGACCCTGGACCAGGACTACGAGGCGCTTCGCGCCGGGGCCGGAGCGCGTCTCGTGCCTCGTGACGTCCTCGTCGTGCGCGGTCCCGACGCCGAGTCCTACCTCCAGGGCCAGCTCAGCCAGGACGTGGCCGCCTTGGCCACGGGGGCGAGCACCGACAGCCTGGTGCTCTCCCCGCAGGGCAAGCTCGACGCCCTGGTGCGGGTGACGCGTCGCGCCTCGGACGACTTCCTGATCGACGTCGACGGGGGATGGGGGCCCCCGGTGCGGGCGCGCCTGGAGCGCTTCAAGCTGCGGGTCAGGGCGGACATCGCCGCCGTGCCGATGAGCTGCCTGTCGCTGCGGGGACCGGCTGCTGCTGCTGTCGATCGTGCCGCGTCACCGGTGGGCGTCGAGGACGACGGGGTGTCCATCGCCTTCTCGTGGGGCGGGATCCAAGGCGTCGACGTGCTCGGCCCGGCGGTGGGGGAGGAGACGCTCGCCGCCCTCGGCCCGGCGGTGCGCCGATGCGGGTCGGCCGCCTGGGAGGCGCGGCGCGTCGAGGCGGGCGTCCCGGTCATGGGGGCGGAGCTCGACGAGCGCACCATTGCCGCCGAAGCGGGACTGGTCGAGCGGACCGTCAGCTTCACCAAGGGCTGCTACACCGGCCAGGAGCTGGTGGCGCGCCTGGACGCCCGAGGGAGCAACGTGGCGCGTCGGCTCGTCGGCCTGGTGATGGCGAAGGGCGCTCCTGCAGTCGTGCCCGAGGGACGGGGCAGCGAGGAGGCGGCGCCCCCGGTGCCGACAGGGACGGAGATCTTCGCCTCGGGTGACGAGCGCGTCGGCGCGGTGACGTCCTCGGCGTGGTCCCCTGCGCTCGAGGCGGCGGTGGCCCTGGCCTACCTGCACCGGCGGGTGGAGGCGCCCGGTCCGGTCAGTCTCCGTCTGGCCGACGGCACCGTCCTCGCCGCCGACGCTCGCCCGCTGCCCCTGGCGGGCGACGGGACGATCCAGTCCTAAGGAGGAGCGGGCCGGAAGGTCGCGCCTTCGGGGAGGGTCAGCAGGGGCAGGTGCAGGACCATGCGGGTGCCGGTCCCGTCGTGCACCGGGGAGACGGCCTGCACCGCTCCGCCCATGGCCTGGGCCAGCTCGGCCACGATGGCCAGTCCCAGCCCGGTGCCGAGGCGCCGTCCTGGAGACCGCTCCGAGGTGAAATGGCGCTCGAACACCCGGCCCAGGGTTCCGGGAGGGATGCCGGGGCCGTCGTCGGTGACCGATATGCGGCACCATCCGTCCGTCGTGTCGAGGGAGAGCTCCACGGACGAGGCGCTGAACTTGAGGCCGTTCTCCACCAGGTTGGCCATGACCTGGCCGAGGCGGTCGGGATCGGCGCGCACCCATGGCCCGCGGCCGCCCGGCAGGTTGGCGCGCAGCGCCACGCCGAATTCGTCGGCCTCGGGCCGCAGCGCGTCCAACGTCCCCGACGCCACGGCGCCGGCGTCGACGGGCTCGATGTGCAGGGAGAACTGGCGGGCGTCGAGACGAGCCAGGTCGAGGAGATCCTGCACGAGGCGATCGAGCCGGTTGGCCTCGGCCGCCACGATGCTCGCTGCGCCGGCGACGTCCTCGGCCGCACCTTCGGCGATGGCCTCGGCGTAGCCCCGGATGGAGGTGAGGGGCGTGCGCAGGTCATGGGAGACCGACAACAGGAACTGCCGCTCCAGGCCGCGCGCCCTGGCCAGGCCGTCCCCCAGGGCGTTGATGGCGTCCCCCAGTTGGCGTAGCTCGGGATAGTCGTGCGGCCCCGTCGGCACGCGGGCGGCGAGGTCGCCAGACGCCATCTGCTCGGTGGTGGCCACTGCCCGTTGCACGGGGGCGGTGATGCGCCGCGACAGCGCGGCGGCCACGGCGGCCCCGATCACGAGCACGGCCCCGGCCACCAGGAGGAAGTAAGCGATGCCGTCGGCGACGGGGCGCACGTGGCGGGTCGCCACCAGCACCGGGAGGTCGCCGGTGGGGACGGGACCGAGCACCGCCCGCTGGCGGGCGGTGAGCGTCAGCGGCTCGACGACGAAGACGGTGCTGCCCACGTTGCCGGCCACCTCGCTGTCATCTTCGACCGACCCGACGCCCACGTCCGATGCGGGGAGTGCCGGGGGCAGGGAGGTGAACTGGCCGGCGGGCGACAGACCGGCCACCAGCAGCGACTGGTAGTCGCCGGCTTGGCGCACCAGGTTGAGGACCCGAGTGTCGGTGACGGCCGAGGGATGAGACGTGAGCAGCTGGGCCAAGGCCCCGGCGTCGGTGGTGAGCTCGCCCTCGGCATCGGAGTAGGCGGCGCGGTGGATGAGCAGCAGGCTCCCGGCCACGGTGAGGACCAGGGTTCCGACCACCACGCCGAGCATGGCCACGGTCAGGCGGCGGCGCACGGGTCCTTCTCAGTCCAGCCGGTAGCCCACGCCCCACACGGTGGTCAGGCGGAGCCCGTCTCCCAGCTTCTTGCGCAGCTGGCGGACGTGGACGTCGACGGTGCGCGCGTCGCCGTACCAACCGGCGCCCCACACGCCGTCGAGCAGCTGCTGGCGCGACAGGGCGAGACCACGATTGGCGGCGAGGTAGACGAGCAAGTCGAACTCCCGGGTGGTGACGGCGACGACGTCGGTGTGCTCCGGCCCGCCCTGGCGGACCTCGCGTCGCCCGGTGTCGACCTCGACGTCACCGAGGCGGTACACGGTGGCCTCGGCCTTGCCGTCGCTCGCCGCCGCCGAGCGCCGCAAGATGGCGTGCACGCGTGCCACCAGCTCCCTCGGGGAGAAGGGCTTGGTGACGTAGTCGTCCGCTCCCAACTCCAGGCCCAGCACCCGGTCGAGCTCGTCGTCACGGGCGGTGAGCATGACCACGGGCACATCGCCCTGCAGCCGGAGCTCACGACAGGCCTGCAGGCCGTCGAGCCGGCCCGGAAGCCCGATGTCGAGCACGACGAGCACGGGTCGCTCCCGCCCGACCACCTCGAGGCCGCGCTCGGCGTCGTCGGCCTGCAGCACCCGGAACCCGTCGCGTCGGAGGTACAGCGCCACGAGGTCGGAGATGTGGTGGTCGTCCTCGATCACCACCACCGTGGCTGCTTCGGCCTCGCCGGACACGAGAAAGAGCCTGCCACCGCGACGCGTCCTAGAGGCGAAGGGTGCCCGAGGGGCGCCGGTAGGCTTGGCTGATGGCCTCGGGCACGTACCTCGCCGAGATCGTGGCCGCCCACCGCGCCCGGGCCTCCCGTGACCGGAGGGACGTGGCCGAGCTCGAGTCGGCCGCTGCCGCCATGCCCGCCCCGCGCCGGTTCACCGACGCCGTGCGCACGGCGTCGACCCGGGGCCTGGCCGTCGTGGCCGAGATCAAGCGCCGATCACCGTCCAAGGGGGAGCTCGACGCCGGCCTCGACCCGGCCCAGGTGGCGGCCGCCTACGAGGAGGGCGGCGCCTCGTGCCTGTCGGTGCTCACCGACGCCGACGCCTTCGGCGGCTCAGCGGAAGACCTGGTCGCGGCCCGGGGGGCGTGCAGATGCCCCGTCCTGCGCAAGGACTTCACCGTGTCGGAGGCCGACGTCTGCGACGCACGGCTCATGGGCGCCGACGCAGTGCTGCTCATCGTGGCCGCCCTGGAGGTCGAGGAGCTGGGCCGGCTGCACGACCTCGCCGTGCGCCTGGGGCTCGACGCCTTGGTCGAGGTCCACGACGAGGGCGAGCTGGGGGTGGCGCTGGGAGCGGGGGCCACCCTGGTCGGGGTGAACCAGCGCGACCTGCGCACGTTCGCCGTCGACAACGACCGCGCCGTTCGGGTGGCCGGGTCCATTCCCCCCCAGGTGGTGGCCGTCGCCGAATCCGGCGTGCGCAACGGGGGCGACGCGGCGCGCCTGGCGGCCGCCGGGTACCAGGCCGTGCTGGTGGGGGAGACACTGGTGCGAAGCGCCGACCGCGCCGCCGCCGTGGCCGAACTGGCGGGGCACCCCGTCGGCGCCCGCCGGGCCGGCGCCCATGTCTCGGGCGGCAGATGACACGGTTCGGGAGATTGACGGTTCAGCAGACGACACGGTTCGGGAGATTGACGCAGTGCGCGTGAAGATCTGTGGGATCACCAGCGAGGCGGACGCCCTGTTGGCGGTGGGCCTGGGGGCCAACGCCCTCGGTTTCATCTTCGCCCCGTCCCCGCGCCAGGTCTCGGCTCGCGCCGTCCAGCAGATCGTGGACCGCGTGCCACGCGGGGTGCTGACCGTCGGGGTGTTCCGTGACGAAGCGCCGGCACGGGTGGTCGAGGTGGTGAACCGCATCGGGCTCGGTGCCGCTCAGCTCCACGGCCACGAGTCTGCCGACCAGACGAGATGGGTGGCCCAGCGCGTCCCGTTCACGATCCGCGCCTTCCCGGCCGGCCACCCGGATGTGAGCCGGATCGACGACTACGGCGCCGACAGCGTCCTCGTCGACAACGCGTCACCGGGGTCGGGCGAGGTGTTCGACTGGCGCCTGGCCGAAGGTGTGGTCGACCCGGCTCGATTGTTCGTGTCGGGGGGCCTCAACGCCGGGAACGTGGCTGACGCCGTCGCCCATCTGCGCCCCTTCGGGGTGGACGTGTGCAGCGGGGTGGAGGCGGAGCCCGGTCGCAAGGACCCGCACAAGCTGCGCGCCTTTCTCGTCGCTGCCCGTCAGGCCGCTCTTGCCGCCGGGCTCGACGAGGCAGAGGAGGTGTCCGGGGTGTGGGTGGCGGCCACGGGACGCACCGAGGGTGACGAAGGCCGGCCCTTCGACTGGCAGGAGGAGGAGTGACGGGCTCGCTCATGGGGTCGCCAGACCCGAGCGGACGCTTCGGCGAGTTCGGCGGGCGCTACGTTCCCGAGTCGCTGGTGCCGGCGTGCATGGAGCTCGAGGCGGCCTTCGCCGAAGCGTGGGACGATCCCGCCTTCCACGACGAGCTCGACGCCGTGCTGGTCGGGTACGGCGGGCGCCCGACCCCGGTCACCGAATGCCGGCGGCTGTCCGAACGGCTCGGGATCCGGTTGCTGCTCAAGCGCGAGGACCTCACCCACACCGGCTCGCACAAGCTCAACAACGTGATCGGCCAGGCCCTGCTGGCCGGGCGGATGGGCAAGCGCAGGCTCGTGGCCGAGACCGGGGCGGGACAGCACGGGGTGGCCACCGCCACGGCGGCGGCGTTGTTCGGCATGGACTGCGTCGTGTACATGGGCGAGGTCGACACGGCCAGACAGGCGCTCAACGTGTTCCGAATGGAGCTGCTCGGTGCCGAGGTGCGGCCGGTGACGAGCGGGAGCCGCACCCTGAAGGACGCCGTCAACGAGGCGCTGCGCGACTGGGTGGCGGAGGTGGACCACACCCACTACTGCATCGGCTCGGTCATGGGGCCGCACCCCTACCCGTACATCGTGCGCGAGCTGCAGCGGGTCGTGGGTGAGGAGGCGCGGGTGCAGTGCCGACAGCTCCTCGGCGGCGCCGACCCCCAGTGGGTGGTGGCCTGTGTCGGCGGGGGGTCGAACGCGGCAGGTACGTTCGCCGGGTTCGTCGACACCGACGCAGTACTGGTCGGTGTCGAGGCGGCCGGTGGTGCAGCCATGGGACACGGTGTGCCCGGTGTCGTGCACGGCATGAAGTCGTACCTGATGCAGGACGAGGCCGGGCAGATCGAGGAGGCGGAGTCGATCTCTGCCGGGCTCGACTACCCGGGTATTGGACCCGAGCACGCCCACCTCGCCACCATAGGCCGGGCTCGCTACGAGCAGGCCACCGACGCCGAGGTGCTCGACGCGTTCAGCCTCCTGGCCCGCACCGAGGGGATCGTGCCCGCTCTCGAGCCTGCACATGCGTTGGCCTGGGTGGCGCGGCAAGCGGGCAAGGAGATCCCCCACGGTGCCACGGTGCTCGTCACGCTGTCGGGACGAGGCGACAAGGACGTCGCCCAGGTGAGGGATCTCCTGGCGTGACCGAGGCACCGGCGCTCGTGGAGGGACGACTCGAGGCCCACTTGCGGGCGCGGCGTCAGCAAGGCCGCAAGCTGCTCGTCACCTACGTGACCGCCGGAGTGCGTGCCGACTGGGTCCAGGTCGTCCAGTCGGTAGTGGCGGCCGGTGCCGACGCCGTGGAGCTCGGCATCCCGTTCTCCGACCCGATGATCGACGGTCCCACCATCCAGGCGGCTTCGGTCGAGGCACTCCGCCGGGGCACGACCCCCGCCGGTGTGCTCGACGCCGTGACCAGCCTCGAGGTCGAAGTGCCGCTCTGCGTCATGACCTACTACAACATCGTCTTCCGCGCCGGGCACCGTCGCTTCGCCCAGTCGCTGGCGTCGGCAGGGGTTTCGGGCGCCATCGTGCCCGACCTGTCCCTCGAGGAGGCCGGGGAGTGGTGCCGGGAGGCCGACGACGCCGGGGTGGCCACCGTGCTGCTCGTGGCGCCCTCCACGCCCGAGGACCGGGTGGCTCGCATCTGCGCCCGGTCGCGAGGCTTCGTGTACGGCGTCGGGCGCATGGGCGTCACTGGCGAGCGGGGCGAGCTCGCCGGTTCGGCCCGCCGAGTGGCCCGGCGAGTCCGGGCCGCCACCGACCTTCCCGTCTGCATCGGCATCGGTGTGTCCACCCCCGAGCAGGCGGCCGAGGCGTGCCTGGACGCCGACGGCGTCGTCGTCGGCTCGGCGCTGGTGCGGCGGGTGCTCGAGGGAGCCAGCCCCGACGAGGCGGGGGAGTTCGTGGCCGGGGTTCGGGGCCGCCTGGACGCAGGTGCCTGACGCTTCGATCCCGGGATACTCAGGCTGGTCACCGGGATACTCAGGCTGGTCACAGGGTGGCGGCGTACGTTCGCACCGATAGAGCCATGTCAGGAGCACACAAGGAGCTGAGGCTGTGATGGACGAGCACACTGAGGCGTTCGGGGGGCCGGACGTCGACGCCCCTGGCCCGTCTTCGGAACCGCTGCGGACGTGGGATCCGCCTGCGGCGCCCCCGACACGGAGGCGCCGCCGGTGGCCCAAAGTGGTGGCGGCGACGGGGATCGCCACCGGCACGGCCGTGGGCGCCGCCGTCCTGGCCGCGGCAGCGACGAGCGGTTCGAGCCAGCCGTCGTCATCGAGCACC
This sequence comes from Acidimicrobiales bacterium, assembly GCA_030040015.1. Taxonomy (GTDB): domain Bacteria; phylum Actinomycetota; class Acidimicrobiia; order Acidimicrobiales; family UBA8190; genus UBA8190. The sequence goes on from JASHUM010000018.1 coordinate 35,556, forward strand.
TTGGCTGCAGGCTCCGGGGGCTCGACGAGCTCGGGCTCGTCGGGCGCCTCGGGTTCGCCGAACACGCCGCCCGGGCCCGGCGGTGGCTTCGGGGGTGGCCGAGGCGGTGGGTTCGGTGGGTTCGGTGGGTTCGGTGGGTTCGGCATGGGTGGCAACGTCCTGCACGGCGTGTTCACCATCTCGGGACCCAACGGCACGTACGAGACCATGCAGGAGCAGACGGGCACGGTGACCGCCATCAGCGACACCTCCGGCTCCACGTGGTCGATGACCGTGAAAAGCGCCGACGGTACCTCCCTCACCTACGTGATCGACAGCGGCACGTCGATCGACGGCGGCGAGACCGGTGTGTCGAGCATCGCCACGAACGACTCGGTCGACGTGCTGGCCGTGGTGTCCAACGGCACGGCGACGGCCAAGGAGATCACCGACTCCACCGTGCTCAAGAGCAACGGCCAGAGCTGGATGCCCAGCCGGCCGACGCCTCCGTCGGGCTCGGGCGACTCGGGGAGCACCTCCACGAGCTGACGGGTCTCGGGCTCCTGCGCATGAGCCCGTGCGCATGAGCCCCTTCCCGGACTGAGACGTCGCGCCCCGCCGGGCGCGAAGGTAGGCGGGTGACCGCCACGGCCACTGCGGTCGCCCGGGACCCGGCCCGCCGCCCGCTACACGGGTCCATCCCGGGGCACGACCATGGGCGTCCCCTCGTCGTCGACGGCGTCGTCGGCGCCGTCTTCCTGGCGCTGGGTGTCCTGGTCTGGTGGCACTTGTGGTCCGACGGGTTCGGCGGAGCCCTGCCGACTGGGTCCCTCGACGTCGGCGCCGGCGTGTGGTGGCTGGCCTGGGTGCCGCACGTGCTCGCCCAGGGCGGGAATCCCTTCTTCACGCGGGCCATGGACTTCCCGGCCGGAGTGAACGTCCTCGCCAACACGTCGTATCTCCTGGTGGGCCTGGTGCTCTCGCCCATCACCGTCACGGCCGGGCCGGTGGCCGCCTACACCGTCGCCCTCGTTCTCGCCCCGGCCCTCGACGCCTTCGTCGCCTACCGCGTCTTCCGGCGCTACGCGCCGTGGGCACCCGGTGCCTTCGTGGGTGGGCTCTTCTACGGCTTCGGGCCCTTCGTGTCGACCGATCTCCGCTTCGGCCATCTCAACGTCACCACCCTCGTCCTCCCTCCCTTGGCCCTGGTCGTGGTCGACCGGCTCGTCCGCCTCCGCACCGGCTCTCCGTGGCGGGCCGGGCTGTGGCTGGGGCTGCTCGTGGTGGCGCAGTTCTTCGTGTCGGCCGAGGTGCTGGCCATGGGTGTGGCGGTCGGCGCGTGCGGGGTCGTGATCGTGGCTCTGTCAGGGTGGCGACGGTTCAGGGAAGGGGTGCCGTACACGAGCCGGGCGCTCGGAACCGCCCTCGCCTTGGTCGCCGTCGTCCTCGCTTTTCCGTTGTGGTGGTACGTGGCTGGCCCCCGGCACTTCACCGGCGCCGTCTGGGCCGACATGACGGGGTTGTCGGCGTCGCTCCAGGCGTTCGTGGTGCCCCACGGCGCACTCGCCGGTGTCGTCTTCTTGAGCGGCGGCAACGGCGACTATCTCGGCATCCCCGTGGTGGTCGTGCTCCTGGCCGGGGTCCTGAGGTGGCGTCAGGACCGCACGCTGTGTTTCGCAGTCGGCATGGCCGCCGTGTCAGCTGTCCTCGCCATGGGCACGACCCTGCACGTGGGAAGAGCCGCCACCGGCGTGCCCCTCCCCGCCTGGCCGCTGTTGCACCTGCCGCTGCTGTCGTCGATCGCTGCCTCGCGCTTCGCGGCGTTCGTGGATCTCTTCGCCGGCTTCGCCTTGGCGCTCGTTCTGGACCACGCCTGGCGGTCGTTGTCGGCTCGGCGTCGGGCTCGCCAGCGGTGGTGGCTGGCGCCTTCGGTCGTGCTCGTCGTGGCGTGTGCATGCCTCGCCCCGGCCGCGCTGGTGGCGCCCTGGGTCTATCCGGCCCAGCGCCTGCCCCGGCCGAGCGTGGTCTCGGCCCTCCGCCGGCTGCCGGCGGGGACCGTCGTGCGCGAGTACCCGGTGTCGACGGGCACCGACGGCGACGCACTCGTCTGGCAGGCGCGGTCGGGACTCTCCTACCGGCTCACCACCGGGTACGCCATCGTTCCCGGGCCCGATGGACGTGCCGCCACCGCCCCGACGAACGGCCCTCTCGGGTTGGTGTTCGCGGCCGCCGCCTTGGGAACGCTCCCGGCTCGTCCCGCGACGTCGCTCGTCGACAGCGTCCGTGCCCAGGCGTTCGCAGGCGGCGCGCAGGCCGTCGTCGTCGTCACTCCCAGCCCGGGCGGGACACGGCTGATCGCACTGCTCACCCGGGCGCTCGGCGAGCCGGCGGTCAGCGGGGGAGGGGCCTTGTGGCTGGCGCCGGGGGCGCGGCGCTGAGTGACGGCGACACCGTCGGCGTCACAGGCGGATGGCGCGATGCACGAACGTGGCGGCCCACAGGACACCGAGGAGTGCGACGGGGATCCACAGCCGGCGACGTGACCCGACCATGACGACGGCCGAGAGGAGGTAGAGGTCCTCGAACCCGCGGAAGTCGGCTCGCCCGGACCAGATCCCCTTCGAGAGCGACAGCGCCACCAGCAGGGCGATGCCCCATGCCACCCGTTCCCACAGCGTGACCCGGCTCTGTGAGATCGACCATGCCGCCACGATGGTGACGACAGCCAGGACGGCGAACTCGCTCAGCCAGATGGTCGAGCTCGACGACGGCCACGTGGCCAGGAAATGGCCGACGGCACGAACCATGTTGACCACCGGTACGGCCAGGTTGTCCCCTGCTCCGTTGCGGAAGGGGAGCTTGCCGGTCTCCTCCCAGCCGTAGAGTTGCCAGGCGCCGAAGGACGCCACCGGGATGACCCAGGCCAGGTCTTCGGAGCCCGGCCTGCGTCGGCCCCAGAGAACCCGGGCGACGCTCACGACAGCGACGGCCAGCACGACGTCGAAGGTCGTCTCGATGGTGAGCACAGCGCCGGCGAGGAGCAGGCCTGCCGCCCACCAACGTCGTCGTCGTAACAGGAGCAAGGCGGCGAGCAGGAACGCGCTCGCCACGACCTCGGGAAGATCGCGCCCCATGCTGAACAGCAGTCCCCAGAAGGCGGGGAAGAGCAGACCCCAGACGGCGTGCCGTCCGGCGTCGCGAGCGAAGATGGCGCCGAGCCATCCCAACGACGCGAACGCGACCAGGTTCACGACGACCATGGCCCAGGGGACGGCCGAAGCGTGGCCCCCGCCCGAGACGATCCACGACAAGACCGGGAACCCGATGCGCTCGACCCGGAACACCCTGTCGAACGTGATGCCGAAGGCGGTCTTGGAGAGGTCGAGCGGGTCGAGTGCCAGGCGGTAATAGAACTGCCCGTCGTACCCCGTGCCGTGGAACACGTGCAGCCCCTTCGGGGCTCGGGCCGGGTTCACGAACCGACTGCCGGCGAAGACGAACCTCGTGATGTTGCCGTGGGCGACCAGGAACAGCCGGGCCAGGACGAAAGCGATCCCGCTCAGCCCGGCAACCGCGGCTGGCGTCGCCGGCGAGTCGAGCCGTCCCCGCGACCGAGCTGCCTCGCTCGATGGCTGGCGACGACTTCGAGCGACGGGGCTCTCGATGTTCAGGTCACGTCTCCGCGGTAGGTGACCAGACATTCGCAGTCCGGTGTCGCCGCGTCCAACCGCGGGGCACCTGTGAAAGTGCCAAGGGACCTCTGTGAGGCTTCTGTGCCGGGGTCAAGCTCAGTTTCCGTGGCGCCGTTTGGCCCGCCCGGCTTGGTGCTCGAGGCGTCGGCGGATCAGCTCCCGGCGTTCCTGAAGCTCTCGATAGGTGAGACCCTCCACAGGTTCGGTGATGCCGAAGGAGGCCCGGATCCCCTCGACGTCTATGGCAGGCATGAACGCCGGGTCGAGGCCGATGTCACGAGCGATCCGCTCACCGTGGTGCACGTAGAAGTGCATCACGATGGCCACGATCTCGCTGATCATGTCCATCTCGGGCGCCATCAAGCCGATGGCGCCGTCGAGGAAGAGCATGTCCTTCACGTAGAGCATGAGCTCCTTGGGCATGCGGGCGCCGTAGCCGAGGAGGGCCTTGGTGACGTCGCGGATCTGCGACGTGAGCTCCTCTCCGCTCAGGGTCGTGGGGTCAACCGGGGGCTTGTCCAGTCCAAGGTCACGGATGACGGCGTCGACATCGGTTGACGCCGGCAGCGCGCCCAGGTCGCGAATGGCCTCGACCTGGCCGCGGATGTCGTAGGCGGAGCCGGCGATGATGAGGCGGAGCAGAGCCAGGCGCTGGGCGTCGTCGAGGCGACCCGTGATGCCGAAGTCGAGCAGGGCCACGCGCCCGTCGTGGCGCACGAAGAGGTTGCCGCCGTGGAGGTCTCCGTGGAAGACCCCGTAGAGGAGCGCCCCCTCGAGAAAGGCGATCATCGCGGCGTGCAGGACTGCGGCGGTGTCGACGCCGGCGTTGTGCATGGCCTCGACGTTGCCCCAGGCGAACCCGTCGAGCCGCTCCATGACGAGGACGCGACGGGTCACGAGCTCGGGATGGGGACGGGGGACGACCAGTGCCCGCTGCCCGGTCTCGGCCAGGACGCGGGCCACGTCGAGCATGTTCTGCGCCTCGAGACGGAAGTCGAGCTCCTCGACGATGGTCTCGGCGAAGAGCTCGACCAGCGCCGGGGGGTTGGCCAGGGCCGCCACCGGGATCCGGCCCACCAACAAGGGGGCGATCCAGCTCATGACGCCGAGGTCGAGACGAACGAGGCGAGCCACCGTCGGGCGCTGCACCTTGACGACGACTTGCTCCCCGGTGACGAGTCGCGCCGCGTGGACCTGGGCGATGGACGCCGCTGCCACCGGGGCGAGCTCGAAGACGGCGAACAGCTCGTCGAGAGGGCGGCCGAGGTCCTCCTCGACGATGCGGCGCACGATGTCGAACGGCTCGGCCGGAACCTGGTCGCGCAACAGGCGGAACTCGGACACCAGCTCCTCGGGGAACAGCCCCTCGCCCGAGGACAGGATCTGGCCCAGCTTGATGTAGGTCGGCCCTAGGCGCTCGAAGGCTCGGCGGAGGCGCAGTGAGAGTCCGGCACGCGACACGTGGGTGCCGCGGCGGCGGTCCAAGCCGTACCAGCCCAGTAGGGCCCGCCCGAGCAGCGAGGCGACCCGCACCACGCGGACACCAGGCGGGAGCCGGCGACGGCGGGTGAGGTGCGGTGCCTCGGCCCGGGTGGCGGCCCGCAGTTCGTCGATGCCGTCGCGCCAGGCGAGGGCGGCGGGGTCCACCAGCCACGGCGCACTCGACGAGAAGGCGCCGACCTCGAGGTCGGCAGGCTCCTCGGAGGCGCCGAGGGCATCGGCGTCAGTCACGCACCGGGGCGATCACCAGGCAGCCGTTGTGCCCACCGAAGCCGAAGGAATTGGACAGCACCGGTCCCGGCTCCCAGGGGCGGGGGGCGCCGTGGACCACGTCGAGGGGGATCTCGGGATCGGGCTCCTCGTATCCCGCCGTTGGCGGGATGAGCGCCTTGTCGATGCTCAGGACCACCGAGACCGCCTCGATCGCTCCGGCGCCGCCCAAGGCGTGGCCGGTGACCCCCTTGATCGAGGTCACCGGGGGGCCGGGCGAGCCGAACACCTTGACGATGGCCTGCGCCTCGGCCAGGTCGTTGAGCGGGGTTGAGGTCCCGTGGGCGTTGATGTGGCCGACGTCGGCCGGGGCCAGCTCGGCATCGGCCAGAGCCAGCTCCATGCACGTCGCCGCGCCTGCCCCGCCGGGGGCAGGCGCCGTGATGTGGTGCGCATCGGCGGTCGATGCCGCACCCAAGACCTCGCCGTAGATGCGGGCATCGCGCCGGCGGGCGTGGCCGAGCTCCTCCAGCACCAACGCCGCTGCTCCTTCGGCCACGACGAACCCGTCGCGGCGGGCGTCGAAGGGACGGGAGATGCCCCGGGACGAGAGGGCGGTCATGTTGGTGAAGGCGGCGATGCCCAACGGGGTCATGGCCGCCTCCGAGCCACCGCCGATGGCCACGTCGCATCGGCCCGTCGCCACCAGGCGAGCGGCCGCAGAAAGGGCGTGGGTGCCCGCTGCGCACGCGGTGGTGATGGTCTCGCACGGGCCGTGCCAGCCGGCGCGCATGGAGACCGTGGCGGCGCCGGCGTTGGCCATCATCATGGGGATGAGGAAGGGAGAGATCCGCCGGGGCCCTTTCTCCTGGAGGACGACGCACTGCTCCTCCAGGGACTCGAGCCCGCCCACTCCGGTGGCGAAGACGACACCGGCCCGGTCGGGGTCGGGCGACACGTCGCCCGCGTCGCGCCGCGCCATGTCGGCGGCGGCCACCGAGAACTGGGTGAAACGGTCGACGCGCCGTGCGTCCTTGGGCCCGAACCACGCGGTCGGGTCGAACCCGACCACCCGGTGCTCACCCTCGGGCGCCGCGGCCAGCAGCCCCTCCCAGAAGGCCCCGGCGCCGATGCCGCAGCACGACACCACGCCCACACCGGTCACGGCCACCCGCCGGCCCCGGACGGGCCCGTCGGGAGTGGTCCCCAGCAGCATCGCTCAGAGCTTGGCCGAGATCAGGTCGTAGGCCTGCCCCACCGTCTCGATGCCCTCGAGCTCGGTCTCTTCGACGGTGATGTCGAACGCCTCCTCCAGGGCCATCACCAGCTCGACCAGGTCGAGGCTGTCGGCGTCGAGGTCGTCGCCGAAGCGCGCCTCGGGCACGACCTTGTCCTCGGGTACCTGGAGCACCTCGACGGCACAGGCACGGAACTTGTCGAAGGTGGCATCGCTCACCGCTCGTCTCCTTTCACAGGCCCATGGCCATGCCGCCGTCCACGGGCAGCACGGTCCCGGTGATGTAGGCAGCGTCCTCGGAGGCCAGGAAAGCGACCGCCCCGGCCACCTCGTCCGGTGTGCACTTCCGACCGAGCGGCACCAGCGACGTGAGCTGCTCCAGGCGGGATTCGCCCAGGTCGGCGATCATATCCGTCTCGACCACACCGGGTGCCACGACGTTCACGGTGATGCCACGGCTCCCCACCTCCCGCGCCAGGGAGCGGGCCAGTCCGACGAGACCCGCTTTGGCGGCTGCGTAGTTGACCTGTCCCGGTGAGCCCACGAAGGCCACAACTGACGACACCAGCACGATGCGGCCGCGGTGGGCCCGCACCATGGGCCCGAGCGCCCGGCGCACCACCCGGTAGACGCCGCTCAGGTCGGTGTCGAGCACCTCGCTCCACGTGTCCTCGCCCATGCGCAGCAACAAGGTGTCCTTGGTGATGCCGGCGTTGGCCACCAGCACCTCGACCGGACCGAGCCTCTCCTCCACGCCTGCGACGGCTTCGTCGACCGACGACGGGTCGGTCACGTCGCACCGCACCGACACCAGCTCACCGCCGGCCTTCTCCGGTCCGGCCTCGTCGGGGTGGGCCGGTGGCGGGTCGGTGCGATAGGTGGCGGCCACCCGGTCGCCCAGGGAGCGGAACCGCCGGGCGCACGCCAGCCCGATGCCGCGGTTGGCGCCGGTGACGAGGACCACCCGGCCCGCCCTGTCTCTCGTGGATGCTGGGGTCATGCCAGGGTCGATGCTGTCAGCTCCGCTCGACGCGAAGCCAGGCCACGGGCTGCCCGGCCACGAGGCGCTCGCCCTCCAGGGCGAGGAAGCCCGCCAGCTGTCCGGCGAACGGCGTGCGCACCTCGACGTGACCCACCCGCCCGAGAAGGGCTCCGACCTCGACCGGAGTGCCTGCCACCTGTCCGGCCGGGGGCTGGCCGCGGAGGGCGGCTCCGAGGATCGGCGCGCCCTCGAGCGGCTCCGGCTGGAAGACGCCGGCCGCCGGGGACACCACCAGTCGCACGGCGGTGGTGAGGAGCTCGCCGTGATGAGTCTCGTGGACACCGGCTGCCTCCCTGCCGGCGAGGACGGACAGGAACTCGTCCACGTCGTCGGGCTTCTGAACGGCCAGCGCCGTGGACGACGGCAACGTGCGGCGGGCCAGCCCGGAGAGGACGCCTCCGGGCCCGAGCTCGACCACGGGCTCGGCGCCCATCTCGCTCATGGTGCCGAGGCTCTGGCGCCACCGGACCGGGCTGCACAGCTGGGCTGAGAGCAGTGACGGCCATTCGGATGCGTCGGCATGTACCCGGCCGTCGACGTTCGCCACTACCGGCGTCTCGGGATCCGTGAAGGTCGTGTCGGCCAGGGCCTTGCGCAGGCGGGCACGGGCCGGCGCCATCAGGGTGGTGTGGAAGGCACCTGCCACCGGCATGGACAGGACCTTGCGGGCGCCGAGCTCCTTGACCAGCGCTGACGCCGCTTCCACGGACTCGACGGTGCCGGCGATCACCACCTGCCCGGGGGCGTTGTAGTTGGCGACCCACACCTCACCTTCGGCCCGCTGGCAGGCTGCCTCGACGGTGTCGTCGTCGGCACCGAGCACGGCGGCCATGGTCCCGGGCCGCTCTTCGGCGGCGTCGTGCATGGCCTCGCCCCGCTCGACCACCAGCCGGACCCCGTCCTCGAAGGCGAGAGCGCCGCTCGCCGCCAGGGCGCTGTACTCGCCCAGGCTGTGGCCGGCGCACACCGTCGGCTCGATGCCGACCCGCTCAACGGCGTCCAGCGCCACCAGGCTCAGGACGAACGTGGCCAGCTGGGCGTTGGCGGTGCGGGTGAGCTCGTCTTGGTCGGCGTCCAAGAGCAGCCGGGAGACGTCGCGCCCGGAGATCTCCGAGGCCTCCTCGACGACCTCCCAGCTCGGATGGTCGACCCACGGCTGGCCCATGCCCGGGCGCTGCGACCCTTGGCCGGGGAAGGTGAAGGCCGGCACGGCGCTGCTCTGCTCCTCTCCGGGTGGGGGACGTGGGCAGCACCAGGCTGACACGCCTGCACCTCGGAGTCACCTTACCGACGGGTAACGGCAGGTCGTTCTCTGATGGTGGTGTCAGTGTTTCGGACCGATGAACTCGTCGAGGAAATTGACGCTGGCTCGCTTGGCCACCGAGAGATTCGTGGCGTTGTTCGGTCGCCAGTCGACTCCGAGGCGATCACAGGCGCGCCCGAAGAGCGCTCGGATGTCGTCCGAGGTGTTGCTGAAGTGATAGCGGGAATAGGGGGTGTTATTGACCCAATTCAACACGCGGCATCCGTCCGAGTGGATGAGGCCACGTAGGAAGGGAGCGGGATAGCGGTCGACGATCTGCTGCTGCCACTGTGCGAGCACGATGCGCCGCTGGTGTTTCGGCCCCGCTCCGTGCTGCGGGAACATACAGATCCAATGCTTGGAGTTCGAGTACACCTCGTGACAGCCGATCTGCCGGATGCGGCCGACGCGGTTGGGAAGGATCTCCTGCATGGTAAGCGCACATTCGTCCATGAGGTCGGGATATGACGAACAGCAGCTGATGCGGAGTCGATAGACACCCCGCGGGCACAAGGAAAGACATCCGTCGCCCAGATACAAGCCGAGGAGGTAGCCGTAGGGACCGGGCGGCAACTTGTCCCAGCCACCCGAGCAGACACGGCAGCTATGTGAGGGACTATGCGTTGGTCGCCGTCCAAGCGTCCAATCTCGGATCGCCGCTCTGGAAATGCCGGTCGCTCTGGAGATTGCGAGCTTGCTCATGCCGTTGCGGAACATGACGAGTACCTCGGCGATCCGCTTGTCGGAGTACGTCACGGGCACCCCGTTGGCTAAATTGCGATGACTGCCCGAGTGTTGGAATCGGTAGACAAGATGTCCTCAAAAGGCATTGTCCGTAAGGGCGTGCGGGTTCGAGTCCCGCCTCGG